>CASFKR010000039.1 GCA_949295265.1 uncultured Verrucomicrobiota bacterium | reverse complement strand
GACCCGCGCCCCGTGACCTGCATCGGCGTAGGCTTCTCCCTCAAGCAGCGCAACATCACCTCCTGGGCCGTCCTCTGCGCATAGCTGCCGCCTGAGACTGGTTACTTGACAAAGTAAATGCGACTAGGGTAGTCGCATTTACGATGAGAAGTTACATCCTGAAAACCGGGAGAAAACCGAATTGCATATTCCCGGAAGGATTCTGTACAATGGTTTGACAAACCAACGGTTCCGCTCAGCGGAGCCGTTTTCATGAACCATTCATTCAAATCACATCCCCCTCTTTTCTGGGGCTCGTCATGATTGTCAATACTCCCCCGATGGGCTGGAACACGTGGAATACGTTCGGCCAAAATATCAACGAACAGCTCATCCGCGAATCGGTCGATACCTTTATCAAACTCGGGTTGAAAGATGCCGGGTACCAGTATTTCGTCATTGACGACTGCTGGAGTGAGCATGAGCGCGATCCGCAGACGGACGAAATCGTGCCGTCCAAGACGAAATTCCCGAACGGGATGAAGGCGGTCGCCGATTACGTGCATGAGAATGGGCTGAAATTCGGCATGTATTCCTGCGCGGGCGTCCGCACCTGCGCAAACTACCCGGGCAGCTACAATCACGAGTTTCTCGACGCGAAGACCTTTGCGCGCTGGGGCGTGGATTTCCTCAAGTACGATTACTGCCTGCGCGCCATCAACGGAGAAGCGCCCTACCTGTACCGGCGGATGGGTCAGGCGCTGCGGCAATGCGGCCGCGAAATTCTCTTTTCGGCGTGCAACTGGGGGTCGGAAGACGTCTGGTCGTGGATTCGCACCACGGGCGCCTCCATGTACCGCTCCACGGGCGATATCTTCGACAATTTCGAGTCGGCGAAGAACATCGCGATCTCGCAACTGCCGAAGATGTGCTATTCGGCGCCCAACTGCTTCAACGACATGGATATGCTGACGGTCGGCATGTTCGGCAAAGGCAATGTGGGCCGGGACAGCACGAACACCATCGACGAATACACCGTGCAGTTTGCCGCCTGGTGTCTGTGGGGCTCGCCGCTGATGCTCGGCTGCGATTTGCGCAAGATGACGCCGGAAATCCTCAAGCTGGTCACCAACCGCGACCTGATCGCCATCAACCAGGATCCGCTGGTTGCGCAGCCGTACTGCCTGGAGCCGCATGCGATGTCGGCCGGCTGGGTGCCTGTCGCCCGGTTCCTCGAAGGCGGAGACCTCGCGCTCGGGCTCTTCAACTTCTCGGACAATCCGCGCGAGTGCAGCATTCTCCTCGAATGGCTCGGCTTCCCGTACGACTCGAAGTATCGCCTTGAGATGCGCGATCTGATCAGCGGCGAAACGACGCTGAGCGGCCGCGATGACATCAACGGGCAGGTGCCGCCGCATTCGGTCCGCATCTTCCGCTGCCATCCGGTGCCCGCCTGCTGAGGCTGTATGCCGCGTTGCAGGCAATGCGAAGGTCCGGTCGACGGAATTGCCGTCGCACTGAACCTGAAAATCGTTTCCCGGCAGGCAACGGAGTTTCTCTGTCTCCGTTGCCTTGCCGAGACCTTCCGCACCACGGAAGAAGCGTTGCTCGAAGCGGCCGACCGCTATCGGCGTGCCGGTTGCATCCTGTTTCCGCCCCTGCCGCCGTCCGGGCATAGCTCTGCGCCCGGCGGGGGCGTCAGCAGGGGGTGAGCGGGATGATGACGTCCTGGAGCCAGGGGCGCGAGAAGGCGATGGGGGTCGTCCAATGGAGAGAGGGCGCGTCACCCAGCGTAATATCAAGCGTATAGAAACTGGTCGATTCCGGAATGGCGAAAATCAGGCGCAGGGTGTCGGGTCCGGTGCGGTGGCAACGGCCCCACCCGGCGAAGAGGTGGTTGGGATCGACATCCTGAAGGGCGCAGGCGCGCGGCTCCGTCCAGCCCGCGCGAAGATGTTCGGTGCCGCCCTGAGCCGTGCGCAGGAAGAGGTCGACACCGCCGGGCGCGGGTTCGAGGGTGAGCGCGACAATCTTCCGCGGATTGTCTCCTGCGGAGAAGCGGAGCGGTTTTGGGAAGGCGGCGGCGCCCTCGGGGTCGGCGGGCCCCATCTCGAAGGTTGCGGGTTGTAAAACGTCATCGCCTTCCGTGGAGCCTTGAAAGGCGGGAACCAGGAAGTCCCATGTGACGTCGAGTTCGCGCTGCATGTCGGTGACGCCTGCCGTGGCAACGAGCACGGCATCGTATTGCGGGAAGAGGATGGCGAGCTGTCCGGCGGCGCCATCGCCGCGGACGAAGCCGTGTCGACATTGCCAGAACTGGAAGCCGTAGCCCTCAAACCAGTCGGAATATCCGTTGGGGGTGCCGTTGGCAATCTGTTTGGAGAGGGCGGCGCGCATGTAGTCTTCGGGGATGAGCGGGGTGCCGTCCGGCGCCTTGCCCAGGCGGAGCCAGCATTGTGCGGCGGCGGCGATTTCGGGCAGACGCAGATTGAAGCCGTAGCCGCCCTGTTCGATGCCGTCGGGATTCAGGTCCCAGAGCAGATCTTCGGAGAAGCCCAGCGGGCGGAAGAAGCGCGGGCGCAGGTATTCGACGAGCCCCTGCCCGGTCGCCTTGCGCAGGACGGCGGCGAGCAGGAAGGTTGCGCCGGTGTTGTAGACGAACTGTTCACCAGGCTCGTACGCGAGCGTATCTTCGAGGATGTTCTGCACCCAAGGGCGGTTGTCGGGGAACCAGGTGTGGAGCTTGGCATAGCGCTCTCCGAACAGGGCGCAGGAACTGTGCCCGGAGGACATCGTCAGCAGGTTGCGGAGTGTGACGCGGCGCATCTGTTCGGTGACGGCGGGCGAATCGTATTCCGGGAAAAACGAAACAAGCCGGTCATCGAGCGAAAGGCGTCCTTCGCCGATGGCGATGCCGATGGCGGAGGAGGTGAAGCTCTTGGAAAGGGAAAAGAGCTGATGCCGGTCGAACGCGGAGCAGAGCCGGCGGTAGTGTTCGGCGATGACGTGCCCGTGGCGGAGCACCATCACGCCATGCGTCCATTTGAGCGCCATGAACGCATGCAGAAAGCGGTTGAGCGCGCGGGAATCGACGCCCTGCGCTTCGGGGGTAGAATGGGGAAGGTGAAGCATGGCGGCGGGAGCAGATTCAGAGGGGAGAAACTCAGGATTTGACAAGCGACTGCGCAAGCCGGGGCAGCGCGGGATCGCGCGCCCCGAGGGTGACGACGAAATCGCCCTCGCCTGCAGCGGCACGCACTTCGGCAGCGGCTTCGTCCAGCGAAGTGAGGCAAGTGACGGGGACGCCGCGCGCGACCAGCAGGCGCGCGAAATCCCCGGAGCAGAAATTGCGGACGGCGGTTCCGCCCGCATCGAAGACGGGCAGGAGCAGCAGCCGGTCGCCGGGCCGCAGGGTTTCGGCAAACATGTCGACCAGATCGGCGGACATTTTGCGCAGCGGCGCATAGCCGTGCGGTCGCCAGATGGCGAACACATGCCGCGCCCGCCGCTGGAGCGCATGGAGGCAGGCGCGGATTTTCTCCGTGTTGTGCGCGTAGTCGTCCACGACGTGAAAGCCCGCGGGCGCCACACCGATGAGCTGGAGGCGGCGCGCAACGCCGCGGAATCCGGCGAGTGCTGGAGCGAGCGCCGCGGCGGGGACGCCGAGCGCCAGCGCGAGGCGGCAGGCGCATGCGGCGTCGATGGCGTTGTGCGCTCCCGGGAGCGGGAGCGTCAGGCGCTGCCCGTCGAGGCGGAAGGAGACGGACCAGTCGCCTTCGGAGATCTCTTCGGGCGGCGGGAGTGCGCGCGCATCGAGGACGGGGCCGGAGACGCGTGCGAGAAAGGCGTCGAAGAGGCGCTGCGTTTCGTCGAGCGGAAAGTGGTCGGCGGAGGCGTTGAGCACGAGCGCGGCGCGCGGCGAAAACGCAAGCAGGGAGCGGTCGCTTTCATCGACCTCGGCCACGCACAGGGAGCCGCTTCCGGCGAGGACGGCGCCAGTGCGGTCGGGTGCCGCCCAGTTGAGGCACGGAGCGCCGTTGACGACGGACGGGGCGAGCCCCGCCTCGTGGAGGATATGTCCGAGCATGGCCGTCGTCGTGGATTTGCCGGAGGTGCCGGCCACGGCAACGAGGTCGTGCCCGCGAATGGCGTCGGCGAGGGCGCGGGCCCGGTGGACGACCGGGATGTTGCGGGCTTCCGCCGCCCGGATATCCGGGTTGTCCGGCTCGATGGCGGTGGAGACGATGATGCGGTCGGTGTGGGCCCCGATGCCCGAGCCGTCCTGCGGAAAGAGCGGGAGTCCGCGCGTCTGGAGCACGGTCAGTGCGGGCACCGCCGTATGGGCGTCGAGAAAGCGGTCGGACCCCGTGACGGTTTCCCCCTGATCGGCCAGCCATTCTGCGAGGGCGGACATACCGGTGCCGCCGATGCCGACGAGGTGAGAGGTCATGACAGAAGCCGCGCGCAGCGGCGCGGCGCAAGGAGGGGGAGGTCGGTCAGTTCTGCCCGAGCGGGAGCGTCTCCGGGGAGACGGGGTAGAAGACGGCGGCGCAGAGGAGAATCGCAAGGGCGCAGACGAGGAAGAGCGCTGAGACGAGGCGCGTGCGCTTTCCCGTGGCGTTGGCGGCGAGGATGACGTCGCGCAGCAGCCAGGGCTTGGCGATGAAGAACATGCCCGCAACGGCGAGGATGTAGGCGATGACGATGACGAGGTAGCGCGCCGGTGAAGGGTGCCAGCGGGCCGCGGCCAGCAGGGGTGCCGGGATGAGCGCGAAAAGAATGCCCGCTGCCCGGCAAGCGAGCAGGTCTTTGAGGACGGTGCAGACCGCTACCACTGCAATCGGAAAAAAACATTGATAGACGCCGGGGTTCCGCATGGCAAAGGCGGGTACGAACTCCATCAGAATGGCCGGACCCCACAGCGTGGCCCACAGCAGCGCAAGGACCGCCAGGATGCGCCCCGTCCACACGTCCCGCGGAAAGGCGCGCCAGAGCCGGTTCGTGCGGGCGGGTGCCACGACGCCCGGGAGGGCGAGCACAAGCATGCCGGCACCCAGAAGGGCGGCAAAGGCGGCCAGCGTCGGAAAGTCAGGTTTCAGCAGCATGGGAAGCGGGGAGGGGAGTGCGCCGGAGGGGCGGGGGCGGCAGGATGCAGGGAGAAAAGGGGGAGAAGCGCCGGCTCAGTTGTCGAAGCCGATCCAGAAGACGAAGCGGCGCTCGCGCGTCCATTCATCATCTTCATCAATCGGAAAGGCGTAGTCCATGCGGATGGGGAAGCCGATGAAGTCGAAGCGCAGCCCGATACCGACGGAGGAGGCAAGCTCGCCGAAATCGAAGTCGTACGCATCTTCCCAGACGTTGCCGATGTCGTAGAAGCAGGCGAGGCGGATCTGCCGGGCCAGGTTGACGGAGAGTTCCGCCGTTGCCCAGAGGAGCGTCTGGCCGCCGACCGGTGCGAAGTCGCCTTCGTGTTCTTTGTTCTTCGCCTTGGGACCGATCTCGCGGTAGCGGAAGCCGCGCACATAGCGGCTGCCGCCGAGGAAGTAGCGCGAGCCGATGGGGACGTTGTCGCTGATGCCGTCCACCGTCGCAACGCGTCCCGAGAGTGCGAGCCGCAGCCCGAACGGCAGCGGGATGTAGTGGTAGCCGCGCAGGTTCAGTTCGTAGAAATCGTATTCGGAGCCGAAAGCGCCATGGTAGAGCGTGGCGTCGCCGAGGGCGCGCGTGCCGCGGTTGGGCACGAGGGTGTTGTCGCGCGTATCGTAGACCCACGAGAGTTTGACGTTGCTCAGCAGGTAGGAATCGTCCTCATCTGTAAAGCGGTAGGACCTCCCGGGGTGGTCGATGAGCTCGTATTCCCAAGGGACGACGTCCTTGAGCGCGACGTGCGTCAGTCCGTACGAAAGCCCGACGCGCCCCACCCACGGGACCATGCGCGTGATGCCCGCCGTGAGGCCGCTGCGCCGCTCTTCATATTCGTCGTATTCGCGGTTGTTGATGAACGCATTGATGTCCAGCGAAAGGCGGCGGTCGAGGAACCACGGTTCGGAGAAGGAGATGTTCAGATCGGTGGCGTCTTCCGCCACGGTGACGTCAAGGCGCGCCTTCTGTCCGCCGCCGCGGAAGGTCGGCCAGTTGAAGATGTCGAAGTTCGACTGCGAAATGCCGAAGATGCCGACGAGGTGGTCGACGGAGGAGAATCCTGCGCCGAGCGTGAGCGAGCCCGTCGAGGTTTCATCAATGTCGTAAAACACGTCGCGGGAGCCGTCGGGCAGCGTGGAGTCGTACAGACGCACGTCGGAGAAATAGCCGAGGTTCATCAGACGCCGCCGCGAGCGCTCCGCCTGCACCGTGTTGTACGGTTCTCCGGGCGCCAGCCCGATTTCGCGCCGGATCACCTTGTCTTTTGTCGAGGTGTTACCGCGGATCTGAATGCTGTTGATGGAGACCAGCTTGCCTTCCTCAATGCGGAAGAGCAGATTGACCGTATGCCCGTCGGTGACGGTCATTTCCGGGCGTACGCGCGTATCCGGATAGCCCAGCGCGGCATAGTAGTCGGAGACGGCTTTGCGGGCGGCGTCCATCGCGCCGACCCCCGCGACATCGCCCGTGCGCAACGGCACGGTCGCCAGAATCTGCGCCGTGGAGAAGAGCGTGTTGCCCACCAGGTCGATGCTGCCCACGGTGTAGACGGGGCCTTCCGTGACGTCGTACACCACGCGCATCCGCGTGCCGTCCACGATTTTGCGCGGTGCCGCGACGGTCGCATCGAGGTAGCCCGCGTCCAGATACTGCCGCTGCGCGTCGGCCGCAATCATATCCAGGTCGATATCCGTGACGCGCGGCGTGGTGACCCACGAGAGCGGGTTGTACCAGTCGTGAATTTCGGAGAGTTTTGCGAGCGATTCTTCCTTGATGGCCGTCGCGCCCGGGAATTCCGGGAACAGCACTTTGTAGCGCTTGCCTTCCTCGATAGAGAGCACCAGCCGCACGCCGGTGCCGCCGGGCGCCGGATGCAGAATCGGCGTTACTTTCGCGTCGAAATAGCGGTCGCGCAAATACAGGGCGCGCAACCGTCCGGCGGCCGCACGGGCAACCGTTTCGTCAATGAAATCGCCGGGATTGAGCAGGATGGCTTTCCGGGCCCGCGTGCGCGTGTAGGCGTCGAGGCCGTCAAAGGTCACCTCGCCAATCATGCGCTGGCGCATCTGAATGGTGTAGGTGATGTCCGCCGTGCCGTCCGGCTGCGCCTCCGTCGAGACGTCGGCATACGTGAAGCGTCCGGAATTCAGCAGTGCGCGCACGTCATTCGACAGCGTCTGCGGATCCGCAGGTTCGCCGGGTTCTGCAGAGAGAAAACTCCGGACAAACGTATCATCGTACGGCGCACCGTCCCGTGACACAATGCGAATTTCCCCAATCAGGGGATCTTCCGCAGCAAGGGTGAAAACCGGAAACAGAAGAACGGCGGACGCCAGCAACAGACGGTCGGTTGCGCGCATGGAAAGAAAAGGAATAAAGGTAAACCCCGATAAGAACACGGCTATTCTACCGGATTGCATTTTCTCCCGCAATCCATTGTGCGCGCAGGCTTATCCCGGATTTTTGAGCCACACGGAGGAAGGTTGTGAAACTCAGCCTCGCGATGAGTTAAGCTAATTGAGCCACACGGAGGGGCGAAGCCCCCTTCTGAAGTCTCCACGAACGTTCCGACCAAGGTGTCAAATAAGGACTTTTTCTCGGCGGCAGAGCCGCCGGGGCGAAGCCAGCGCAACCATTGGAGCGACGGCAAAGCTATTTTACTGAACTTTCGGGTGAAAAAGTATTGGCAGACTATTCACGAGTATCTAGTCTTGAAAAGAGGCTACAGAAGCCATCTTTCAAGAAATCTGGATCAATTATCCCGAAAAAAAAAACGGGATAAGCCTGGGCCGGGTGCAGTTGTTCATCATTATGGACACCAAGCCCAAAAATGGACAAACCCATTGGTCAAATGCAAGGACACCGACCGGGTGGCGAGCCGCCACGGGCAGTGCGGGCGGGTGGCGAGCCGCCACGGGCAGTGCGGGCGGCGTTAACCGCCCGCAGCAGGCTCCGCTCCTCCGTGTGGCGCAGCTCAGCCCCGGTAAAGGCGCCCGCGTACGTGCGTGGGCGCGACGTGTGCACGTAACGTATTACATTTACTCGAGTTAGGAGGCATGTCCGGCCGTCAAATTTTCATCGATTCTTTTCAATTTTGTACAGCGGGGCGGGTTCCCCGGGGCCGGGAGGGCTGTGGAAGCGCTCTCGGCGGCTCCGAAGAGCGGGGAAACGGGGGTTTTCCGTGCGCAATCCTGCCCGCAACGGGGGCGCAGCCCGTTTCCCGGGGTGCAAAAATACTCTTTCAGCGCCCGTCGGCAGCGTTCAAAACAGACCAAATCGGTAAAAGTCTGGCAGGGGGTCTGGTTATGGTTTTACAATTTTGTAATGAGAAAAGGAAGGCTACATCAGCTGAGAAAATGGAATAACCTCCTGTAATTACGCAAGTTAACCGCAGATAATCCGACTTGGCACGCCTTCTGCTAAAAGGAAAACGCCGTTCGAAACCCGAACCGCTTGTACAAAGAAGAACCATGAAACTGATTATCGCTTACATCAAGCCAGAGCGGTTAACAGCCGTGAAGGAAGAGCTGTATGCGCGCGACATCTACAAGATGTCTGTTACCAACGCACTTGGATGCGGGCAGCAGCGCGGGCATGAGACCACCTTCCGTGGCGTTGTGTCCGAAGTGACTCTCCTGAAGAAAGTTCGTCTCGCCATCGGCGTGAACGATGATTTCGTCCAGCCCACGATTGATGCCATTGTTGCCGGGGCCCGCACGGGCACCATCGGCGACGGCAAGATTTTCGTGCTGCCGATGGATGAATGCGTCCGTATCCGCACGGGAGAGAAAGGAAAGGAGGCCATTGGATGAGTCCCGAAGTTGTGACTCCCGAAATGCTCAGTGAGGTTAAGACGGTCGCCGACATGGCGCAGTTCAACCTCAATGTTGTCTGGACGCTCATTGCCGGCATTCTCGTTTTCGTGATGCAGGCCGGTTTTGCGTTGGTTGAAGCGGGTCTGACGCGCGCCAAGAACTCGTGCAACATCATGATGAAGAACATCTTCGACTTCGTGATGGGGTCGATTGCGTATTTCTTCATCGGTTATGCGCTGATGTTCGGCACCTCCGCGGGCGGCTTCATCGGTACGGACGGCTTCTTCATGACGGTTGCCCCGGTCGACGGGCATGCCGCCGGCAGCGAATGGCAGTGGACGTACATGTTCTTCCAGACCATGTTCGCCGCCACGTCCGCGACCATCGTGTCCGGCGCCATGGCTGAACGCACCAAGTTCAAGGCATACCTGCTCTACTCCGTGCTCGTCTCGCTGTTCATCTACCCGATCAGCGGTCACTGGTCCTGGGGCGGCGGCTGGCTCTCCGAATTCGGATTCGTCGACTTCGCCGGTTCGACGGTCGTCCACTCGGTCGGCGGCTGGCTTGCGCTGGCGGGTGCCATCATGCTCGGGCCCCGTATCGGCAAGTATCGTCCGGATGGCAAGCCGAATGCGATTCCCGGCCACAACATGGTGCTGTGCGCGCTCGGTGTACTGCTCCTGTGGATCGGCTGGTTCGGGTTCAACCCCGGCTCCACGGTTGACGGCAACGGCTCGATCGGCCGTATCGCCATGACGACGAACCTCGGTGCGGTCGGCGCGGCGCTCACCGCCATGATCACCTCCTGGATTCTGTTCAAGAAGCCTGACCTCTCGATGTCCCTCAACGGCGCCCTCGCCGGTCTGGTGGCCATCACCGCCGGGTGCGCGACGACCACGCTGATGGGCGCCCTGATCATCGGCCTCATCGCCGGTCCGCTCGTGGTGTTCTCCTGCCTCTTCATTGAGCGCGTGCTCAAGGTTGACGATCCCTGCGGTGCGGTCTCCGTCCACTGCACGAACGGTATCTGGGGCACCATCGCCTGCGGCCTGTTCAATGCGGAAGGCGTGCTCGGCACGGCGGCATCGTCGACCGGCCTCTTCTACGGTGGCGGCGTTCACCAGCTCCTCGTCCAGCTCCTGGGCGTCGGCGTGACGGCTGCCTGGGCCTTCGGTCTCGGTCTGATTATGTTCTACGCGATCAAGAAGACCATCGGTGTCCGCGTCAGTCGCGACGAAGAACTCAAGGGGCTGGATCTTGCGGAACACAACAACGACGGCTACGCAGGGTTCCAGATCTTCATCACGGAATAACCAAACACTTTCCCGATTCGGGTCTGTGCCCCCGGAAAGGAATCGGCCCTCGGGTGAGGGCCAGTGTGTGACCCGCCGCCTCCGGAGTTCTCCTTCGGAGGCGGTTTTTCATCCCTCCCCTCTGTGACGATTCTCATCCCCTGGACGAATGCATGCGGAAGCCCTGCGGATGCGGGGCGGACGCTTTACGCTCCGGATGGTTTGGATTAGAATCGTCGCGTTTTATCCAACCACCTTACCGTTCAGCCATGCGCGTACTCTCCGGTATCCAGCCCTCGGGCAAATTGCATCTCGGCAACTATCTCGGCATGATGAAGCAGTGTGTCGAGCTTCAGCAGAAGGGCGAATGCTACATTTTCATTGCCAATTATCACGCCCTGACCACCGTTTCGGATGCGGCCGTATTGCGCCAGAATACGATGGATGTGGCGCTGGACTTCCTGGCGCTGGGTCTCGATCCGGAAAAGACGGTCTTCTTCCGCCAGAGCGACGTCCCGGAAGTGCAGGAACTGACGTGGCTCCTCTCCATCGTGGAGCCGATGTCGCGCCTCGAACTGGCGCATTCCTACAAGGATAAGATTGCGCACGGCAAAGAGGCGACGCATGCGCTCTTCTCGTATCCCGTCCTCATGGCGGCGGATATTCTGCTGTATCAGTCGGACATCGTCCCGGTCGGCAAGGACCAGAAGCAACATCTGGAAATCACGCGCGACGTCGCCGTGAAGTTCAACCTCAAATTCGGCGAAACCTTCAAGCTTCCGGAGGCGTACATTCCCGAAGCGGTGGCGATTGTACCCGGCACCGACGGTCAAAAAATGAGCAAGTCGTACGGGAACACCATCGAGATTTCCGGGACCGAAAAGGAAATCAAGAAGTCGATCATGGGCATCGTGACGGACTGCGCGCCGCTGGAGGCGCCGAAAGATCCGGAATCGAACAACGTCTTCAAGATTTACCGGTTGCTGGCTACGCCGGAACAGACGCAGGAGATGGCGGACAAATTCCGCGCCGGCGGCTACGGCTACGGCGAAGCGAAGAAAGAGCTGCTGCGCGTCTTCAACGAAGTGTTCGGACCCTTCCGGCAGCGCCGCGCGGAACTGGCGGCCAATCCGGCGAAGGTGCGCGAGATTCTGCTCAACGGTGCCGAGCGCGCCCGCAAGGAGGCGCGCAAGACGCTCGATGCGGCCCGCGCCGCTGTCGGCATCGACTGATTTTCCCGGTTCAGCCGCACATTGCACACGGACGGTGTCGCCCCTTCCCGGCGATGCCGTCCGTTTCTTTTGCGAAGGAGCCGCCCGCCCGCCGTGCGGGCCCGCATCTCCATTTGCGCCGCATGAGAAGCGGGCTTCGAGAATGTCAACCCTCGCTGCAGATGCGGAAAATCAGGGAAGTTCGATTGCGTAAAACCTGAATTTTGCATTTCGCATTCCTGTATGTTTTTCCGTCGGAACGGGTGCTACTCTAGCCATGAACCCCCGCGGTTCACCCTTTAACACGGAACCAAGACCTTCTTATGAAAAACCGTTTCGCAATTCTCCTCACGGCTCTGTTTGCCGCCACGACCGCCCTCGCAGCTGACTGGTCGTTTGTCGCCGGGACTCCTGCTACCATTACGGATGGTGACTGGACCTTTGAGGTTACGACCGTTTATTTCTCCACCGAACAGTACAACCTGGTTGTCGGGACGTGTACGCAAGCTCCGGCAGTTCCCTCGGTCCTCGACTTCTCCAAGCCCGTTGTCAATGCGGACGCGCCCGAAGTCTCGTACCCCATCATCGAACTGAACCCGCGCTTCACCCATCGTTGGGGTGAAACCGTCAGCGTCGGCCGCGAAGCCGTCGGCAGCCTCATCCTCCCGGAAACGGGCTTGACCCGTATTTCCACTGCGGCGTTCATGAACTGCTCGAACCTCGTCTCCGTGACGCCGTTCCTGCCCGCAAGCGTCGTCCGCATCGACAGCTCCGCCTTCTACAAGACGGCCGTCACGAATGACCTGACGCTCACCGGCGTTTCGGCGGTGAACTACGAAACGTTCACGGGTATCCGCTCCAAGTCTGTCACATTCGGCGACAATCTGGTGGAGTTGGGCCACTCGAGCAACGGCTTCGAAGGTCCGTTCGAGGGTTGCGCCAACCTTGAGAGCGTCTTCCTCGGCGACAGCCTCTGCCAGATCAACACCCGCGTCTTCCGCGATTGCACCAACCTGACGACCGTTGAACCCTACCTGCCGACGGCCGTCACCAACATCGCTGATCAGGCGTTCTGGAACACCAACATCGGCGGAGCCATCGACCTCACGGGCGTTGTGGCCATCACCGGCAGGAACACCTTCGGCAACACGGCGATTGAATCCGTGAAATTCGGGCGCAACCTCAAGACGATCGGCCAGGCCAGCGCCTGGAATGCCGGCGCCTTCGCCAACTGCACCGCGCTCTCCGAATTCATCGTCAGCGTCAACGCCTCCGACGTCTTCCTCGGCGAAGCCACCTTCTACAACTGCGCCGCGCTGACGGGCACGCTTGACCTCCGTTGCGTCTCCGCCACCTCGCGCTACCTCTTCAGCGGCAGCGGCATCACCGGCGTCATCTTCGGCAGCGGGCTCAAGGAACTGGCGGGCCAGACCTTTGCGCACGCCGACAACATCACGGACGTGTGGTACCATGGCGGCATGCCGACCATCGGCGAAAAAGTCTTCGACTCCCTCATGCCGCTGACCGTCACCAACCACGTCAACGCGAACGGCGTCCCCTCCTGGACCGCCGTCTCGGACTCCGGCTCGCTCGGCATCGGCTCCACCTGGACCAGCAGCACGCAGCAGTACATCGTCGGCTTCACGCCGGAAGAGACGGTGACCCTCATCTCCATCCGCTGATCTTTCACCTCACTCAAAGGAATCCGATCGGATGAATGCGCACGCTTTCTCGATTTCCCGGAACCGGATCGCCGCCCTCGCGGCGGCAGCCACGAGCATCCTCCTGACGGGCGCGGTCTGCCGCGCCGCAACCAATCCGCTCGGATGCCTCACTTATACCCAAACCGTCACGGCGGCGTTTGCCACCCCTGCGGAAGCCGCCGCCGCGACGCTCTCGGCCACGCCCCTGCCACAAGGCGCCAAACGCGCTTTCACGACGCGCTGGGACGACAGCAACTGGGCGCACCGCTCCAAAGCGGCGATGCTCCGCCGTGCCGGGTACAAAGGCACGTTTTTTCTGAATGAAAACGAGAAGTTCTTCCGTGAAGTCGCGCCGGAGCTCCTGGCGGGCGGCCATGCGCTGGGCAACCACTCGCTGAGCCACCCGTTCCTCACGGAAAGTGCGCCGAACCTCGTTTTCCGCGAAATTCTGCGCAACCGCGTCCTGATCGAGTCGCGGTGCGACACAACGGTCGTCTCCTTCGTCATCCCCTTCAACTGGGGCTCGCCGGTCGACACGGAGCGCCCCTCCTTCATCGGCAACATTCTCGTCAACACGGGGCACTACGTCTCCTCCGACTGGCCGCTGGACGCCATCGGGCTGCCGCCGGACACCTGGATGCCGGCGCATACCTTCAGTGCGGACGACGGGCAGCCCAACGCCGAGCGCTTTGCGCAGAACCTGAAAAAGGCGCTGGATGATGCGGAGAAAACGCCGGAGATTCCGCGTGTCGCCTTCGGCATCCATTCCTGGTGCAAAGAGGACGGCGAGCGTGTGCAGGAAGCGTGCCTGCGCCAGGTCCGGGGCAATCCGGACTGGTTTTACGGCAACGACAACGAATACGGTGCCTACCGCTACAGCGCGCTGCACGGCGCCATCCGCAAAACGGGCGTGCAGGGCACGCGCGCCGTTTTCGAAGTGGAGCGGTTCGCGCCCTCGCAACTCGGCTCGCTGCAGCCGCTCTCGCTCGCCTTTTCGGGTGCCGACCCCACGGCGGTCTCCGTTGCGGGCACCGCGCTGCAGGCGGATGTGCGCGGCCTCTATACGCTCCCGCATGCGCCGGAATGGACGCTCCCCAAGGCGGTCGATCTCGCTGCACCGGACGGCACGAGCGCGAAGATTCCCGGCATCCGTTTCACGCTTGCGCCGGATGAAAATGCGGGCACGCTCGCGGCGACGTTCCGCAACGACAGTGCGGCTGATTTCACAGATCTGTGCCTCGTGGTGAACCCGCCGCCGGCCTGGGAAAAGGGCCGCATCACCGTGCGTCTGCCGCGCCTCGCCGCGGGCAAAACGCACACCGAGACGGTTGCGCTGGGTGCGCGCGCCGCCGATCCCGCCTGCCGGGAAGGGCTCTTCTACTACGCCGCCAGCCTCGAATTCCTTGCGGGTACCGACCGCTACCGCCTCTGGGCGGAAGCCGAAACGCAGCACCCGAAGAGCGTCCATGCGGCCACCACGCCGCGCGACTGCGCGCTCACGCTCGGACCGTTTGAGACGGAGCGCTTCGATGAGGCGCACTGGATCGCCGCCTCCGTGCCCGGCGTAAAGCTCGACCACCTCGGGCGCGGGCTCCACGAATTCTGGCGGAGCCAGGCCGATCCGGAGCGCGCCGCCTTCTCCGCCATCGCTTACATGCCGTGGGGGCCGACGTCCGAGCCCTCCTTCATCGCGGCGATCCGCGACTTTACCAATGCGCACAAGGCGACGCGCCTGCTTGCGCTCGATTTCGAAGTGCCCGCAGACGGCACGGGCATGCTCATTACGCCCCTCGCCAACTGGGAAAATGCCATCTTCTACCTCAACGGCACCAAGTTTGAACGCAAAGGCGGGCGCGTCGAAATTCCCGTCCGCAAGGGCATCAACCGCATCATTCTGCAGGCGCCGATTCCCAACGCGTACAACGCCAACTCGTTCCAGATGACGGTCTGCCGGAACGACTTCCGGGATTCCTTCCCGTGCCGCCGCCCGGACATCGTCCCTTACGACTGGGAATACAATGCGCCGCCCGTTTTGTGCGACTTCTTCTCGGATGGCCGCATCCGCACGCTGTCGCTTGCCGGAAGGCGCCTCCTCAGCGAATCCGTCCTCTGCGGCAAGTTCGTCTACCGCGACGCGGAGGGTGCGCCGGAGCACTCCGTCGAGTGGAAACAGGCCGACCTCGCGAAGGACGCCGCGAAATTCTCGCGCACAGCCGACGGCTTCGTCTGCGAAACGCGCTTCCCGGTCGCCGGCGCGGACGGCAAGCCGCTCTACACCGTCACCGAGCGCAAGCTGGTGAAGGGGCAGACGCTGCTCATCGAGGCTTCCGCCTGTTTTGAGCGCGATGCGCAGGTGCGCGGCGACCTCTTCGAAACGCGCCTCTACTGGCCCGTCGAACTCTTTCAGGGCGGCACGCTGACCATCGGCAGCGGCGAAACCGCGCAGCGCCGCGCCTTTACGGACAACCCCGCGGAAAACCGCATCAACGCGCCGCACGGCTTCTCCGTGGCTTCCTCCGCCGCCAAACTCGGCATCCAGGTTCCCGAAGGCGTGGTTACGGGCTTCTTCGACCGCCGCGAATGGAATCAGCAGACGGTCAACATCATCGTCGGCACACCCGAGATTCCACGCTGGGGTTCGCAGCTGCACAGCGTCGCCAAGGGCGATGTCTTCCGCACGCGCACCGTTTTCACCTTTGACGTTCCCTGAGGACTCACCTTTCCGAGATTTCATCGACCATGCACCTTTTCCCGCTCAACCAATTTTGCCACGCACTCCTGCCCAGCCTGCTGCTCGGTGCGGCCGCCTTTGCCCCTGCGGCGGAGGCGCACGCGCAGACCAACCGCTGGATGCCCCCGCGCCGGGAGCCGGTCCGTGCAAAAACCGTGTCCGCCGCGGATCTTCTGAAAGCGCGGAGCATCCCAGCTGCAGCGCAGGAGGAGCGGCGATCCCTCAACGGGGCGTGGCAGGGTTTTGCGGAGCCGGCCGCCGCGGCGCCGCATGCGAAACCTGAACAGGCGCGGGAGCCGGGCGCGGCCTGGCGCGCGATTTCCGTTCCCAACGACATTCTGCGCGATTTCCCGGAAGCGGCAACGCCGGAGCGCCCCTTCCTCGGCGTCTGGTACACACGCGAATTTCCGCTCAGCGAAACCGATGTGCAGACGCGGCGCATCTTCCTCCGGTTCGAAGCCGTCGCGCATGAGTTCGAGCTCTTCATCAACGGGCGGCCCGCGGGCGCGCACTTCGGTTCCTACACGCCGTTTGAACTGGAAATCACGAAATTCGTCACCGCCGGCGCCAACCGCATCACAGCCTTCGTGCGCGATGACCTCGGCAAATTCGCGGCAACGCCCTTCAAACTGCAGCATGCCTACGGCGCCCAATGGTGGAAGAGCCTTCGCGCACACGGCATCTACCGCAATGCCGCGCTCGTGCTGCGCCCGGCGCTGCGGTTCGATTCGCCGCTCCTCGCCCCGCACCTTTCCGACAACGCTGTGGCGCTCAAAACGGTGCTCGACCGCGGCGATGCAGACTGCGAAGGCGCGACCCTGCACGTGGAGATTCTCTCGGCGATGGCGGAACAGGCGGGCGTCAGCTACGGCAGCGCCGCGCAACCTATCGAAAAAGGGACAGGCCGCACCCTTTTGAGCCTCACGGTTCCCGTTGCGCCGGAAACGCCGCGCTGGGATATCGGAGAGCCCAATCTGCTCTACGCGCTCCTGACCGTGCGGGCTGCGGACGGCACCGTGCTCGCGGCGCATGCCGAGCGCTTCGGATACCGCGAATTCCGCATCCGCGACGGCCGCTTCTTCCTCAACGGCACCCAGCGGTATCTCTTCGGGCAGAACACGCACGCCCACAATTACGAGCCCACTGCAACCTCCCGCGAGCGGATCGAACGCGAAGCGGATGCCGAAATCCGCGCCTTTCTGCGCGACGGATACAACATGGTGCGCACCGCTCACCAGCCCGTCAACCGCCTCTATCTGGAGGCTGCAGACGAATACGGGCTGCCCATTATGCACGAATGGGCGTGGAGCTTCAGCACAAACCTCGACTTTGACCGCTTCCCGGCGGACAACCTTTCGGAGGTCGGCGCCTTTATCCGCTCTTCGCACAATTTCCCGTCCGTCTGCGCCTGGTCGCTGGGAAACGAAATCCTCCTGTCCGCCGATGAGCGCCTCCCTGCGCTCGTGGATGCGCAGACCCGCCTCGTGCGCATGCTCGATCTGCAGGGCCGCCCCGTCAACACCTTCTCGGGGGCGGCCGGTGATTTCGCCGGTGATGCCGCGCCGCAGACCGACATTCTCGATTTCCACGATTACGTCGGCCTCGCCACGCCGTGGGGGCGCATTCGCGATGTGCAGGACGAAGTCATCGCCAAAAACAGCAAGCGTTACACGCCCGAAGCGATGAAGCGCATGCCCGTCATCGCGTTTGAAATGGTGGGCTATTCGTGGGGCGAACGGGAAGACCGCACCTTCCGTCCGGGCGACCGCAAGGCGTACGAACGCTACCTCGCCAACCGCATCTCGTGGGGCAATCCGGACATCGCGGGCTTCCTGGGAAGTGTTCCCGCCTCCATCGCCACGCAGCCCGGTTTCGTCGACTGGGCGCGCAACCATTACGGGCGCCGCATTTTCGAAGAAATGCGCCTCGATTCGCGCTTCAGCGGCTTCGCGCCGTGGTTCTCCGCCGCCAGTGACGCGCCCGTGTGGACGCAGCCCGTCCTGCCGATGCTGCGCAACGCCAACCGCCTCGCGCCACGCAACCTGTTCGCGGGCGAAACGACGGAATGGATCGCGCATATCGCCAACGCCTCGCCGGAGACCCTCCGCAAACCCGTGCTCGAGCTCTGGCTCGAACCCGCCGACGGCGGCGAGCCCGCGCAGGTAGCCGCGTTGCCGCTGAACGATGCGCCCGCGCACGCCGTCTCCGAAACCGCTGTCTCCTTTGCGCTTCCCGAAACCGTGCGCGGCACCTGCCGCCTCGGGCTCATCCTCAAGGACGGCGACACGCGCCTCGGCTCCAACTGGTACGACCTCTTCGTGCAGGCGCGCGCGGAAATCTTTGCGCCCGTCGCCGCCGCACGCGCCGTCTGCGTGCTCGACTGCGGCAACGCCGACAACATCCGCGCGCTCACCGGGCTGCTCGCCGCATACGGGCTCGCGTCCAGGACCGTCGCCTCCGCCGCCGACGCGCCCGACGGCGCCCTGCTCATCGTGCCGTCCGACCGCTCCGGCAGGCAGCGCTTCTTCTCCGCCGCCGAAGACGTGCAGGCTTTTCTCGAAAAGCGCGGCGGCACGCTGCTCATCTTCGAGCCCACCGATACCTCGATGGCCATTCCCGGCGGGCAGATGCTCTTCCGCGGACCCTCCAACATGCTCAATCTCACGCTTCCGGATCACCCCGTCTTCGAAGGGCTCGGTGAAGCGCAGTTCGACACGTGGGACAACCCGGATCACGGCTACGTCAGTACGTCCTTCCTGTCGCCTTTCATCGCGGAGCAAAGCCTCGCCCTCAAAGGGCCGATGCTTTCCTCACTCAGTCAGTTCGGCAACGTCGTCTCCGAGGCGCGCGTCGGCTCCGGCACGCTGCTCATCTCGCTGCCCGAGGCGTCCGTCTGTTTCCGCACGGACGGCGCCGCCGCCCGCTACCTCCGCAACCTGCTCGTTTACGCAACCGGTTCGGCGCGCGATGACCGCGCCGCATCCCTGCACCCTGCGGAGGCGGATACGCCCGACCTCACCTCGACCCCCATTTCCATCGCCGCCTTCGCCAATGCCGGGTACGCCGATGAAACGGCGGAGGACAACCTCGGCGGCTGGACCGATCAGGGCGACTTCTGTCCGAAAAACATCCCGTCCGGCACCGTGAAACTCGGCGGCATCGCCTTCGAACTGCTCAGTCCCGACAACGCCGCCGGCAACACCTGCATCCGCCTGCGCGGTGAGGCGCGTCCCGGGTTCCCGGAGGCCGTGCGCGACATCCCCGTGGGTGCCAGGTACGACGGGCTCGCCTTCCTCCACACGGCCGCCTGGTGCCAGCGAGGGCTTGCCGCCGTTTACCGCATCCGTTATGCGGACGGCTCCGCCGAGACTTTCGAAGTCGAAGCCGGTGCCCAGATCGGCGACTGGCTCAGTGCCAAAGATGCCACGCAGGCGCCCGTTGCGCTGCGCTTCCGCGTGAATGACCGGCTGCAGGGCGGCGCCTTCCTCGCCCGGTGGAAGAATCCGCATCCGGACCGCGAAATCCGCGCCATCGATTTCCTCTCCGCTAAAGCATACCGCGCCGGAGACAACGCCTGGGAGGCGGTCGCCGATCCGGTGCCCATCCTGCTGGCCGTTTCCGGAATCACCGGCGGCGAACCCGTATCCGCTTCCGGTGGAGCATCCGCCCTCGCGCTCACCGGCGACCGCTTCCTGCGCGTCTCCAAAACGGTGCAGGGCGGCGGTGCCATCACCGAAACCGTCGCCGCAGACGGCACGCGCGAAATCGGCGTCACGTTCGACGCGCACCCGGCGGACAAGACTTCCTTCGCGATCGTCTTCTTCAAGGCGGCGCGTGCGCCCGGCGGCACCGCCCGCGAGCTCGTGTTCGAAGCCAAAGCTGCCGAGAATACGCCGCTGCGCCTGACGCTCCCCGCCAAAGGCTGGAGCAAACAGGTCATCCGCGAAGTCAACGTCTCCGGCGGCAATGCGTGGCAGACGCTCCGCATCGATATCAGCGACCGCGAACTCAACACCGCCGAACTTCTGGGCGAGCTCTACCTGCAGCATCAGCCCAAGGACGCCGGGGACACCGCCCCCGCCGCAACCCTTTCCCTCCGCAACATCCGTGTCATCGCCGCAGCATCCGAACAGGCGCCCGCCGCCGACTCCGTTGATGTGCTCGGGGACCGCTTCCTGCGCGTCTCCAAAACGGTGCAGGGCGGCGGCGCCATCGCCGAAACCGTCGCCGCAGACGGCACGCGCGAAATCGGCGTCACGTTCGACGCGCATCCGGCGGACA
>CASFKR010000038.1 GCA_949295265.1 uncultured Verrucomicrobiota bacterium | reverse complement strand
GGGCAATGGCGCGGCGGCGCGATGGGGACATCGCGCCCTACCGCAACGGGACCGCACCACGGGGCACGGGCGGGGCACACGCCAAGCCGCGCACCGCGGCGGTGAGCCACCGCGGGCGATGCGGCGCGGCGGCGTAAATGGCGGTTGTAATGCGCGTGCCCCGTGGCGCGTGGGTAATGCGCGTGGGTAAATGGCAGCGCGATCATGACATCGTGCCGGGTGCGCGGCCCTGCCGCGCACCGTGCCGCGGACAGAGCCGCGGCATGCAAAACTCTCAGCGTGTGCTACTTGCCAAGCCGCGCACCGCGGCGGTGAGCCACCGCGGGCAATGGCGCGGCGGCGCGATGGGGACATCGCGCCCTACCGCAACGGGACCGCGCAACGGGGGCGCACCATGGGGCACGGCGGCGTAAATGGCGGGTGTAATGCGCGTGCCCCGTGTCGCGTGCCCCGTGGCGCGTGCGTAATGGTGGCGTGCGCACCATGCGTGCGTAATGGTCATGGGGCACACGCTGAGAGTGTTGCCGGGGGCGTCTCCGTGCGCCCCTACCGCCTGCCGGGGCTCCCGGCCCGCGTTGGCGAGCCGCCACGGGCGGGCGGGGCAGGGGCTTTACCGCAAGAGAAAGAAGAGCGCTTGCCCGACGACGTGCAACACGCCGGTGTCTTCCTCCGACGAATCGACAACGGCAATGCCGAGAGCGGCAAGATCCGCCGCCGTGTATTCGCCCGACGGGAGTCGTGCAAAACCATTTCCGGAATGATTCGGATAGATGAATTGCTCGAGTTTCAGGGTGTGACCTTCGAGATCGAGCTTGGCCGTGTCATCGGCCAGCGTCACCGAAGCAACCTTGCAATCGGCATTCGCCGCCGCGTAGCCATAGTCGGCAATTTCGTATTTTGCCTTTTCGTAGGCCGCAAGATCGTCGCCGCCGTAGCCCAGCGAAACCATTTCGGTGGTATTGGTGTTGCCGGCGTGATAATACGTCGTTGCGAGGCGATAGGCGATGCGAACGGTGCCTTCGCCATCGGCTTCATTGCCCGTCTGGAGGTAAACCGTACCGGACGAGGAGTCGCACTCGTTTCCGGCAGTCGCACGGCCCGAAGCGCTGATGCGACCGGCAAAGCCGGTGAAATCGGCATTCGGTTCGGTCAGTTTGACGGCAACGCGTCCGCCGCCGCCGCGCTGCCAGGCAAACGAGCCGCCTTCCGCCGTAATGGCGCCGGTTTCGGCGCCGGCCAGCGTCCCGGCGGTAATATCGATGGCGCCGCCCATGCCGCCGGCCGCATTGCCGCCAACGCTATGGGTTTCGGGTTCGCCGTTGGCGTTGATTTTTCCGTCGACCGTCAGCGTTCCACCGACCTTGAGCGTCAGGACGCCGCCGGACTGTGCCGATGTCTGTCCGTTGGGCTCCGGCACGCCGCAGCCCGGCAAAAAGGGTGCGAAGACCGAGTCGTAGCCTTGGTAGTGGAGTTTGAGCGTCTTGCCGTAGTGGATCGTGCGTCCGCCATGCGACAAGTAGCCCAAAAGGCCTTGTTCCGTATTGTTTCGATCCTTGCGCAAGCCGCCGTTGCGGGCGCTGACGATTCCGTCGGAGGCAATCGTCAGGTTGCCGGTGACTTCCAGGTCCATCTTCAAGACAAGCGGAAGCTGGGTCGTATCGGTTTCGCTGATTTGGCTCGAATAGGGCGTGCCGAGCGCACCGCCTTCCTTGACGGTCAGGTTGCCTTGGAAGACATAGTTCGAAACGGCGCTGAACATCCACTTGCCGGAGACGGTTTGATTAACCTTTGTTCCGAGATCGAGCGCACCGCCTTCGTAGCGGATGCCGCAGCGTGTGGCGTCCTCCGATGTCGAAACGCACGAGTCGAATCCGCCCGGCAGGGTCAGCGTTGCGCCTTCGCGCAGCAACAGCCAGCCGCCCTGCTCGAAGGTGATCTTGTCGAATGTCCAGTCGCCGTCCGTCGAGACTTCGGTGATGCGATAGGTGTTGGCAAGGCTGAGCACGAAGTGGTCGGATTTCTCGGAGACCACCAGTTCGCCGTTGCCGTTGGTGCCGTCTTTGAAGTAGACCGTACCCGCGCCGCCGAAATACCTAGCCAATCCGCCTTGGGCGTTTTTCCACTCGCTTTGGGCCGTGATGGCTGCGAAGGTCGAGCGATCGACGGGTTCCTGCGTCACGATGGCGACGCGCCCGCCGACACCCTTGAAGTTGCCGTCTCCGGAGGCACTGCCGATGGCGGAGATCGTACCGGTTCCGGCGAGCGAATTCGCCTCGATGTAGACCGATCCGGCCGCACCGGAA
Organism: uncultured Verrucomicrobiota bacterium; assembly: GCA_949295265.1. Classification (GTDB taxonomy): domain Bacteria; phylum Verrucomicrobiota; class Kiritimatiellia; order RFP12; family UBA3636; genus JAEDLN01. The sequence continues at coordinate 18,018 of CASFKR010000038.1, read as the reverse complement.
CCATGGCTGTCGCTGTTGGAATCGGCCCGGATGACGCCGTTCACGATTGCCGCGCCGGAGACGGTCAGGTAGATGGCGCCGCCGCCTCGACCATTGTAGTAGTTGCCGGCATATCTGTGCGGCATGCCGATGTGAATGGGCTTTTTCGGGTCGCCGTAGGTGCGTGACGTCCGGTCCATGATGCCGCCGTGGGCGGTCGTAGTGCAGCGCGAGCTGTCGTGTGTGGCGTAGTAGCCTTTGCCGCGGGCGTCGATTACGGCACCGGCGCCGACGGTCAGGCTACCGCCGCAGTCGACGCGCAAGCGGTACGTTTCGTTGGCGAGCAAATCGCCCAGCCAATCCCATGCGGCATCGTGAATGTCGCCCATCGTGCGGCCTTGCGGATGCGTCCAGCTGCCGCTGTCGAGGATGCAGTCGCCGGTAATGGCAAAGACCGTGAAGGGATTGGCGTCGCCGGCGGCGGCCGCCTCGAATTTGGTGGCGAATTCCACCGTGCCGGTATAGCCGTTGTTCTGCGTCCAGGAAGCGACGGTATCAGTGGCATCGGCATCCCACTGGCAGTTATAGTTCGAGAACCTGCCGTCGATGAGAATGTTGTCGCTCGCTTGCGGAACGCGCTGTTCGGACCAGTTGGAAGGATCGCTCGCCAGGCCATCCGCGGTTGCCGTCCAAACGAGATAGCCTTCGGGAATCTGCAAGTTGGAGATGGTCGCTGCGGCGCTTTCGCCGATGCGGTAATTTCCCTGGCCAATGGCGAGCGTGACGGTCGTATCCTCTTTGACGGAGGAATTGATCATGGTCGCAACCTCGATATCGACGGCGCTTTCGCCGGCGGGAATCGTAATGGTGGCGGGCAGATTGTTTTCAAAATCGACGCCGGCTGCGGCCGTTCCGCCCCAGACGAGATTGACGACGAGCGGATAGGCGAGCGCCTCTTCATTGGCGGGACGGCTTACCGTGAAAATCACCGGTACGAGGCCGTTTTCAGCGCCATCTTGCTTTTTGCTTGCCGAAACGATGCCATTCAGCAGGTAGGAGGGTTCGGTGAGCGAGACGGTATTGTTGGCATTGACGCCATAGGCAGTGACGGACCAGGTCGCATTTTCGGGAACGGCCGGGGTGTCGGTAAAGGTGCAAGGCGTGCTTGCAATGGTGCCGAGCGACGTCTTTTCGTAAGAATGGCCGTTGTAATAGACCGATACCGTGCCTTTGCCGGATTCCACCGGCACGCTGACGGTTACGGACCCGTCCTCGGCGACGCTAGCCGAAAGCTCGCCGAAGCGCACGGACTCGGCATCGACTACCGTAGGCGTGCCGTAGCTGCAGTTGTTGCGGGCAAAGAACCAGTCGGCGTAAATGTCGTCCGCCGAACGCACCTCGCTAAGGCGGATTTCATCGATGCCGGTGCTAAGGGAGGTTGAGCCGATGAGCAATGCGCGGCCGTTATCCGTCGCCGCGGCGATGGTTCCGTAGGAAACTTGCTGGCCGTTGATGTAGCCGGTCAAGGTGGTGCCGGAATAGACGAGCGTGAGGAGCGTCCAATCCGACGAGAGGCTGACCGGTGACTCAATGGATATGGACGTTCCCGAAGCGCCGCGTGCGTTAATTTTCTTGGTGTCGGATTCGACCATTTCCGCTTCCCAGCCATTGGTATCGGTCCAGTTTGCCTTGCGGTTGAAATAGCGTGCCCAGGAACTGCCGGAAGCGACCTTGAACCAGGCGGAGATGGTAAAGTCCGCGCCGAGGGCGAGTGAATCGTACGAGGAAATGCTGAGCGACGTTTTGCCGCTGTTGCGGGCGGGACCGAGGACGCCGCCACCGGCGTATGCGCTCATCGTATCGGCGCTGGCGGGGCTGGCGTTGGCGGTGCCGACGGTGGAGTTGATTGCCGTGCCGGCGGCATCGGCCTCATTCAAGTGATAGACGCCTTTGAAGCCCTTGCTCCAAACAGCCTTGGCATTGTGAGCGGCGTAGCTGCCAAAGCCGTAGTAGACGGTGTAGGTGCTTCCGGCCGAAAGCGTCTTGGTGCCGACCCAGACGAGCGATTCGCCGTCCGGATTCCATGTTTCGATTTCGTATTCAAGCTCGTTGCCATCGCCATCGACGATAATCATGTCGTTTCCGGACTGGAGAAAATCGCCATAGTCAAAGCCTTCGATCAGCGTCGGCGACAAGCGGACGGGCAGCGGGAAATCCGTTATTGTGCGGTCAAAGGTATCCGGAATGGTCAGCGTGAATTTCTTCGCGGCGTGTTCGGGGGTGGCGAAAGCTCCGAAATAGCAAGGCGTATCGAGCGTCATGGAATTCGCGCCTTTTTCGTTGGCAACGGTGACGCGAACGGTATATCTGACCGACGTATCGAGCCGGAGCTCAACCGCATCGAGGGTTGCGGTAAAGGGGTCGACATCGTCAGCGCTCACGACCGTATCGTAGTCGATGGTCTTCACGACCGCATCGCCGTTCAAGAGTTCCACGGTCGGCTTGCCGGCATTCTTGAATAGCGTCAGCGAGAGTTGCCATTGACCTTCGGCAATGTTGCCGATGGAGCATTCGTCGATTGCCGGTTTGCCGGACATGACATCAAAGAATTCGATTTCCTGGATATCGGTATACTGATTGCCGCGGTTCGCCGTAATGTTCAATTTGACGTAACGGAAGGGCGTGGTATTGAGCGGATCGGAAACGTAAAAGTACCAATCGGCGCCGTTTGTCGAGCCGTCCATCGCCTGATCGGTCTGCGCGTCGATTTACGTCCAACCCGTCGCATCGTCGGGATTGTCGTTCTTGCCGAGCAGTTGGAAGTCCTTCGGCGAGCGAGCCGCGTCGAAGTGGCTGGCAAAAGCCGGGCAAATGCGGTAGGCATTGACGATGGTCGGCGTACCGAAGTCCCAAATGACATAGGCGGTCGAACCGTTTGCCAGCCAGCGTCCGGTTCCCGTCGGACTATCCGGATAGTCGTTGTCAAAGGGCTTGGTATAGTCCGAGTGGGAGGATGAAATCGCGTACTGCGAACCGATGGTATCGGTCAAGTCGACGAGATCATAGCCTTCTGAAGAGACCGGCGCGGCAACAGCAAGATTGCCGAGCAAGACGCCCCATGCGAGAATGGCGGTTCTTGCAATTGGATGAATAATCCAATCGAAAACGATGTTTTTCCGTGAAAGATTCATGGCGCTTTCCTTAGGTAGAGTATTCGGTTCTGCAATTTTGACAAATAAATCGGCAATTGTACAAGGATTTTTGAAGAATTTTCGATACGCGAAAGGTGCAGAAAGGAATGGCGGTAGGGCGCGAGCCACACGGAAGAGCGAAGGGAGTGGAGCGGCGGAAGGCGAAACCAGTACAACGACCCTGGAAGAGTCGAAGCATGCTTAACCTCGGGATGAGCGGAGCGAATCCCGAGGTAGAGCATACCTTATATTACGACCCTGAAGGGGTCGAACGAAAGAGCGTAGGATGAGTAAGGCGTATCCAGCGGAGCGAGCCACACGGAGGGATAAAGAGAGGGCTAAGCCAGCGATGCGAACGGAGAGATGTGAGCCAGCGTAGCGGAGCCAGCGGAGCGAGCCACACGGAAGAGCTAAGCCGCGCGAGGAAGATAAAAAAAATAGAGCCACACGGACTCTGTCTCCACTACGTTCCGACCAAGGTGTTAAATAAGTACTTTTCTCGGCGGCACAGCCGCCGGAGCGCAGCCAGCGCAGCGCAGCCAGCGCGGAGCGAGCCGAAAACAGGACGAACAGGACGAACACGACAGACAGGACGGCTCGCAAGCGTGCAGTGGAGCCAGCGTAGCGCAGCCAGCGCAGCGAGGCCGCGCGAGTTTTTTGTTTCCCGCAGAGACACAGAGGCACAGCGGCTAAGCCGCGCTGGGGTATCTGGGGCCACTGGGGGGCACGGATGTGCCTTTTGATGGGGCCACTGGGAGTGAAAAACAGATGGGAACTGGCGGGGCTGTGGTGGAGCATTCCCTCCCCCTCTGTCTCCCTTCGGGGAGTAGTGCAAAACGCTGGAATCATCGGCATTTCAGGCGGTGGACGGCTTTTCCTGGCGGCAGATTGCCGGTTGAGATACCGCACTCCGTCTCTTCGCTGCAAAGGGCGAAGGTTTTCCTCAGGCGGCTGTGTTGCGGGGAAAAGGAGGATATCCAGCGGTCGGAGCATTAGCGGATACAAAGGTCGTTGATTGTTCCAGAATAGACGCGGCGAGAAGTGGGGAGAGACTGCGTCACGGAGAAGCGAGGGGAGGCGAATGAGGGGAATTTGCGGGGCGGATTGGCGGGATTCGGGCAGGGAAGGGGACGGAGGAATCATGGATTTGCCGCTCGGAGAGCGGAAAGGCGCGTTTTTTTTTGTGTGTGCGCTGATGTTGATGGTTTTTTCGTGGTCTAAATGGTAAAGTAGGTGCAGGAAAGGGAAAAAGTCCCTCCTTCTACGGTTATGAGACAACCGCGGACGCATCTGAAGTTGTTCCGGGTTCTCTTTTCTTAGCTCTGTGTATTATTCACGCCTGTTATGATGAAACGAATAATCTTATTTCTGTTGTCTGTCTCTTTCTTTCTGGCGGGGTATGCCCCGGCTCAGCAAATCGGTGTTCTGCGCGGCGAAGGCCGTCACGATACCGAGTTCAACGCCGTTTTTCAGGAGTTCCCCTCCTGGAAAGTCTCCTATTACGAGTGCTCCAAGGAGGGGATGTCGAATCTGGTCAAGGATTTGGACAAGCTCGATGTCGTTATCGCCGTCCCGCTTTTCAACTGGAAAAAAAGCGCGCGCATTCTCCAGAAGGGAGATACGGATACGGCGTCCATCAAGCGCTATCTGGAAAAGGGCGGCAGTCTGATTATCACGGACGGTTCGTATGAGACGGCCCGCAGTTGGCTGGCGGAAATCGATCCGTCGCTGGGCGGTCTCAAAACCGGCGGCTGCAATTCTTCCCAGTGGCAGGTCATCGGCTATGTGAGCAGCACCGAGCCGGTGCACACGCTCCGCAACTTTCCCAACAAGATTACGGAAGGCAACTCGTGGCCCCACTTTGAGGAACCGCCAAAGGACAGCAAGTGGAAGGTGCTCGCACGCTGCAGCGAAGGCAAGCCGGTCGGGCTTTTCCAGGAGGTCGGCAAGGGATACGTTTACCTGACCTGTCTCCGGCAGCCGTTCAAGGAGCCCATCGAAAATTACGTGACCTATTCGGTGCTCCGCGGGGCGGGACTTTCGGTCGCCGCTTCCGAGATGAAGCCGATGACGCCCGGCAAGAACACGATGAGCATCGAACTGGAGTCCGAGCCGCCGAAGGGCACCGGGCTGAAGATGGTCATTACGGATGACAAGGGCAAGGAAACTTCGTTTTCCACGAATTTTGTCGGCAAGGTTTGCGCGCTTGCGTGGGATTACGACAAGCGGGGCACCATCACGCAGAAGCTTCTGCTGACCCTGCCTGCGGGCGACCGGACCCTCTTTACGCGTACGGTCAAGCTCCCCAAAATCATGGAGATTGAGCCCAATGCGTACCGCGGCATTTTGTCGACCAAGCGGCGTGAAAAGGACGTCGACTTTCTCGTGAAGTTTGCGCCCGGAGACCGGGATCTGACGGGTGCCACCCTTGATTTGGCGTTCTACAGTTCGCTGAGCAATCGCGTCTACCAGACTTCGTTGCAGGTTCCTACCAATGAGGTGCCGGCGCGCTGGTGGGTCCCCGTGGAACTGCCGAAGGATCTGGCCGCCGCCGGGTACGAAGTGCGCGCCTCGCTCAGAAAGGGCCGCATGCATTTCCGCGATGAAGCTCCCTTTGAAATTCTGGCTCCGCGTCCGGCGCAGTGCATCATCGATGAAGATACCACGATGCTCGTCAACGGTACGCCGTACTTCCCGCTGGGCATTTATCACTCGGCGAGTCAGTTCCACGATCTGCAGCAGGTCGGGTTCAACGCCTGCCAGTTCTGGAAGTGGGAAGAAGGCTTCGACCATGGTGCGCCGATTGGCATGTACAATGCCTTCGGCCACGGTCTTCGCTGCCTGTTCGAGTCGCATCACGGTCCGGGTCAGGATCTGATTGACAAGTTTGCCGACCATCCCGGCATGCTCATGTGGTATGTGGCGGATGAACCGGCGGAGGCTTCCATCCTGCAGATGACGCGTGCCAACAACATCTGGCATGCGGATAAGCAGCATCCGACGTATATCTGCTCGTGCCGTCCGGACCTTTATTACGTCCACAAGGACTACTGCGACGTGCTGGGCTTCAACCCGGATTCCGGCAAGTCCCGCTACCATTATGTGACGAATGTCATCCGTTGCATCAAGCTGGCCCGGGATGTTTCGGAAGGGCGCAAGTGCCTCGTGCTTGTGCCGGGCGCGCTCTCACCCAAGAATGTCGAAAGTGCTCCGGCGGTTGCTTATGCGGCGATTGTGCACGATATCCGCGGTTTCTTCTGGTATTGCTGGAAGCAGGCCGGCGGCGGTCCCCTCGGAATCGGCCTCAACGCCAATCCGGAGGGACAGAAAATCATGAAGGAACTGCTGGCGGAGATTAAGAAGCTGGTTCCCGGACTGACCTCGGTCGGGCGCCGTATGTTCGAGGAGGGCGACTTGCACGGAATCGTCTGCCCGAATGCCAAAGCGAAGGAGCGCTGTGTCGTTCTCTACAATTGCTCTGAGAAGGAATTGAAGGTGGATACCGAGATTCCCGAGCTGGTCAAGGTTAAAACCGTCAAGAATGCCTTCACCGGCGAAGATACGAAGGACATCGTTGCCGGTCGGGTTACCGTGACCCTCCCGCCGATGGGTCGCGCCGCCTATACCTGGTAAGAGCATGACAATCCGGCGGCGTCTTTCTGCCGGTTTTGCGGGCGCAGGGGCAACCCTGCGCCCGTTGCTTTTTCCGTGCGTCGGCGAGGCGTTGCGGCGCACGTTCGAGCGGGTAAACGGGACCTCCGGAGCCGGAGGCGGCGAGCCGCGGGGCGGAGAAGGAGACGTTATTCCGCATCAGGTTGCATCAAGACTTCCGTCGGGCGGAAATCATCGTCTCCGCAATCGGAAAAATCCTGTAAAAGTGGCTCTTGGAGCGGTAAATGAATCATTCAATATACATGTCCTATACAAGGTAGATTTTCGTTGACAGGGGGTAGGGAATTTCCGTAATCTCTTCCTGTTATGGGATGATTCGCTTCTGCAGAGGCAAAACTTTGCCGGAGCGAAACCGTTTCGAATTTTCCCCTGTTTCTTTCGAACCGAATCAGACCAGCCATGAAAAACCAACGTACCGAGATGCTTCAAGGGGCGGTCGCCGTCCTGACGCTTGCGCTTTGTCCTGTCTGCGCAGAGGCGCAAATGGGGTGGATTCCCCGAACGGGCGGCACGTACAGTTACGCCGATGCGGCGAACTGGCAGGACGGCATCATCAATGGCGTGTTCGGCACGAATCTCACCTCGAAGGCGACACAGACCATTACGTTTCCGGAAGACATGGATTTTCCCTCCAGCGCCTTCGATTTGCAGTATTCCGAAGATCTGACGCTGGGTCTGCGCGGTGATGGCACGAACGTGACGCTGCGGCTTCAGGACGGGCTTGACCTGACGCCGAAAACGAGCAAGGGCAAGGTGACATTCGGCACCACGGCCGCCGGAAATGAGCTTTATCTGGATGCCGGGCAAAAGGAACACCTCTTTTCCATCGGCGTCGGCACGCGCATTGAAAACGATATTTTGGGCGGCGGCACGATCCGCAAGGAAGGCAGCGCAACGATGTCTCTGGGACCCGGTGCCGACTGTGCGGGTATTGCATTTGAAAACATGGAAGGCACGCTGAATTTCGACAGCACGACGGCCGGTGCCACCGGGCAGACCCGCGCCAGCGCGGTGACGCTGAGCCGGGGCGCACTCAATGTCGCCGGAAACAAGTCGGCCGCCACGGAAGACGTGATTACCGGTGCGCTTACGTTTGCGCCACTGGGCGTGGGCATGGCCGGTGCGACCGTTACGGTGAATCCGAACAGCGCGCAGTCGACGGTGCTGCGGGCGGGGCGTTTCGTCCGCGAACCGGGCGGGTACGGCACGTTGCGCGGAACTTCTCTGGGCGCGACGCCGGGACCCGGTGTCGCCACCATTCTCTTTGATGAAACGCCGGACCTGGCGGGCGGCGGTGAAGCGGCCGGTTCCTCCCGGCAGAGCATCCTTCCCGGATTTGTCGGCTCGCTGACCACGAGCGGCGGCGTGAATGCGTCCTATGACTGGACGCTCGTCACGTACGACCCGGTGACCGGGGTCCGTCCGCTTGATCTCGCCACCGAATATTGCACGAATCTGGTCGTCGGTTCGGTTGGAACCGAGAACCTGTACATGGATTGCGGCACGACGCTCGAGCTGACAGCGGACACGACCATCAACGCGTTGCTGATGCAGGGAGCGGATTCGCCGACGAACGACACAACGATTACGGGCAGCGGCGAACTGACCGTCACCTCCGGGATGGTTCTCATGGGGTATCACCGCAGCAAAACTCCGATTATCAGCGTTCCGCTGAATTTCGGTTCCCGGCAGGGAGTGATTCTGTATGCGCAGGGAAAGAGGTCCAGTATTACGGCGCCCATCCGCGGTACGGGCGGCGTCGTGTTCGGTCAGATTGAGAAAACGGGTTCCGCCAATTTGAGTGTGAGTGCCACCTGCGAATATTCCGGCGACACCTATGTGTGCGGGTATGTTTCGCTGGGGAACAATTCTCTGCCGTACGGGGACCGTCCCGGCGATGTGTACGTCTATTCCAAGCTGATGATCAACTCCGCCACCATCAACGGTCTGTACGGAAACGCAGAGCTCAACAAGCCCAACTCCGGCAGCGGGACGATTGCCATCGGCGACAACGATTCCGACGGCGATTTCGAAGGAAACATCACGAATTTCGGTACGCTTAATCTGCGGAAAATCGGCGCCGGTCATCTGCGTCTGGCGGGCCGGTGCTCCAACTACGGAACCACGCGGGTGGAAGGCGGCACGCTCCAGTTTGACGGCACCTCGGTTGAATCGGCTTTCATCGTGCATTCGGGTGCAATCCTGGGCGGTTGCGGTACGATTTCCAACGCTACGGAAACGGCGGTGAGCCTGGAAGCCGGTGCCGTGCTCGCTCCGGGCGGCAACGACGGCACGGGCACGCTTTCGGTCGTCGGCGGCATTTCCTTTGCGGGTGATGCGGATTTGCAGGTGCTGGCCGGGGAAGAAGGCGTGAGCGGCATTGCCGCGGAAGGTCCGGTTTCCGGTTCCGGTGTGGTCGCGGTTTCCGTGGGCGGTACGGGCATCGGCCGCTGGAAGATTCTGGAAGCCGCTTCGATTGAGCCCACCTTTGTGAGCAATACCTCGGGCGTTGTTCTTGCGCTCGAAGGCAATGGTACCGAGCTCTGGGCAGAGCGCGTTAACCCCGCCACGGTGATTCTCCTGCATTGATTTTTCGGCAAAGTGGCTCTGCCCGATTGTACCGGGCGGAACGCCGGTTTGTCGGATGGTTGGAAGGACAGAGACGGCCCGGAGAGAGTTGACCTCTCTCCGGGCTGTCTTTCTCTGCCGGCGGGGCGACGAAGCCGCCTGAGATACCGCCCTCGCCGCTTTGTTCGAGTACAGATTGCGCCCTCCGGTACCGGCGGTGAGCCATCATCGGTAATCGCCCGGAAAGTTCCTCTTACACTCCTGCTTCAGGTCCTCAGGTACTGCCTCCGCGGCATCCGGGGGCACGGTTGTGTCTTTGATGGTGCCACTGGGGGGCACGGTTGTGCCTTTTGCTGAGGCCACTGGGGCAACTGGGGCCACTGGGAGTGCTGCGTTGGCAGAGGCGCGGGGGGTGGCGAGCTGTCTTATACGTTGTGTTCGTCGTGGGTTCGCTGCGGTGGCTCCGCGCGCCATTCAATCGCAGATCATTCTGATAACGCCGATGGGTTCGGAGGCGATTCCCATCGGCTTCAAGGGATGGTGCAGGAGCGGGTGTAGTGCCCGGGCGGGAGCGTTTCGGTGGTGCCATCCGGCAGAATGAGGTCGGCGGTGCCGTCCTGCGGTACGGTCACGCGGATGGTAAAGGTTCCGTTTTCACGGGTCCAGTCGGAACTGTAGCCGCGATAGCTGGCGGTGCAGGAGGGGATGACGGGGCAGGGGGCGATGGTGAGGCGTTTCCAGCCCGGAAACGCGGGATTGTGCCGGAAGCCGCCCAGATAGGTGAAAAACCAGGCGCTCGTGTCACCGAACATGATGTGGTTGAGGGAGCCGCTGGTTTTGATATCCCAGGCTTCCGAGAGCGTGGTAAGCCCTTCCTTGACCCAGTTGCCCCAGCTCGGGAATTCTTCGCAGAGGAAGAACCGTAGCGCGAGATCGGCGCGACCGCCCTCCGCCAGTACGCGCGGAACGTATTTGGCACCGAAAATGCCGAAATCCACTTTGCCGTTGAGTGCTTCGCACAAACCGACCAGACGTTGAAGGACCTTTTCTTTTTCGGAAGGTTCCACGAGCCCATGGTACAGCGCGCAGGCGAGCGCCGTCATGGTCCCTGTGCCGTAGAGACCATCCCCCCGATAGAAGGTCCGGTTGAATGCGGTGCGGACGGCGGCGGCTTTTTCCGTGTAGTATGCGGCATCCTCCGGCTTTCCGAGATGGCGGGCAAAGGTTGCGAGCAGGGTGCAGTCCAGATAGAGATAGCCGGTGGAAGTAATGTCGGAGGGCGTGCCGCCGCGGGGCGGGCACCAGTCGCTCAGCCCGAAATCGGTGACGCCCGCCTCCGCCATGGAGCAGAAGAATTCGACATAGCGCACCATGGCATCATAATGCCCGCGGATCATGCGGTCGTCGCCGGTGTAAAGCCAGGTGAAGTAGGGGATGATGAGGAAGGCGCTGTCCCACCCTGCGCCATTGCCCCAGTTGTAGCCCCAGGAGCCGGTGGGTGCAATGCCGGGAAATTCTCCGTTGATGCGCTGGGTGTCGGCAAAGGTGCGAAGCCAGGCGGCATACGCATCCGCCGCGTCGAAATTGAAGAGGCCGGTTTCGCATGCGAGCTGCGCATCCCCGGTCCACCCGTTCTTTTCGCGGTGCGGGCAGTCGGTCGGAATGCCGACAAAATTGCTCCGGTAGCTCCAGAGCGTCATGCGCTGGAGCGCATTGAGCGTTTCATTCCCGAAGGTGATGGTGCCGACGACCGGGAAATCGGTTCCCACGACGCGGGCTTCTACCTTGAGAATTTCGGCGTTGCCCTCGATGGCGGTTGTGATGTACCGGAAGCCGTGATACGTGAAGCGCGGTTCCCAGCATTCGGCGGCGCCGCCCTTGAGCGTATACTGATCGGTCTGGTAGACGGGGCCGCGCGGCAGTTCTTTCTGCCACTTCCAGTCGGGCATGCCATCCGGGAGCAGAGCTTCGCCGTATCGGAGCGTGATGCGTGCGCCCGGTTCGCCGCGAACGGTGATGCGCGCCCAGCCCGCCAGATTCTGCGCGGCATCGTAGACGTGCGGAAAGGCGGGCATCGGGTGCGCCTCGAGGGTCTGGGTGACGCGGCAGGGCGGCTGCTCCTGACGCGTGAGAATCCCGCCGGGAGACGCGATGAGCATAGGCGTCTGCCATGCGGTGTCATCATACGCCGGCTCGAGCCAGCCGGACAGTTCGCGGCGGGCATCGTACGATTCGCCGCACCGGAGATTGTCGAATGTGACGGGGCCTTCGAGGGTGAATTTCCAGCTGCGGTCCGACCCGAGCAGCGGCTTTCCGTCGGCGGTCAGTTCCAGTGCAAACTTCGGGCAGTCGCGCCAGTCTGCGGTGTTGAAATTCCAGCAGTCTTCGGTGAGCGAATTGTAGATGCCGTTTCCGAGAATGACGCCGATGGTGTTTTTGCCCGGTTTGAGCAGTGCGGTGACATCGTGCACGACGTACGAGGAGCGCACGTGGTAGACGGTGGGGACGGGGTCGAGGACGTGGTCTCCCACGCGTTTCCCGTTCAGATACAGCTCAAAATAGCCGAGCCCGCAGACGGCGACGCTCGCGGAGGTGACCTCTCCGCAGTCGAAGGTCTTGCGGAAGAACGGCGCGGGTTGCGTATCGTTAAGGGAGAAGCCGCGGCCGTGTCCGGTCGCGCTGATCCAGCGTCCGAAGGTGAAATATTGGGATGCGGCGAGGGCTTGCGCGGCGGAAGGCGGTTTCATGGTCGGCAACCATAAGAGGGGATTATAAACGGCAGATGGAGCGTGCGAAAGTGTACGGCAAGCCGGGGGCGCATTTTCCCTGCGGCGTGCGGGGAAGGGCTGCGCCGCCGCGGCGGCTATGGCGCAGGGGCGTCCATTGCGTCCAGCAGCGGGGTGTCGTTCGCGGGGCACGCGGCCGGCGTGCCCTGCAGAGCGCCCGGGGCGAGCCCCATAGCGGGGGCGGTCGCCGCCAGCTCTGTCAGGCGCTTGTACGTCTCGGAGCGGATGCGCACGGGCGCGTCTGCGGTTTCCCATTCGCACACGGTGCGGGGATGGACGCTGAGAATCATCGCCAGCTCGTTCTGCGTCAGGTTCCGGGCGCGCCGGATTTCCTTGACGAAAGACGGCTCCACAAGGCGGAGTCCGGGCAGCGGGCGCATGCCGTCGGGCACCGCCGCGGCGCCCACCGCAGCCTCCGGGCGCGGATTGGGCGGCGCCAGCAGCGAGGAAAGCGCCTCCGGCGTCAGCCCCAGCAGCGATGCCAAGTCCGAATCGGGCAGGGTGCCGTAGAGCTTGGCGGCAATGGACCGCGCCATGGAACGGCGCCCTTCTATGAATCCCTCCAGATACGGATCTTCCATCGTGTGCGGGGCGTTGAACGGGTGCGTCAGGCCAGCCCTACCTGACGGGCAACGAGGCTCTGCCCGCAATACTGCTTGCGGAGCTTGGGCTTTTCAATTTTCCCCGTCGGATTGCGGGGAACCTTGGCGAAAATGATCTTGCGCGGCCGCTTGTACCGCGGCAAGGTGAGGCAGAAGGTTTCCACGCCCGCCTCATCGAGCGTCGCGCCCTCCTTCACCTCGATGATGGCGGCGGCGATTTCGCCGAGCCGCGGATCGGGCAGACCGATCACGGCGACATCCTTTATGGCGGGATGCGCACGCAGAAAATCCTCAATCTGGACGGGGTAGAGATTCTCGCCGCCGGTGATGATGACGTCCTTCTTGCGGTCGACCAGATAAATGAATCCGTCGGGCTCGATTTTGGCCATATCGCCCGTGTAGAGCCAGCCTTCGGCATCGAGCACTTCCGCCGTGGCCTTGGGATCCTTGTAGTATTCGCGCATGACGCCGGGACCGCGCACGGCCAGTTCGCCGACGGCTCCCGCGCGCAGGGTGCGGCGGGAGGAATCGACAACGCGCGCCTCCCAGCCGTAGCCGGGGATGCCGATGGCACCCACGTGGTCGATGTTCTCCACACCGAGATGGACGCACCCGGGGCCGGTCGATTCGGACAACCCGTAATTCGTATCGTAGCTGTGCCCGGGGAAGACCTCCTTCCAGCGCCGGATGAGCGACGGCGGCACGGGCTGGGCGCCGATGTGCATGAGGCGCCATTGCGACAGTTCGTAATCGGCAAGCTGAATCTCACCCCGCTCGATGGCATCGAGGACGTCTTGCGCCCAGGGGACGAGGAGCCACACGATGGAGCAATGCTCCTCGGAGACGGCGCGCAGAATCCACTCCGGCTTCACGCCGCGCAGCAACACGGCCTTTCCGCCCGAAAGCAGACTCCCGAACCAGTGCATTTTGGCACCTGTGTGGTAGAGCGGCGGGATGCACAGAAAGACGTCCTCATGCGTCTGCCCGTGGTGGGCGCGCTCGGTGGCAGCGGCGTGGCAGAGGCAGCGGTGCGTGAGCACGATGGCCTTGGGGAAGCCCGTTGTGCCCGAGGAGAAATAAACGGCGGCATCCTCATCCATCGAAAGCGGGATATCCGGCGCGCGGGAGGAGCAGTACGAGACGAGTGCCCCGTAGCGCTCTGCAAAGGAAGGGCAGTCTTCGCCGACGTAAAAGAGGCCGCGGATGTTCGGCAGGCTTTCCGCGATGCTCTCCACGCGCCCGGTGAAGGCGGGCCCGAAGATGAGCATCGTGGCGTCGGAAAGTTCCAGGCAGTACTTGATTTCCTCTGCCGTGTAGCGGAAGTTGAGCGGAACGGCCATGGCGCCTGCCCGGAGGATGCCGAAATAAATCGGCAGCCATTCGAGGCAGTTCATCAGCAGAATCGCAATCTTTTCGCCCCGCTTGACGTTGCGTGTGAGCAGGAAATTGGCGAACCGGTTCGCCTTCTCATCAAAGGCGGCCCATGTGATTTCGCTCCGGAAAGCATCGATGGGGGAGGACTCAATGAGCGAGTATTCCTTCCACGTGGTGTGGTGATCCTCGAGTTCTTGCGGATTGATCTCCACGAGGGCGGTTTCGGAGCCGTAGCGGCGGGCGTTGTCGGCGAGAATTTCCGGCAGAGTTTTGTCAGGGGACATCGGTTTGGAAAAGAAGCAACAGCAGGGAAGGGGGAGGCTCAGACGGCGGGCGTCAGGGAGGCCTCGGACACGAGGGACATACCCGCGCTCAGCAGCTCGCGCTCGGCTTTGGCGGCATCATCGAAGCGGAAAACGATCAGCGTTTCGGGGCCGGACGAATGCGAAGCGAACGCATACAGGTACTCGATGTTGACGCCGGCCGGTTCGATGACATCGAGCACGGAGGCGATGCCGCCGGCGTGGTCCGGCACGCGGACCACGGTGACCATGCGGGTGTTGACGGAGAACCCGGCATCCTGCAGCGCCTTCACGGCCTGGTCGGGGGCTTGTGCAATCATGCGCACAATTCCGAATTCGGCGGTATCGGCGATGGAAATGGCCAGGAGGTTGATCTTGGCTTCGGCCAGCGTGCGGCAGATGGCGCTCAGGTGACCGGGTTTATTTTCGAGAAACAGGGAGATTTGGCGTACGGACATGGCGGAATCCTCAAAAGGGGTGCGAACAGTGTAACAGAGGAGACGGCGGGAGGCAAGAAAAAGCGGTGTTTTTGCGGCGGCGCGCGGGAAGAGCGCGCCGCCGCGCGTGGCAGGGGCGTGTCACGGAATGATTTCGACGGAGGTTCCGATGCCGGACTTGCGGTTGCGCCCGAAGCGCTCCACGGTTTCGAACGTCAGTTCGCGGCGGCTGGCGGCGGGGATTTCCACCACATATTCGACGGCATCGGCACTCTGTTTGTGAAGCCCGGGGAGGTCGGGTCCGCGCACGCTTACATCGCCCCGGAAGGGGAGGCGCACCTCGAGGCGTTGCGGTTCGCCGGTGCCGTTGATGATGCGGTGGCGGATGGTGGAGCGCAGGTCAAACCCGACCAGACGGCTCTCCGGCTCCGGCTTGATGTTGCCTTCCGTCAGTTCCTGATAGACGGCGACGCCCTTGAGGCGCATGACGAAGCGCTCCCGCACGCGGGTGAGCGCATCGCTCCGGAAGCGGAAATCCGGATCTGCGTCGAGTACGACTTCCATTTCCGCCTCGACGGGCACCTGCAGCGTGTCGGTTTCGCCGATGTACCGGAGCCCGTCCCCGGGCATGCGGGCGAACACGCGCACATCGCCATTGGGCAGCGGCGATTCTCCGAGCCCCTTGTTCTTCGGGCTGTTGCGGAAGAGCAGCACGCGGACCGGCTCATCGCCGTATTGCTGCGGGCGGTAGCGGAACAGACCGGTGACGGCGGTTTCCGGCGCCTCGACGAAGCGCATGCGCTTGCCCTGCCGGTCCGGAATGGTCTGTGTGCCCGGCAGCGCGAAGATGTGGTACTCGGAAAGCGCTTCCTTTTCGATGGCTTCGGGTTCGGCGAAGTCCGCAGCAGCAGCGGCGGCAACCATCGGCCTAGCCTCCCTGTTGCGGTAGACGATGCCGCCGACGGCGTCGGCTTCCAGCGCCTTGCGCAAAAGCGTCTGGCGCGTGATGCCGCGTTTCGCGAGGTCCGCGATTTCATCGACGAGGTTGATGGAGCCCACAACGAGGCGCACCGTGGCGTCCGCGTATTCTTCGCCGCTGTGGTTGTCGACGCGCACATACCCCTCCACGGCGGCGGTTTTGCCGTCTTCCGTGAGCGTGATGACGTAGTCGGCTTTCCAGCGGATTCCGGCCGTAAAGTAGGAAATCTCGGCCTGCGCATCGCCCTCCAGATCGCTCTGGACGGTCCACGAAAGCTGCTGCGGTTTGTCGTGCGGGAAGACCGTTTCGAGAATCGTGACCTTGTCCTCCTGGCCGGGGAACGTGAGCTCCACGGAGGTGGGGTCGATGAGCGTATCCGCCCAGGAGAACTGAAGTTTGTTGAGACCGCGCTTGACGGTCAGCGTGCGGTTTTCCCGCACGAGGGTGATGTCTTCACCGTTGTAGATGGTGAGCTCGACGCCGGCGCGCGGCGGGACGGTCGAGAGGTCGATATTGCGTGCCGGCGCCGAAAGGGCCAGAAGAGTGAGAACCGCAACGGAGCGGAACAGGCGGGATTTGCGTTGCATGGCAGGGGTGTGGCAGGGGCGTGTCAATCTTCTACATACTGACCGGGGAACCGGACGCGGAGGCGTTTTACGATTTTGACGGGCTGTCCGTCTTTTTCGCGGGCCGGCAGCTGGACGCGGAAGAGCGCTTTGTCGGCGGTGCTGTGCTCCGGATCGGGCGCGCCCAGTTCGGAATCCGGCGCGAGTTCCCAGGCGGTTTTGAGGCCGTCTCTCCAATCCGGCCGTTTGGTGTTGCGGTTGTACCCCTCCAGCGCCTCCAGATTTTCCAGAATCTGCAGTTCGACGGGAGCCTCCTTGTAATTTTCGATTTCGTAGCGGACGCTGACGGTTTTATCGTAGAGGTTGCCGGTTACGTGGGCGGAATCGTTTTTCTCGACGAAGCGGCGCACGAGGATATCCTGTGCCAGCCCGACGGAGAGGCGCATCGTTTCATTGCGGAGCGTCCGGTCGACTTCATCCTCGCCGAGGAAGGTTTTTCTGGCAACGGCTTTCACCTTTGGCGGCGGGTCGGAAATGAAGATGCGGACTTTGCCCGCAGGCAGCGGCGAGCGCCCGAGTTGGGATGCCTCATCATTACGGATGGCGTAGAACATGCGGACTTTCAGCCGCGCATCCGCCTCATCCAGCCAGGCGTCTTCCCCATCCGGTTCGCAACGGTATTCGCGGGTTATGGGGACGCCGCGGACCTCCTCCACAAGGAGCTGTTTGGTTTCCCCCAGACCAAGGGGCAGCAGTCGGGAGAGTCTGGAGAGGGGAATTCTCTCCACGGGGCGTTGCTCGAGGAGATTGAACCGCAACCCGTCGGTTGATTCGAAATTGGAGAGATATTCCTCGTTGGAGAGATTGTGCAGGAGAATATAGCGTTGAAGGGTTCCTGCCGTCTCATCGTGGTATGCCTCGAAACGGTAGCTCGTTTCGGGGTTGAGTCCGTCCAGCAGATAAGCGATGACAACGCGCACGGAACCGCTTTTGTTGGCTCTCACCTGCCAGACGAGGGCGTTTCCTCCGGGCGGGTAGGTCGCCGAAAGGACGACCGGGAAAAGCCCTTCATTTTCCGGACCGGGGGCGGGCCCCAGAATGCGCAGCACAATGGAACCCGGATCGATGCGCGTATTCGTCCACGAGAAATCGATTTCGTTGTAAGGGCCTCCGAATTCGGTTTCCACGAGCGGCACGATGCGCTCCTCCTCGATGAGCGTCGGTGCATCTTCCGCCGTGCCGAGCCGGACCTCCACGCGTTCGCGCGGCGGCAGGGTGATGAGTTTTACGCGCGCCAAAGCGTCGAGCGGGCATTGCAGGCAGAGCAGCAGCGTCACGGTGAGCGCAAGGAAACGGGGCTGGAGGGCTGGAGCATTCATGGTTCGTCAGACAAAGGGGAAAACAGAAACGGCTTTCAGGCACAGACGATGGTAGCAGAAGCGGCGCAAAGCGGCAAACTGCGGGGATGGCGCGGCCGGGACGTGGAGGTCTCGGCGCCCGGCGGCAGCTTCCGGGGCGGTCCGTCGGGCGGCAGACCGCCGCCTGTGACGCGGGCGGGTTCG
>CASFKR010000037.1 GCA_949295265.1 uncultured Verrucomicrobiota bacterium | reverse complement strand
CCCAAAAGGTGAACGCTTCCGCGCCGCGCCAACGGCGCGGCGCCCCCGTCAGTTGGCCGCCGCGCGCGAATGCGCGCGGGGCCAACTGCGTTATTTAGGATGAACAACTGCGCGGATTCACTTTTAGCTTGAAGAATTGTCCAACCTGTCGTACAATCAGGCAAAGACTTCTCCCGGGCATTTGTGCGGCGGGAGCCATCCCGTCCGCTTGCGCGGCACAGCCAAAAAGGAGGACCCTCACCATTGATATCGATTTAGAACCGCCAGGATGATGCCGCCGGCGGCGCACCTCCATCCATGGGCTCAGGCAAGGGCTTGTCCCCGACAATCTTTCCGCTTGATTTGCGTTTTCCCTTTGCCTATAATTATCGGACTTTTTCAAGGAGAACCTACCCATGTCCAGAGTTTGTTCCATTTGCGGCAAGAAGCCGCTTACCGGCAATCACATCGTCCGTCACGGTTTGGCGAAGTACAAGGGCGGCATCGGTTTGCACACGACCGCCGTTACGCCTCGCCGTTTCCTCCCGAATCTGCACCGCGTTCACGCGCTGGTGAATGGTACGCCCCGCACCATTTACGCTTGCGCCGCCTGCATCAAGGCCGGTCGCGTGGTCAAGGTGCCCAAGACCAAGGCTCCGGCGGCTTCGTAAGGCTGCTGCCCCGGTCAACCGGCATCTGCGTCGCTGACAGGTTCGGACATTCCCCCTCACCAGAACGCCTTCCGGCGAAGACGTTCGACCCATCCGCCCCTTCTCCATCGGATGGGCGTTTCTCTGGAGTAGATTCCCAATGAATGACGAAAATCCTGAAAGCCCCGTTGATGCCCCGGTCCCCGGTGGCTCCAGTCAAGAGCTAGACGCCTCGGAAATCCCGGAAACGGACATCGTTTTTGAATGTCCGCATTGCGGCAAGTCTCTCTCCATCGATCAACGTGGAGCGGGACTTGTCATTCGTTGTACCCAGTGCGCTGAACTCGTCTCCGTTCCCATTCCCGACGGCATGGAGCTCGATGACTTCGATGCCACACCTGAGGAGCTTTCCGCGCAACTGCTTCATACACGGCAGACGCTCGCCAAGGCTCAGGCCCGGATTGAGAAGCTGGAAGGTGAAATCGCCGCCCTTCGCGCATACCGGGACGATGTTCAGGCCTCTCTGCGCGCGAATGTCGATACCGTCCACCGTCTCGAGGATGCCTTCAATGTCGGTTTCGCCGCATTGGAAGATGCCCACAAGAAGTTCCGCGAGGCCGGGGAACTGGCCAACGAGGCCATCGATCTTCCCGACGACGAGGAAGAATAAGCGGTCCGTCCGTTGCAGAGCATCCCGACCGGATGACACCATCCGCTGAATCGGAAAAGACCGTCCCGCCGCCGGCTGCACCGCCGGTCCGGGGCGGTTTTTCCTTATTCCGTCCTTTTGCGGCGCTTTGCCGTCTGCTGCGCACGACCGGAAAGGCGCTCCATGGCGCCACGGACGTGACGCTTGCCGGAGAGCGGCTTCTCGTGCTGTTTCTGACGCTGCTTCTGCTGTGGCTTATCGGCACAGGGCAGAATGGAACCGACGGGTCGCGTGCCGACTCCTTCGGCCTCGACGGCACGCGGAACACCTACGGTCCCTGATGCGCGCCTTCCTGGCGCCGCCCGTGCGCTTGCGCTACGCGACGCTGTCGGCAGAGGGCCAGGAGGGGTCGATATCGAGATCGAAGGCGGCCGGGGAGAGAATGCCGCGCCCCGTGCCGGCCAGTCCGGCAATCATGGCGGCATTGTCGCCGCAATGGCGGGGCAGGGCGAGCAGCAGCCCCACGCCGCGTTTCCGGCACACGTCCGCCAGCAGGGTGCGCAGGCGGCTGTTCAGGGAAACGCCGCCGCCCACGGCGAGGTACCGTGCGCCGTTGAGCGCTTTTTCGACGCGGCGCACAATGGCACCGACAACGGCTTCCTGATAATCGCAGGCGAGCTGCGCAACGGCTGCCTCGTCGGCGGGCGGCGCTGTCTCCACACGCCGCAGAAGCGCCGTTTTGAGTCCGCTGAAACTCAGACACAGGTCCGGATTGAGTCCGCCCGTGGCGGCATGGTCGCCGATGCGCCCTTCCGGAAAGATGCCCTGGTGCGGTGTGCAGGTGCGCGCCAGTTTGTCGATGACGGGCCCGCCCGGATAGCCGAGCCCCAGCAGCTTTGCGGCTTTGTCGAGCGCTTCTCCGGCGGCGTCATCGACGGTGCGCCCGATGAGTTCGAGCCGCCCGAAGGCGGGCATCCGGTACAGGGAGGTGTGCCCGCCGGAGACGGCGAGCCCCAGCATCGGGTAGACCGAATGCGGGTCGGGCGCCGCCGGATCGAGAAAGACCGAATGCAGATGCGCTTCCATGTGGTGGACGGCGCGCAGAGGTTTGCCGAGGCGCATGGCAAGACCTTTGGCGAGCGACCAGCCGACGAGCAGGGAGGAGGCAAGCCCCGGACCCCGGGTCGCCGCAATTTCATCGATGCCGTGCCAGCCGACGCCCGACTCGGCGACCGCCTGTTTGACGATGCCGGGCAGCAGCCGGATGTGGCAGCGCGAGGCGATTTCGGGGACGACACCGCCGAAGGGCTGGTGTTGCGGCTGGGTGTGAACAACGCACGAGAGCACCTCGCGCCCGTCGCGGACGACGGCGGCGGAGGTTTCATCGCAGGACGTTTCGATGCCGAGAATGGTCATGGCAGCGGGGAAAAATACGTGAACGCAAAAAGGGTGGGGGGTCAGGCGGCATCCGGGACGGACGCATCGTCGTCCGCCTCCGCGGGTGGCGGTTCGTCCGTTTCCGTATCGGCATCGTCCGCAGGCGCTTCCGCCTCAGCAGACTCTGCAGACTCATCCGGTACCGCATCTTCATCCGCCGCTGCGCCCTCCGCGAACGGGTCCGCTTCTGCGGGCTTGAGGAGTGCCTCCAAAGCAGCTTCGAGCGCGAGATCCTTGTCCGGGGCGGGTAAATCGGGCGGCAGAACCGACGACGGATCGATATCCATTTCCGCACGTGCAATCAGGACGATCTGAGCGAGCCAGGCTTCGATGGGGTCTTGCGTCACCTCGATGTCGACGGGAAGCCCGTTTTTGTGAATGAGTTCTCCGTTCGGCGTGTAGTAGTAGGCGACCGTCAGCTTGAGCGCACTCTGATTCCGGTCCGGCAGCTCGAAGGAGGTTTGGATGGACGCTTTGCCGAACGTGCGCTCGCCCACGAGAATGGCGCGTCCATTGTCGTGCAGCGCCGCGGAGAAGAGTTCGGCGGCGGAGGCGCTCGAACCGTTGACGAGGATGGCGATTTTCAGATCGGGAAACAGCAATTCTCCTTCCGCGCGGTAGGTTTCGTTATGTTCCTCCGCGCGTCCTTTGGAGCTGACGATGACATCGCCCTCCTTCAGAAAGAGGTTGGCCAGCGATACCGCTGCAACGAAGGCGCCGCCCGGATTGTCGCGCAAATCGAGAATGAGTCCCGACAGCCGTTCCGGATGGAGCCGCGCAAGCGTCCGGCTGAACTCTTCGGGCGTATTGAGGCTGAACTGCTCGATGCGGATGTAGGCCACATTGTTGGTCAGCATCTGGCCGCCGAGCACATGCGCAATTTCAACGCGCTGGCGCTCAATGGTGCATTCGCGCACTTCGCCCGCCGGATTGCGGAGCCGGAGCGTGACTTTTGTGCCGATCGGGCCATCGATCAGCCCGATGAATCCGTTGAAGTCCGTGCCATCATATTCGACGCCGTTGATTGCTTCCAGGATGTCGCCCATGCGAACCCCCGCCCGGAACGCCGGGGAACCGATGATGGGACGCTCCACGAAAATCGCGCCGTCAATTTCGGAAATCAGGATGCCGATGCCCTCGTAGTGTCCCTCGGTTTCTTCCTGCTCCTCCAGCGCCATGTCGGGCACCAGATACGTGCTGAACGGGTCGAGCGCGGCGCACATGCCTTCCAGCGCCGCGTCGGTCAGTTCTTCGAACGATTTGGGCTCCACATACTGCTCGCGAATGACCATCATGGCATGGGCGAGGGTGAGAAATTCGTGGAAGGGGTCATCCTGTTCGGACAGCGGTTCCTCCGGTTCTTCCTCCGGTTCCGCTTCTTCCGCGATTTTTGCCGCCCGTTTCGCATCTTCGGCCAGGCGGCGAAGCCGCGGGGCATCCCATTCCGGATCCGCGGTGGGATCTGTTTCGGGCGCCGCATCCTCCACCCGGTTGGTCGACGCCGGTTCTGCGGCAGCCTCAGGGCGGTCTGCGGCGGAAACCTGTGCCGTCCAGGCGGTCAACAGGGCGATGGCGAGGGCCGGAAAAAAGCCAGAAAGACGCTTCATGAGAAAATCGGGGTGTGCGGGGTGCGGCGGCGCAGCCAGAGTCCGGCACCGATGCCCCCGGCGATGCCGAAGAGGTGGGCCAGATAGGCCGTTTGCGAGACGACAAAGAGAAGCTCGATGACATTGAGTGCGAAAAGCACGGCAACGAGGGTGCGCGCTTTCAGCACGAGCGGAACCGGAAAAATCAGCTGAAATTCATCCCGCGGCAGCAGGACGCCGTATGCCCCGGCCAGCGCCAGGACGGCGCCGCTCGCGCCCACGCAGGGAACCAGCGAGGAAAAACCGTTGCAGAGCGCCCAGCCGATGCCCCCGATGGCGCCTCCCAGCAGAAAAACAAACCAGAAGGCACCGCGCCCGAAGACGCGCTGGAGCTGGGGACCGAACGCCAGCAGCCCGATCATGTTGAGCACGAGGTGGGACACGCTGCCATGCAGGAAAATATACGTGAACGGCGTCCAGAAAAAGCCCATCGAAAGACCGGACCCGCTAATCGCCAGCACGCAGGACAGCACATCCACGGGCACGATGTAGCCGCTTCCGTCGACGCCGAGGTACGCCACACGGATCGGGGCGCGGGCGACGACCTCCTGCGCCAGCCGGACGCCCACGCAGAGGCACAACACGATTGCCGGACCCGACGGGAGCCCGGTCAACGCCTGCATGATTCGCCGGATGCTGCCTTTAATCCGATTCATTTCCCCAATTCTATCACAAATCCGCGCTCCCCGCCGCTGACAACTGCGCCAGGATTGCCCCGGTTTTTCGGTATAAAATGATTCCGAAATCTTGAATAAAATAGCTTCTGGAGCCACTTTTCAAGAAAAGATACTCGTGAATAGTCCGCAAATACTTTTCAACCGAAAGTTCAATAAAATAACTTTACCGTCGCTCCAATCGTTGCGCTGACTACGAACGTTAGTGGAGACAGAGTCCGTGTGGCTCAATTTT
Organism: uncultured Verrucomicrobiota bacterium; assembly: GCA_949295265.1. GTDB lineage: Bacteria > Verrucomicrobiota > Kiritimatiellia > RFP12 > UBA3636 > JAEDLN01. The sequence continues at coordinate 20,738 of CASFKR010000037.1, read as the reverse complement.
CTAAATTCTTCGCGAGGCTGAGTTTCACGGCCTTCCTCCGTGTGGCTTGAAAATCCGGGATGAGTCTGGCGCTGATGAATCTTGCGTTCGGAAAACCTGCGGCGTATACTGTCGGTCAGTCCGGACCGTTGCTGTCCAAACCGAGCCTTCCTTTTCTGCCATGGAACTGACGATCATCTACCGATTTTTACTGGCGGCCTTTCTGGGCGGCCTCATTGGCGTGGAGCGTGAACTGCGCGCCAAAGGCGCGGGCTTGCGCACGCATTTTCTCGTTGCCATCGGCTCTGCGCTGTTCATGCTGGTTTCGCAGTACGGTTTTCTGCCGGCGCTCTCCTTTCTGACGGAGCACTATCAGGGCTTTAATTTCCGCGTCGATCTCTCCCGCGTCGCTTCCCAGATTGTCTCGGGCATCGGTTTCATCGGCGCTGGCGCCATCGTCCTGCACAAGCGCTTCATTGTCGGGCTGACCACGGCGGCGTCCATCTGGGTTACGGCGGCCATCGGCTGCGCCGCGGCGGGCGGACTCGTCCTGCTGTCGGTTTGCGCCACGCTTCTGGCGCTCATCGGGCTGGAGCTTTTTGTGGTGATTGACCGGTTTATCGGCAGTGCCAAGCATGAACTGAATGTGGCGTTTCTGGCTCCATCGGAGGATGTGGCGCAGACGGCATTGGAAGCGCTCGAGAAGGCGGGTGCCCACATCGCCGTCTATTCCGGCAGCCGCAACGGGGACGGCATGCGGATTGAACTCCAGCTGCAGGCCCGCGCCGAATTGGCGGAACCGGCTGCGGTGCTCTCGCTTCTCATGTCCATTCCCGGCATCACGCCGCTCTCCGTGGAATGACCCGCCGCCCGGGAAAACGCCCGGACCCCGGCTTCGCCGCAGACGGGACGGACAGGACGGACAGGATAATCGCCGACATCTCAGGCGGTGGACGGCTTTTTCAGTCGGCAGGTTGCCGGTGCCGCCCTTGCTCCGCTGCGCCGCTGTGCCTCTGCGGGAAGCAAAAAAAAGCGTGCCGTGGAAACACGACACGCAGGGCGGGCACCGTTGAGAAACGGGATTACAGAATCTCGATTTTGCGCGGCTTGACCTCGGCCCGCTTTTCGATATCCATCCGCAACAGCCCGTTTTCAACGGAGGCCTTGATGGTCGAAAGCTCGGCCATGTCAGGCAGGTCGATGGTGCAGGCGTAGTTGACGGGCTCGAATTCGGCGACGGCGCGGCGGAAACCGACAGGGGTTTCGTGGGTCGCGTGGGTCCGCAGGGAGAGCGTGCGGCCGTCGATGTGCAAATCCACATCGTCTTTGGCACACCCCGGAATTTCAAAGGTCAGTTTGTAGCCGTTCTCGTTTTCCGTCGAGTAAACGGCAGGGGAAATATAGCAAGTTGCAGTGTTCATGAAATGGGTTCCTTTCTCTTGGGGGATGGAGAGATGCGCGGCGGCTCAGCCGTTGGAAATGGCGATGCGATGGAGGTCCGCGCGAACGGCTTTCGGACAATGGACCGTCAGGACGCCATTGCGGAAAGACGCCGTAATCTTGGCGGAATCGACTTCGAAGGGCAGGGTGATGCGGCGCTGCCACGCGGGCTTCGCGGCGGGTTCGCCCTCCTTCGCGGGGGCCGGTTTGTCGGTCAGGACGATGGCATCGCTCTCGAGCGTCAGATCAACATCCGCAGCGGTTTTGCCGGGGAGACGCGCTTCAAGGACGGCGGCATTTTCGTCCATCCAGACGTTGACGGGCGGAAAGCGCCCGGCTGCACGATCGGAAACGGAGCGAAATGCGCGCATCAGATGCCGGTCCTCTTTCATCCAGTCATCCAGAAAATCCCAAGGCATCCAGTCAAAAATGGTATTCATATCAGTTTCCTTTCTGTCCCCAGGGGTTTGTGGGTCTCGGTGGGGACGTTTTCCTTTACAGCAAAGCCCGTGCCAACCGTGCCAGCCGAAAAATCAGTGGAAACTGAGACAAAGTGTCGCACTATAAACCGATTTATGTGACACATCTGTCGCATAACGGGCGAAGATGTGTCATATTCGGGGCGGTTGAGACAGAATTCGGCACAAATTTTCGAAGAAAAGGCTGCTGTCGCTTGCGTGACGGGGCGCATTTCGTTACTCTCGATTCATCCGGTGGACACAAGATGACGGGTGACAGCAACACGAAGCCGACAATCCTGATTGTCGATGATGAAAAGAACACGCGGGAAGGGCTTGGGCGTGCCCTTCGCGGGACGTATCGCGTCTTTCTCGCGGAATCGGCAACGACGGCTCTGGAGGTTCTCGACAAGGAAACCGTGGACGTGATGCTTTCCGACGTGCGCATGCCCGGAGAAGACGGGCTTTCGCTGCTGCGGACGGTTCATCAGAAGTATCCGGCGACGCTGTGCATCCTGCTGACGGCTTATGGCTCTGTGGAGACGGCCGTCGAGGCGATGAAATCCGGTGCCCGGGACTTTCTCACGAAGCCGGTCAATCTGGATCAGCTCGATTTGGTGCTGGAGCGGACGCTCCGCACGCGCGATTTGGAGAATGAAAACCGGGAGCTGCACAAGCGGCTGAATGTCCGGTACGGGCTGGAGAATATCATCGGCACCTCCCCGCCGATGGAAGCGCTCTTCGATGTCATCCGCCAGACGGCGCCCACGCAGGCGACGGTGCTCATCCAGGGCGCCAGCGGCACCGGCAAGGAGCTGGTGGCGCAGGCGATTCACCATTTGTCGACGCGCGCATCGGGACCTTTTGTGGCGGTCCATTGTGCGGCGCTATCCTCCACGCTGCTGGAGAGCGAGCTCTTCGGCCATGAAAAAGGGGCGTTTACGGGGGCGATTGCCCAGCGGAAAGGCCGCTTCGAACTGGCCAACGGCGGCACCCTTTTTCTCGACGAAATTTCCGAGGTCGATCTGTCGGTGCAGGTGAAACTCCTGCGCGTCCTCGAAACGCGCACCTTCGAGCGCGTCGGGGGAAGTCAGACGCTGACCACGGACATCCGTGTGGTGGCGGCGACGAACCGCAACCTCAAGGAATATGTCGCGCAGGGACGCTTCCGCGAAGATTTGTACTATCGCCTCAATGTGGTCGACATCCGGATGCCGTCGCTCGCCGAGCGCCAGTCGGACATCCCGATGCTGTGTGCACATTTCATCCGGGAATTTGCCCCGAAGAACAACCGGCAGGTCGACGGCATCGAGCCGGCGGCCATGGCGCTTCTGCAGGCGTATCCGTGGCCGGGCAATGTCCGCGAACTGCGCAACACCATCGAAAAGATGGTCGTGCTTTCGCGCGGCGCGCTGCTGACGGTGACCGATGTGCCGGCGAATATCCGCGATGGCGCCGAAGAGGCGGTCGTCGCCGCCGGGGTGCCGAATCAGACCGAATCCCTGGAGCAGGCGGAAAAGCGCAAAATTCTCTCGGCGCTCGACGCGGCGGGCGGCAATCGCACCCGCGCGGCGGAGGCTCTGGGCATCAGCCGCAGAACGCTGCACCGCAAACTCGCCGCCTGGGGCATGGGCGGCACCGCTGCAGGCGAGTCCGCTTCGCCACAGCCCTGACACGCCCCTGCCACATTGCTTCCTTTTCGCAATCGCTTTCTTCTTAACGCCTATCCTTCCGCATCCATGAAAACGCTTCGCTCTGCGCTTCTTGCGCCGCTTGCCGCCGCGCTGCTTCAGCCGGTCGCTTCTTCCGCAGATTCGATTCCCGATCTCTACAGCCAGCATCTCGATTTCGGCAGCCCTTCGTACTGCTTCAGCGCTGCGTATCAGACGGACACCGAGTTCGGTCCGTATGGCACAACGGACATCATTGAGGCCGACGTCGCGCTCAATCTCGGGCAGATTGACGGCATTCTCTACGGTTCGCTGGGCGTGCTCGCCAATGCGCATGCCTTCTACTTCGTGGACAACCCCAACATGTCCTCGCTGCCGGACAGCCTCATGGATGCCTATCTCGAACCGTACTTCCTGATCCGGTTCATGGAGGGCTGGTCGTGGCGGTTTGCGGCGCGTCCCGGCATCTACTCGGATACGACCGCGCCGGAATTCGGCATCCCGATTCTGGTGGAAGCGTATTTTGCCGCCTCGCCTTCGGTGTCCTTCGTCATCGGCGGGCAGTACCGTCCGGGCTGGGACATTCCGTTCATCCCGAATGTCGGCGTGATTTTCGGGTACGAGGATCTGCTCCGCGTGGAGCTCGGGTGCCCGCGCAGCCGCATCGATCTGTTTCCGACGCATATTCTCTCCTTCTTCGCGGAAGGCGAATGGAGCAACGTCACCTATGCGCTGGATGACGGCAATGGCGTTCCGGAGGACCTGACGTGGGACGAAATCAAGGTTTCGGCGGGTGCCTCGCTCCGGATTCTCGGCACCTGGGTCGTGACGGGCGAAATCGGCACCTATCTCGAGCGCGAGCTCTCGGCCGACGTTGCGGAGAATCATGCGATGGACCTCTCCAAGGAGCCGTTCGTCCGCGTGTCGTTCTCCAGCTCGTTCTGAGTGCGTCCCCGCAAATCTCCTTCAACAGAAAACCGCCGCCCTCACGACTCGTGAAGGCGGCGCGTTTTTTTTTTGTGTGCGCGGTGCGTCCGCTCAGCGGGGAAGGAAGAGGACGCGCAGCGTTACGAGAACGCGGCGCAGCAGTATCGCCAGAAACCGGTTCATCCGGCGAAACGCCGCCTGTACTTTGGGGTTGCCGGAGACGCGCATCCCGTAGAGATTCTTGACCCGGTTGGCTTCCGCGATGCGGCGCTCCGTGAAGACCGAACTGACATTGTCGCTGTGCCACGTGAAGGCGGCAATGGCTCTGGGCAGAAACCGGAACCGGTACCCGAGCTTCATGAGCCGGACGAAGTACTCGAAGTCCATCGTCACTTTGTAGGAGGGATCGAGATAAAACCCGTCCGCGAGGATGTTCCGCCGCCAGAAAGAGCCGCACGACGGGATGTAGCACCCGTACCAGAGCAGCACATAGCGCGAAAACACGTGCTCGCGCTTGATGCGGAGCGTCTCCCCTTTATCGTCGATGAACCGCACTTCGCCATGGATGAAGTCGGCCTCCGGGTGCTTTTCAAAGGCCTCCACAACGGCGCGCAGCGCCTCGGGCTCGTAATATTCGTCGGCATTGAGCCAGCAGACGAGGTCGCCGGTCGCCCGGCTCAGGCCCTTGTTGATGGCATCGGTCTGCCCTTTGTCGGACTCGGAGGTCCATCGGAAGGTGTAGCGGGCGCGCGTGTCTTCCGGCAGACCGGCGACCTTCTTTTCCCAAGTCTTCAGCAGCCCGACGGTGTCGTCGGTTGAACAGGCGTCGACGATCAGATGTTCCACTTCGACGGTGTCGCCGACCTGCGCCAGAACCGAATCGATGTTTTTCTGCAGGAAGCGTCCGTAGTTGTATGTGGGTGTGACGATGGAGATTTTCATGGTCAGGCAACCGGCGGGGTTTCGAGAGCGGCCAGGAGCAGGGCATCGGCGGGGCAGAGCGGAAGCGCAAGCGGCTCGCCCGGCTCCAGCCAGCGCAGGTCCGCATGCTCGCGGGCGGTGAGCGTCCCGGCGGCAACGCGTGCGGAAAAGAGCCGCAGATGAATGGAGAGCCCCGGCTCATCGGTCCAGACGGCGGCGCGTTCTTCGCCGACGGTCAGGTCGACCGCGAGTTCTTCGCGGCATTCGCGGCGGAGTGCCGCTTCGGGCGTTTCGCCGGGTTCGATTTTTCCGCCGGGGAATTCCCAGAGGCTGCCGTGGCGTTTTGTGGCAGGGCGTTGGCAGAGAAGGACGCGCCCGGCATCATCTTCGATGCGGGCGGCGACGACCTCGAGCACGCGCACCTCTTCCCCGGCAAGCGCGCCCGCCAGCGTGCGGGTTTCCCCCGCGCGGAACGTGACCGCCTGTTCCGCCTGGCCGGGCGCGAGGAGCACGAACGTGCCGGGGCGGGCGGCCGCGAGGCGCGCCTCGTAGCGCCCGGCACCCCACGAGAGGTCGACCGTGAGCCCGCCGCGGGTGCGCAGACCGCCGACGCTTCCGCGGCGCCACGCCGCGGGGCGCGCCGGGAAGAGCGCCACCTTGGTGCGCCCCTGCGCATCCTTCCGGTGGCTTTGCACGAACATTTCGGCAATGGCGGCCGCCGCGCCGAAATTGCCGTCAATCTGGAACGGCGGGTGGGCGTCGAACAGGTTGCGGTAGACGCCGCCCGGGCCTTGCGTGGAGCGGTCGCCCGGCTCCAGCAGATGCAGGAGCCCGCCGAGCGTGCGCATGGCGCGCTCGGGCTGGGCGAAGCGGACATGCAGCGCGGCGCGCCAGCCCATGGCCCAGCCCGTGCTCAGGTCGCCGCGTCCGTCCAGGGAGCGGCGGGCCGCTTCGAAACATTCGGGCTGACGCTCCGGCGTGAATTCCGCCGCCGGGTAGACCCCGTAGAGATGCGAGAGGTGACGATGCGTCTTTTCCCACTCCGGGAATTCTTCGCCGAACTCGAGCAGCCGCCCGTCGGCACCGATGCGCGGCGGCGCGAGGCGCGCGAGCTGCGCGCGCAGCGTTTCCGCCCACGGCTCGCCGTCGCGCCCCAGCGCGGCTCCGCATTCCAGCAGACTTTCGAACAGGTCGCGGATGATGCTCAGATCCATCTGCGTGCCGACGGCGACGGCGGCGCGCTTCCCCGTCGCCGGGTCCACAAACGAGTTCTCCGGCGACGTGGCCGGCGATGTGGTGCAGAAACCGTCCTTTTCCACGAGGAAGGCGCTGAGAAACTGCGCCGCCCCGAGCATCGTGTCGAAATGCTTCCGGAGCGCCGTTTTGTCGCCGCCGAAGCGGTAATGCTCCGCCAGGTGGCGGCAGAGCCAGCCGGCGCAGACGGGCCAGAATTTGTGGCAGGCATCACCGCTGGCGGGCCCGGTGAAGCGCCATACGTCGCTGTTGTGGTGCGTGCACCAGCCGGGCAGCCCGTAGAGCGTCCGCGCGGTGTCCGCCCCCGGTTTGGAGAGCTCTTCAATGAAGTCGAAGAGCGGCTCCGCGCATTCCGGCAGTCCGGTCAGTTCGGCATGCCAGTAATTCATCTCCGTGTTGATGTTGGTCGTCAGGTTGCAGCCCCAGATTGGGGTGGGGCTGTCATTCCAGAGACCCTGGAGATTGGCGACCTGACCGCCGGGGCGGCTGCAGGCGATGAGCAGGTAGCGTCCGTAGTTGTAGAGGAGGGCGCCCAGCGTGGGACTGAAGACGTTCTCGCTCTGCCCGGCGGCTTCGGCGGCGGCGAGGCGCACGTCGGTGGGCGCTTCATCGCCGGGGCGGGCTGCGAGCACGAGGCGGGAGCGCGCGTAGAGCGGCTCGTAGTCCGCGAGGTGGTCGCGCAAAATGGCGTCAAAGCCCTTTTGTGCGGCGGCCTGTGCCCGGGCGGTGGCAGCGGCGTGGCACAGGGCGAAGTCCTGCGCGGCCATGGCGGCGTCGGAGAGGTCCGTCTCGATGGCGATGAACAGGTCAACGGAGCCGGTGACGCGCAGACGGGTCGTGCCCGGGGTTTCGGACGGGAGCGCGGTGCAAGTGCCGTGCGGCACGAGGCGCACCGCAACGGTGTAGACGGGACCGCTTTCGCCCGCTTCGTTCTGCCAGATGGTCTGCCCGTAGCGGCAGTGGAACGGCGCATAGCCGTGGAAGAGGAGCGTGCCGGGCTCCGGCACGGCGGCACTGCCGTGCATCGGCGAATCGAACGAGGCCTCGAGCTCAAAAGGCGCGTCGCCTTCGCGCGTGATGCGGCACGCCAGAATGCGGTCCGGCCAGGACGCGAGGAAGGTGCGCCGGAACGTCTGCGGTGCCGCGTCTGTGGCAGGGGCGTGGCATTGACGCACTTCGGCGAGCGCCTTCGTGAAGTCGAGGTTCCGGAAATAGCCGCCCGCCGGTTCACCGAGTCTGCGGAAACGCAGACGCAGATTGCCCGCCGGCATGTAGCTGGCATTGTCGCCGCACGGCATGCGGTTGGTGACGAAGTCATCCGCCTCCGTGAAGCGGCGTTCCGCGAGCAGCTGGCGGACATGCTCCACATGCGTCCGCCAGTCCGGGTCGACGTGGATATCCTTGCCGCGGCCGGACCACAGCGTGCCCTCGTTGAGGGCGAGGCATTCTTCGTCCGTGCCGCCAAAGACCATGGCGCCGAGAAAACCGTTTCCGACGGGCAGGGCGGCTTCCCAGTAGGGGGCAGGCTGATCGTACCAGAGTTGTTCGCAGACTGAGTTCATGATGAGTGGTTCCGCCCATGCGGGCGGGGCGGGAGGGGGTTCCGGATGCCAAATGGACCGCATGCGGATACTCTACCAGACTGCGCGAGGGCTGGAAACCGCGCTTTTCCGGACGCGAGGCACGGTTCGGGCGCGGCGCGTAAATGGCGGTCGAGGAAAGATTCTTCAGGAATTATCAAAATTTGGAACAAAAGAGTTGACGGACGGAACCGTTTTTTCTACGCTACGAAAAGGAAAGCGGTCTCATCTTCGGAACCGCTTTTCTTTTGACCCTTGCAGATGAAATATTTCACCATTTCAAAAGAGCGGCTCTTTTCCGCTGGAAGAGGAAACAGGAGCTCCCGAATGAAAGAAAATCATGCAGTGCGTTCCGTCCGTGTGCCCCGAAGGACGTTTCGTACAACAGGTCTGCTGGCCCTTTTGTGTGGTTGTGCCGTGTTGCTTTCCGGCGCCGTCGGCGGCAGGGCGGACAAGGTGGCGCTGGCCTTTACGCTGGCGGTGCAGGGCTGGTAGAATGAACGCGAAGTCTACTGGCCGCGCGGAAAATCCGAGGATATTGCGCCGCGGCCGTGGCGCTGGGGTCATGTGACGCTCGACTGACCCCCGCACGCCCGCACAAGAATTGCCAACGGAAAGAAACGCCCGATGATTCGCCATATCGTAAAAACCCATTCGCCGTCCATTTCCAAGGTGGCAGAGGCCGCCGGCGTTTCGCTCGGAACGGTTTCCCGCATCATGAATGGCGAGAAATCGGTGAATCCCGATTTGCGCAAGCAGGTGCTCAGCGTGGCCCGGACGCTGGGATTCGTGCCGCGCATCCAGACGCCGCGTCTGGCCATTGTGGTCGGGCGGCGCAATCCGCGTCTGCCCGTGGGGTATACATATGAACTCGTATCGCTGCTGACGGACTGCTGTCATCAGGTGGAGTTGCGTGTGGAGACGCTGGATGCGGCGCATCTGGAGGCGGCTCTGGATTGCAGCGTCATGGCCGCGGTCGGCGTCGTGTTTGACGATTCGATGCTGCAGCTCCGGGGCGTCCCGCATCTTCCGCTCTTTTCCATCAACCGTCCGCTGGCCCATGCCGGCATTCACAGCATCTATACGGACCACTATGAGCAGGGGCTCGTGGCAACGGAACACCTGCTCGCATTCGGCCACCGGAAGATTGCGTTTTATGGCGGCGTGAAAGGCGAGTGGGGGACGATGCAGCGGTTCGAGGGGTATCGCAAGGCCATGCTGGCGGCGGGGGTGCCCCCGCATCCGGAGTGGGTCAGTTTCGCGGAGAACGGGACGCCCCGGGATGTGCTGTCCCGGTTTCTGGAGGCCGGGATAACGGCCCTGCTCAATTTCAACGATGACGTGATTGCCGAGACGTTGCACACGCTCTCGAATGTCTTGCATCAACGCATCGGCTGGGATGTCTCCGTTATCAGTTTGGAAGACATTCCGCTCTATCAGTATTTCTCTCCGCCGCAAACAGTCATCCGGCAGCCGCTCGAACAGATGGCGGCGCTGGTGGTCAATACGGTGGCCGACATTGTCAAGGATAACAACTGGGATATCCCGCCGATGGATGAGTGTCTGCATGCGGAGTTGATTCCGCGCCATTCGGTCGGGGCCGTCCCGCATTGGTGAAGGGCCGGCGGAGGAGCGCGAATCACGCCTCCGCCGTTCACACCTGAAACGACAAGCAAAACAACGACATGAACAGGAAGCCTTTCGGTAAAGGAATGCGGCGGGTGCTGTGCGCGCTTTTTGCGCTGTTGCTGAGCGGCGCAGCGGCAGAGGCGGCGGACACCCTGCTTCCAGCCATGAATGTCTCGGGGCTCCGGCTGATTGATTCCGTCGATATGGCGGCGCTGGAGGGGCGCGAGCACATCATCGACCCGGCGAATGCCCGCTCCGGTACGCAGACCATTCTCGGGAAAAATGCCTTTGTGATGCCGGGCGGCCCGGGCGCTCCGTTTCGCTTTGTGGCGGTGCGCCTGGGCGCGGGCAAGGGGATGAAGACCGGGCAGGCGTATGTGTTGCGCGTGGAATATCCGGAGGATGCGCCGCGCAGCTATACGATTTACAACAGCGCAACGGAAACGCGCCGCGGCTTCCACTCCGGCGCCACGCTCGGCGATGCGCTCAAAATGCCCTACGTGTGGTCCAACCCCGAGTCGCTCGCCTATCCGCTCTCCGGGCGCTGGGAGGCGTGGACGTGCGTATTTGAGCCGCACCCGCATTACCCGGATTTTCCCAAGCCGGGCAAGCGCAACCAGACACCTGCCGATGGCTTCTGGGTCGTCATCGCCGTGTACAATCACGAGAATGACCCCGTTTCAGCGGGGCTTGCGCTCGGCACCATTTCGCTCTACGAGGCACCGCCGCACGAACGGCTCGCGTTGCGGTTGCGGCGCCCGCCCGCCGGGCTGCCGCAACGCCATGTATTCTGGCGCGAGGAGATGTCCGACGGACTCCTCTTTGATCAGAAGAATCCTGCTTTCGACGCGAAGAAGCAACCCGACTGGTATGCCGCCAAAATGCGCCTCGCAAAGTTTCTCGGGTTCGACACCTTTTCCCGCGATTTGCTCGAGTTCGGGCACAACCAGGGCTGGGATTCCTCCCGCTACGGCAGCAACGATTGGGTTTACCAGTCCAATATCCCGTGGCTCTGGCACGAAACGGTGAAGCTCGCCGGACAATATGGCCTGTATGTGCTCCCGATGTATGAGTATTGCGGGAGCATCGGCGGGTCGAAAGCGCTGGGGCCGCAAAAGCGCGCACAGACGCTCGGCTACAAACACAAAGGTCCCAAGGGCCGCGATGACTACACGCATATCCACTGGAGCGAAAAGGCCAACGTCGATGTCACCGATCCGGATTTTATCGAGGATTTGCGCAAGATTCTGGAAATCACCATTGCCGATGAGCGGGAGAACGCCACTTTCCTCGGGGCGTGGCTCCGCCCGCGCCCTGCCGGGATGCCCATCTCCTTTTCCGACCGCACCCGCCAGCGCTTCGACGAGGATACGAAGGCGCAGACGCCAACGACGCGGCAGGCTCTCCAGTCCAACCGCGCGTTGTACGACCAGTATATCCGCTGGTGGAACCTCAAGCGCCGCGCCTACTTCGAGGCCATTCGCGATTATTTGCGCCGCCCGGACGTCGCGGGCAGCGACGCGGCGCTGCTCTTCACAGGCGATCCCAGCGAGCCGGGCAATATCATCGATTCCAATGCCATTGTGACCGATGATGCCGCGCGGTTTCCGGGCGTAAAGACCATTTCGCCGGAGCAAGTCGTTGCGGAGCATCTGGGGCTGCGGCGTCTCACCGCGCCCTCCGGCACGTGGGGCGGTTGGGAGTGGCAGCACGCCGTGCCGGCCGCTGACCCGCAAAATTACAAGGAGACACCCGGCATTTTCCTCACGATGCCCTTTAGCCGCCAGTATTCGGTGGCCGACCCGGAGGCCCTCGAGGCTTTTCGCGCGAAAGACGGGCTCGCGATGATTTATCACCACCCGCTCAATGAGCACGTCTACTTCTCGGACAAACTGGGCTATTTTGTCGTCGATTTCGAACTGGCCGGGCCCTACTGTATGCTGGCAGAGGCGCGTGCGCTGGCCAACGGCGATCCGCGCTATATCGGCTACCTGTACGGCAACAGCCTGCAGCGCGGTTTTCCGCAGTATGTGCGCGCCTTTTATGCGGCCTTTCTGGCATTGCCGGCGCTGCCGAGCCGCCGCCTGGACAATGCCGCATCCCACCCCGATGTCGTGGTGCGCGCCATCCCTACACCGAAGGATGGCGTCTGGTTCGCCATCATCAACACGGGAATGCGCCCAGCCGAAAATGTGCGCCTCTCTGCGAAATTTGCCGCGCTGAAGGGGTTGCAGAATTACCTGACGGGGAAGCCCGTCTCTGCGACAGCGCCGCTTTCGCTGTACCCGGGCCAAGTCCTCGTCTGGCACGCCCCCGGCCGCGCCAAATCCGCGAAAAATCCGTGAGACGCCGCGCACGCTTCCGCAACTGTTGCCGGAAAACCGGAAATTCCTTTCCATTTTCCGGGAACTCCCGTATAATCGAGTCGTCAAGGGATTTCTTGTCGCATGGCCTTGCGCGGTTCGCCAAGACCCATCCCGTTGATTCAATCCCATTCCAACAACTGGACACGGCGGGGCTTTTCCCCTCCCGGCCAAAAGGAAACACGACATCATGAAGAAACTTCTGCTCCTTTGCGCCGTTGCGGCGCTGACGCTGACGGTGACGGGCTGCTGCTCGTTGCGGACGCCGACCTCCGGCAAGAACGCTGACAAGGTCTACTACCACACCTTCTTCGGTATCTCCATCGAGAGCGCCATCTACGGCGATGGCCTCATCGTCGGCCGCTAATCCGTTTTTCCGTTTTCATCCATGAAGAAACTTCTGCTCCTCTGCGCCGTTGCGGCGTTGACGCTCGCGGTTACGGGCTGCTGCTCGTACCGGACACCGACCTCCGGCAAGAATGCGGACAAGGTCTACTACGGGACCTTCTTCGGTATCTCCATCGAGAGCGCCATCTACGGCGACGGTCTGATTGTCAACCCCATGCAGAACTGAGTGCCGTTTCTCCGGCTCTCTGCAGGTCGCGTCCTTCCGGGGATGCGGCCTTTTTTTGTGACCGGAACTCAGAGAACCGGCGTCAGCAGCGCGCACAGTCCCGACAGAACCTGTTTCGGCAGGGACTGGCGCTGGACGTCCACGAGCAGCAGCTCTTCGGACTGCGCCAGTTCCGTTTCGAGCTGGGTTCGGATTTCCGCAGGGAATGCGCCGCCCTGGAAGCAGAAATCCAGTTCATAGTTGAGACGGAAACTGCGGCTGTCGCAGTTGGACGATCCCATGAAGCCCCACTCGCCGTCGACGAGCAGCGCTTTTGTGTGCGAAAAGGCGCCGTGCCGTCGGTAAATGTGGACGCCCGAGCGCAGCAGCTCCGGAAAGCCGTTGCTGGCGGCGTAGTCCACATAGAAGTGGTTGTTTTTGGCGGGCACGACAATGCGCACAAACACGCCGCGCGCCGCCGCCATGCCCAGCGCATGGATAAACTCCCGGTTCGGGACGAAGTACGGGGTGACCAGCGTCAGCGTCCGCTGCGCCAGCGCGACGGCCGCGTGGAAAAGCGTGCGGGAGCCTTCGTAGAGGTCGCCGGGACCGCTGGGAATGACGCGCAGACAGGTGTTGCCGTGCGGCGCCGGCGGCGTGAAGTCCGCTTCGCACAGCATGCCGTGCGGACTGTGGCGCGTCGTCAGATGCCAGTCCCGGAAGAAACTCAGCGAAAACTGGGAGACGGCGGGCCCTTCTATCCGGCAATGCAGGTCATGAATGTGCCGGTTGCGCGGCACGATGGGCAGCCGCGTATTTTCCGCGGCGATGTTCAGTCCGCCGCTGTAGGCGATGGCGCCGTCGATGATGAGCAGTTTCCGGTGATTGCGCATCTGGAATTTCCAGGGCGCAAAGAGGTTCACGAACGAGAAAGCGTGAATCTGCAGATGGGGATGCCGGGAAAAGATGCACCGCCGGAAAGTTCGGGAGAAGTACGACTTGAAACTCCCGAAGGAGTCAAACAGCACCTTCACGTCCACGCCTTCATGCGCTTTCTGTTCGAGTGCCTGCAGCAGCCGGCGTCCGACGGCGTCCGAGAGCAGGATGAAGGATTGCATCCGGATGCAGTGCCGGGCATGGAGAATATCCTGAAGCATGCGCGGATAGGCGTCGGAGCCGTCGCGCAGGAGTTCGACGCTGTTGCCGTCGAGCATGGTCGTGGACGGGAAAAACCGGTCCAGCGTCCGGGCGACCTGTCCTGCGGCAATCTCCGGCGGGGGACGGAACTCGCCCAGCTGCCGGGAGAGGCGTCCGATTTTCCGGAAGAGCAGCCGCCATGCCCGTCCGCGCGGCGTGTGCAGATCGCGTCTGCGCAGCCGCAGATGCGCCCGGTCCACGCGTGTAATCCCGAAGAAGAGGTACAGCAACACGCCGAGAACCGGCACCAGGCAGACGATCATCAGCCAGAATGTGGCTTCCTCCGGATTTCTCCGCTTTGCCCAGAAGACGTAAGCGGTGAAAGCCGCATGGGCAAGGAGGAGCACGAGTGCCCAGAGCGATTCGCTCCCGATGGTGGCTGACAGAATTCCATTCATCTCCATAAGAATACCACAGAATCCCCGCCCGGCGGAAACAGCCCGGCCGCGGGTTTATCCCGGGTTTTTGAGCCACACGGAGGGAGATTGTGAGGCTCAGCCTCGCGATGAGTTAAGAAAATTGAGCCACTCGGAGGGGCGTAGCCCCCTTCGGAAGTCTCCACGAACGTTCCGACCAAGGTGTCAAATAAGGACTTTTTAGAAGGCGGCAGAGCCGCCTGAACGAAGTCATCGCAACCATTGGAGCGACAGCATAGTTATTTTACTGAACTTTCGGATGAAAAAGTATTGGCGGACTATTCACGAGTGTCTAGCCTTGAAAAGAGGCTCCAGAAGCCATCTTTCAAGAAATCTGGATCAATTATCCCGGGAAAAAAACGGGATAAGCCCGGCCCGCAGAGGCGCAGAGCAAAGCAGTGCGAGGAGAAAACAGGACAGACAGGACGCGATAAAATCGGAATCATCGGAGAAAAACTCTGGAATCATCGGCGTCTCAGGCGGTGGATGGCTTTTTCAGCCGGCAGATTGCCGGAGCCGCCTGAGAGAGCATGATACGCCCCCCTCCTTCGAGGGTCGTGGTGGCGCTGGCTTTGCTGGCGCTGGCTTCGTTACGTCGGTTTTGCAGCGGGCGGAACCTCAGGCGATGGTTTACCGCCCGCCCGCATCATCTGCGGCGGGTGTCCCCGTCACCGGTTCCACTGAGGCGGCTGTGCCGACGCTAAAACGAAACGGAAAAGCCCGCCGCGGAAGCGCGCGAAAAAAAAAGTTAGCGCAGGCTAATTTTTTGCTTGAGTCGGGCGGACGGTTTCGGTAGAGTGTTCCCTGTCCCACGACTTCGGGGCTGGAATCCGGGATTGTTCCGGGTTTCAGATCAAAGTTTTCATGGAAAACAGAATGATGGATTATCGCAAGGTTATGGCGGGCGCCTCTGTTTGCGCCCTTCTGGCACTGGGCACCGGTTCTGCCCGTGCGCAGGAAAATGTGGCAATCGAACCGGGCTCCTCTGAACCGGCTCCGCTGGTGGAAGAGGGCTGGGAACTCCCCGGGATTTCGGTGTTTGCGGACTTCGCTTCGCGCCGGTTGAGCCGCGGACTCCCGGATAACACCGATCCCGTTTCGACGTACGGCGTCGCTGCTGAGTGGTATGGGTTCACCTTCGAGGTCGATTGGCTGATTGACCTCACGGATGAGCGCGGCACAAAGGGCGAGTACGACGAAATCGACTACATCATCGGCTACGGCTACACGTTTGACGCCGATGCGTGGAATCTGCCCACCTCGATTGAGGTCGCGGCCGACTGGACGTATGAGTATCACCCGGATGACGCGTTTACGCACTACATCCATGCCTCGGTCGGTTTGCCCGACCTCTGGCTGGCGCCCGCGCTCTCCTCGGAGTTCGAAATGCGCAGCGAATGCCGCTATTTCGCGCTCTCCGTGGGGCACACCTGGACGCTCATCGACGCCCGTCCGGATGAGGATACGCCCGTGCTCGACTTCTCGATTTCAATTGAGCAGGGACTTGCCAACGACCGGCAGAACAATGCCGACCTCGGCAAGGACTTCTGGGCGCTGCGCGAAACGACCTTCCTCGCTCAGCTCGACTGGTGTCCGCAGAAGAATCTGATGATTTCGCCCTACATCGCCTACGGTGACACGTACAGCGGCACCATCCGCTCGGCCGCCCATTACTACACGGATCCGGAGGAGGATCACAGTCCTTCCCAGTTCTTCGGCGGCATTACGCTGACGCTCTCGCTGTAGACAGCGGAACCTTTTGGTTGGTAAATGAAAAGCACGGCGCTCCCGGGTTTCCGGGAGCGTTTTTTTTGTTTCCCGGAGAGCCGCAGAGAAAATCAGCGCAAGGATATCGTAGAATGGAATCTGCTTCCTCGAGAAAACATTGTCCCGGCACTTCCAATCCAGTCTCCATCCAATCCTCTGCGGTTCTGCGGGAAAAGAAAGTCTTGCGAGGCTGTGTTTCACTTTTCCCCTCCGTGTGCCTCCGAAATTCGTGATAAACCTGCGGGAGAAATGTGATGGACAATCCAGGAAAAGGCAGGTAGACTGTGCCCCATTGAATCGGTTGCTGTGTTGTTTTTCGGCGCTACTTCCAATTTGATGATACCACTTCTTGGGTTGCTGATCCCGATAAACTATATGCTGCTATTCTTGCAAATGGAGGTCGATTGATAGAATAGTTGCATGGGAACAAGGTTTCGATAATAGTTATAAAACTCAAAACTCAAAGAAATAATATGTTTTTATTTCAACATTGCATTCGGTATTTATTGATTGTTCTATGTGGAATACTATTAACTTGTAAAGGGTATGCTATGGAGCAGAAATTTATTGTTACATATAAAGTTTTGACACAATCTCAACTTGAAAATTTATATATTCTCCCCATGCAAGCTAATGGTTTAGAGTCTGAAAACAACAATTCCAATCTTTATGCTTTTGGATTTATACAAATTCACCCATCATATCACGTCCCACGAGTCATGGTAGAATTAACTTTTTTTAATCCATCAAAAAAAGCATTCGTTAAGTCGACCAATTTAGGCTGGATCGGAAAAACAGATAAACGATTCTTTTTAATTTATTTAGGCAATAAGAATCAATTTTCATTCATAGATTACTCGACAAAAGTTTTGATGGAAAAATAAAGGATTGCCCTGAAATCTTGTGGACGACAAAAGTTCTTGGTTTCCATTATTGTCCGATGATGAGGCTAGAACTGGAACGAATTGACAATGCAGCGAGGCCAGACAAAGAACGCACTCAGAATCCCTGATGTTACCCCATTCACAAAGACAATCTATTGTGTCTGCCCATCAGGACGGACGTTGGTTGTGTTACGGTTTTGTATGAATTGACGGCAAAGCAGTATGAACAGGCTATCCCGGGTTTCAGGGGCGTGGGAGTCCGGGAATTTCGCAACGGTTTCTTCAGTAGGGCCCTCTTTTGTTTCCCGGAGAGCCGCAGAGATACAGAGAAACACACCGCACTTTTCCTCAGAGCGCGTGTGGTTTCCCGCGTGATGTTACTCTGCGGCTCTGCGGGAAAGGCAGAAAGGCGGGAAATGCCTGGAGCGTCTCCAGTTGCGGGGTCAGCGCTTCTGGGAATGCGATTCGTGGGGCGGCTCGAGCGAGATGTGGTGCTCTTCGAGGTGGCGCGAAATGGCGTCGCACGTTTCCTGCGAGAGGAAGTGCTCCATGCGGCAGGCATCCGCCTCGGCGACGTCGGGGCTGACCCCGAGAAATTCGAGAAACGTGGTCAGCATCTTGTGGCGGTGCAGAACCTGGAGCGCCCGCTCGATGCCGGCGGGGGTGAGTTCCGCCGATTTGTACGGTGCATGGGTGACGAGCCCCAGCTCGGCCAGCTGCCGGATGCCGTTGACCACGGAAGGGGTTTTGACGCCGAGTGCCGCCGCAAGGTCGCGGACGCGCGCGCGTTTTCCCGCCAGAATCAGCATGTAGATGGCTTCCAGGTAATCCTCGAGGCTCATGGACATCGAGCGGTCGCGCAGGGCGGGGCGTGTCTCCGTCGGAGAAGGGGTGCGGGAGGAGGATTTCATGGCAGGGGCGGGGGAAACGGGGGCTGGCGGCTTGCCGGCGGGACGCCTTCAAGCGCCGGATGCGGAAAGGGGGAGCGTGCGAACCGGGAGCGGCAGATGCGTAAGGCGGCGCGGCGGCGGCAGGGGCGGCGTTTTACGCCCGTGTCGCATCGCTTTGTGTCGCGCAGCCCGTTACGCTTGAGGATTCGGGGCAGAGGCGGGCGCGGGCGAGGGCGGCTGCAGGGAGAGCGGCCGGGCGGGGAGAGGCGGCGGCGAGAGCGCAATGCGGCCCGGCGCCTTGTTGGGGTTCACGGGATGCGGCATGAAGGTGACGGGACGCGCCGTTGTGATGGCAGGACCCTTGCAGGGCGGCGGGTCGTCACCGCCCGACTCCAGCAGCCGCCGGAAGATGTCGTGGAAAATCTCCGAAAAATCGGAAATCTGCTCATTCTGGCGTTCGAGCGCCCAGAGGGCGAATTCCCATTTTTCCTGGAATTTGAAGTCGCCGAAAATGCGGGGCCGGAAATGGTCGAATTCTTTCCGCTGCACGGTGTAATTCCACGCAATCTCGTGGGTGCGCGCGGCAAAGCCCTCCCAGAAGGCGTCCGCGAGATCCCAGGGTTCGATGATGGGATGGTTCTGCGCGTACTTCCAGGTGACGCGCGCGAAGGTGTTGAGGTAGTAATTCGCGATGGTGCGCAGGTTCTCCTGCGTGCGGGAGCGGTCGGGCCAGCCCAGTGTGCCGCGAATGGAGCAGAGGTGGATGCGCAGGGGCATCTCCTTGCGGAAATGGACGTCGTAGCCGAATTCGATGATTTCCTTGCCTTCCGCAAACCGGCAGGAGCCGTCGGGCATGTACTTTTTGAGAATGATGTTTTCGGCGGCGGCCAGCCCCATCAGGCGAATGAGCGCGCGCACGATGTCGGCGGATTCCTGTTCGGTATCGTAGACCCCGGTCTGCGGATTGCGCTCATGGAAACGGGATGCGGGCAGCTGCGAGAAGGGCTGCCCCGGATAGCGCGATCGCGTGAAGTAGTGGACATCCCCGGCGGCACCGTCGTTGCGGGCGAGCATGCGGTGCTTGCCGTAGGAAATGCCGAGGGCGCGGAAGGCGGAGGCGCGCACGAGCGTGTACGCGCCGTAGCCGGTGCTCCGCTGGGCGAGGCGCTTCTCGATGAGGCGCGAAGGAATCGGACCCCACGCCGTCTTGTATACGATTTCGCGCGTTTTGCCGTCGCCGAGCCGGACGCGCTCCGAGAGCGAACGCAGTTCGTAGATGTTGACGTACTCGAGGTGGTTGCCGTGCCCGATGTTGAGCTCGAGCGCGTCGAGAATCGCAATGGAGCGCTGATCCGTGCCTTCGTGGATGAAGCGGTTGCCCATCGAATAGGTGGCGCCGGGCAGCGCCGTGCGCATGTCGTCGAAGGCGCGCGAGAAGAAGTCGTGCGTATTGTGATAGACGGCCCCGCAGAGGTAGCGGTAGAGGTCTTCCACCAGCTTCGGATTTTTATCGTCCGCATAGGCGGAATCGCCGAGCAGTTTGAAAAACGCCTGACTGATGGCATTGAAAAATTCCGCGGCGCTGCGCGCCGTTTCCGGCGCATTCGGATCGAGCGCTTTAATCTGCCCGTAGAACGCCATCATGCGCGGGACGAGCGTCTTGATGGCAATGCCCGGGGGCGGCCCGAAGAACTCAATCTCGTGGTGCGAAGCGTATTTCGGCAGGAGCAGGTTGGGCGTCTTCTGGTCGGGCGACGTTCCGCAGAGCTCAGAGAGGCCGGACAGAAACTGCCGGAAATCCTTTTCGATGAGGGCGCCCCACTGGAGAAAATTCGTGTAGGTGAGGAAATGGACGCCCTGGACGTTGTGGTAATAGCGGATGGGCGAATGGATGCGGGAAACGGAGCCGTTGATGACGGACTGCATTTCCTCGGGCGTCCAGGCCAGCGGTTTGATGCGCCACTCCTGACCGCGGTGCTCGTAGAATTCGAGCGTTTCATCGATGCGGTCGATAAGCACGATCTTGCGCATGGGGTACCCGAGCGCCTGAAGCCATTCATCCATTTCGACGATGACGGAGGTCGGCGTCTGGCGCTGCGAAAGTTCGATGGTGTCGCCGACGCAGTTGGCGCAGACCATGCGGTGGGCGAGCACGTCCATCTGCTCCTCTTCCGTCGCCAGCGTGGAGAGTCCCCAGAAGCGCCCGGACAGCAGGGGGATGCCCGTGACGGCGTGGTTCCCGGAAGAGAGCGTCATGACATTGCCGAAGATGCGGGCGGACTGACCGTCTCCGGGCATCAGGGCGGCTTTGGGAATGAGGACAATGGAATCCTTGTTTTCGAGGTGGTCCTCGATGCCCTGCTCCAGGATGAAAGTATCATCGTAGAGGTCGTAGCAGGTAAAGGTGCGCGACTTGCCCCACGCCGTTTCGGTAACGGTTTCCGGGCGTGGCCGTGCGTCTCGGATAATCGTCCGTAAAAAATTCTGAAATTCGTTCGGCATCATACGTGTAAGCACCAGCGTATCAGAATCGAATTTCGGCGGCAACCGCCGTCCGTTTCAGGTTTATCCCGGAGGGGCGGCTGCCCCATTTTTGCCACACGGAGGGGATATCGGGAGAAAGAGGGGAGAAATCGGCGACGCGGAGCCGCGCGAGGTGATTTGTTTCCCGCAGATCTTACAGCGGGATTCCAGGAAAATCTGGGTAGAAATTCCTTGACGCCGGAACTGCCTGGCATTTATAGTGCCGTCATGAGCCGAATGATGCAGGGAAGGGCCCGTTTCCACTCTCATCGCTGTCCCGGGTTCCG
>CASFKR010000036.1 GCA_949295265.1 uncultured Verrucomicrobiota bacterium | reverse complement strand
CGGCGCATCGCTTTCGCTCCAGGCGACCAGAACGCGCCCCGCGCCGCCGTCCGTCTCCGCGAAGCACCACGCGCTCAGTCCGTCTTCCCCGCCGGCGGCCGGTGGCAGGGGCGTGGCAGCGGCGTGGCCCCGGAGGGTGCGGACGAGCTGGCGGTAGG
This sequence comes from uncultured Verrucomicrobiota bacterium, assembly GCA_949295265.1. GTDB lineage: Bacteria > Verrucomicrobiota > Kiritimatiellia > RFP12 > UBA3636 > JAEDLN01. Next base: position 20,626 of record CASFKR010000036.1, on the reverse strand, counting down.
CGAGCACGGCGGGGCGCGGCTCTTTCAGCGAGCGGAGCGAACCGTAGCTTTCCGGGTGTTCGAAATGGAGGCGGAACCAGATGAGAAAGGGGTGGCGCTGCGCCTGGGCGAAGACGAATTTCTGGACGCAGGTGACGGCCTGGAGCCGCTCCTGTTCGGGACCGGATGCCGCCATGCCCGTTTCGGTGTCCGCCCAGAGGAGGCCGGTTTTTCCGGCTTCGGCGGCGGCCTCGTTCATGCGGCGCAGGGCATTCGCTTCGGCGTCGGCGCCGAAGCCGTGCGCATGATACGCGATGCGCGAAAGCACGCCGGGCTCCAGCCCGCGGAAAAAGGCGGCGACGCGCTGCGCGCTTTCCGGGCGGTGGGACGCGTTGGCGAGGCCCCCGTTGAGGATGCACGTGCCGGGGTCGGCTTCGCGGATGGCGCGTGCGAGCGGGGCGAGCCCCTCGAGGTAGCGCGCCATGCCGGCGGGGAAGAAGAAGGAGAGGTCGGGCTCATTGCCGAGTTCCCAGAATGGGGGCTTGCCGTCGGCGGCGAAGGCGGCGGCAAAGGCGGCGGTGCGGGCGAGGCTTTTGCGAAATGCCGCTTCATCGGCCTCTTTCGGGACGTCGAGCACGGCGAGCATGTCGAGCCCTTGCGCGCGCAGATTGCGGACGACTTCCCGGGCTTCTTCGGGACGGTTGACGTTGAGCCCGTGCCGGATGAGATCGGCGCCGAGGTGCCGCGTCCAGGCCATCAGTTCCGGCGAGGTGTCGGCGCGCCCGAGCCGGAGATCGAGCCCGTAGCGAAATTCGCCGGGTTTTGCTTTGGGGGGCGGCGTGGTGGCGTCCGGCGCGAACCCGATGGTGCCCGCATGCTCGAGGACGGGCGTGCCGGTTTCGTCGAGGAGGGTCAGCGTGTTGTCGCAGATGCCCAGCGGCATCGAATCGGTGGCGGCGCGCAGCGGGAGGGTGACGCGGCCTTCCGCCGGGATGACGAGCGGAATGCGCACGCGCGTGGCGGGCGCTTTGACGGCTTCGCGGCTGTCCGGGAGCGGGCGCGGCGTCAGCGTGTGCACGAGCGTGCCCCGGAAGGGCCGCAGGGCGCGGTTCGCGAAGGCCGCTTCCAGCTGCACCGGTTCTCCGGGTTCGTAGAGGAAGACGGGGCGGTCCGTTGCCGTGAGGCTTTCCAGCTGCACGAGCCGGGAAAAGTCGGGGCGCGTGGTGCGGTCGAAGCCGCGCACCGTGATGCGGCGCACGAACCAGTCTTCGTTGGCGGCCTGCACGGCGAGGTCGGGGACGCCGTCGACGGTGAAGCGCCCCGCGTCGATGGCGAAGCGGAAGGTGCGGAAGGCGTCCGAGGCGCCGAAGCGGCCGCCGCCGCGTACGGGTCCGTCCGCCGTGTTGAGCACCGCCTCCACGGTTGTGTCGGCGCGGTGCAGGTATTCCACTTCGCCTTCCAGCACGGGCATGTTTCCGCCCATCCACGCCGGATCGGTGAACGTGCAGCGCAGCACGCGCATCCAGCCGCGTGCGGGGTCGGCTCCGCGGCGGATTTTCCACGCGGACACGGTTTCGCCGTTGACCGTGACGCGCTCGGGCGTCGCAAACGTGCGCTCGAACGTGAGCCCGCGTTCAACAGGGGTTTCCTCGAAGAGAATTTCCGCCGTGAGCGGCGCGGTTTCGGGCGGTTCCGGCGTTTTCGCGATGCGCGTGCGGAAGATGCCGGAGCCGGGCGTGCCGACCAGGAGATAGTCGCCCGCAAAGCAGAGAACGGAGCGCACCGTCCGCAGCGGCGGACCTTCCGGCAGGGTGCGGAAGCTTTTTCCGCCATCTTCCGAGAGGCGGATCTGCACGCCGTCGCAGACCGCCAGCCGCCCGGGCACCGCCTGGTCGACGGCAAAGCCCCAGACCCGTCCCGCCGCTTCCAGGCGCCGCCACGTGGCGCCGCCGTCGGCGGATTCGTAGAGCCCTTTGTCGCGGAGCGCGGCAAGGAAACGGCTCTCCGCATGCGGGTCCGCTTCCACCTGCCAGGAGCGGAAGGACGGCGGTAGCCCGTGCGCCGCCGTGCGCTCGCGCCAGACCGCATCGCCCGGCGCGCGGACGAAGGCGCGCCCGCGGTCGTGCGACACGGCGACCGCCGTGCCGTCGGGCGCAATGGCCACTTCGCTCCGCGTGGTCCAGATATCCTTGCGGAAGAGCGCCTCGCCCGCCGGCAGCCCCTGGTCGTAGCGGACAAAGGATTCGCCGCCGTCCGTCGAGCGCCAGACGCCGCCCGCGCCGGGCCGGTCCGGCGGCGCCACGGCGCCCGAGACGGTCAGCAGGAGTTCATCGGGTTGGCGCGGGTGGACGCGGATGCTGTTGCAGCGCTCGCCCTTTTCATCGGAGAGGTCGGGCAGCCCCCGCGCCGCCGGGCGGCGCCAGCTCAGCCCCGCATCGTCCGACCGGAAGACCTGGTTGGCAAACCAGCGCCACGTCCGCGGCGCCACGGCGTAGAGGCGCGAGGGGCGCGCCGCGCAGACCGTGATGTCGCGCACATTGTTGGAGATGCCGCGGCGGCGTCCCCACACGGAGAAGGTTTTGCCGCCGTCGAACGACTGGAAGTACCCGACGTCTGCGGCACCGGCGTGGCAGCGGTGTGGCGCGGACGCGTCCTGGGCGAGGCAGTGCAGAACGGTCATTTCGATGCCGTCGATTATCAGGTCCCAGCTTTTTCCCGCGTCGTCGGAGCGGTAGCACGCATACCAGTCGGTGAAATACCAGCGGTCCGGGTTGTCGGGCGCGATGGCGACGAAGCCGAGCGCGGCGCCGAAATGCGGCTCGATGGGCTGCGAGAGGCGCGCATACCAGTCGCCTTCGCGGATGCGCTCGGCGGGGGCGCGCCCGAGGCACGTCCAGCGGCTGTCGGGGCGGGTGCAGTCGAGCCGGTAGAAGGTGCCGCCGTGCGCGCCCGCGATGAGAAAATCGGGACCGGCGGCGAGGGCGGCATAGGTGCCGTCGGCGCGCGGGCCGTCGGGTTCGGGGAGGGTTTCCGCGCCGGGTGCGCACTGCCAGGTGGCGCCGCCGTCGTCGGAGAAGCGGAATTGCGGTGCCGCCGTGAAGAGGCCGTGGAGGCGCTCCGGGTGAACCGGATCCTGGATGAATTCGCGGAGGCCGGGCGCGTCGAAGCGCTGCCAGGTGGCGCCGCCGTCGTCGGTGCGGAAAAGCCCCGTGCGCCACGCGGCGTTGCCGGGCGCGCGGCGGCCGGGGTCTTTGCTCAGGACCCAGAGCCGGGTCGCGCCCGGACGGGTGCGGTCGATGACGATGCCCGTCGGGTAGAGCCCTTCCAGCCCGATCGGACGCCAGGTGCGCCCGAAGTCGTCGGACCGGTACAGCCCGTCGCCCACGGCGGCTGCCAGCACCGTATCGGGCGCGGTGGGGTCGGCGGCGAGGATTTCGCCGTCGGCGCGCGAAGGGCCGTTGCCTTCGAAGCGGGCTTGCAGGGTGCGGGTGAACTGTTCGCCGCCGTCATCGGAGCGGAAGACGCCTTCGGGCGCGCTCCATTGGCTTCCGGCGGCGAGCAGCACCCGGTCGGGATGTTCCGGGTGCGCGAGGATGCCGCGCACCTGCGAGGCGCCTTCTCCCGGCGGCAGGGCGCCGTGGAGCATGCGCCAGGTGCGTCCGCCGTCGTCGGAGCGGTATGCGCCGCCGACGTCGGTGGCGAGGTAGAGCCGTTCGGGGGCGCTGCGCGGAATGGAGATGCGCTGGAGATATCCGCCGCCGCCGATGGCGCAGGATTCCCAGGCGCCGGTTTCGCGGTGCGGGGCTTCCGCGCCGCAGGCGAGTGCGGTTTGCAGCGCCAGCGCAAATAGGAGAGGGTGTTTGTGCATGGGGATGTCGGGTGTGGCAGGGGGAAAATCAGCGGAGCGTCAGGAGTGTTGCGCGGACATCGCGGAGAAGGCGCAGGGCATTGACGGTGTCGTAGCCTTCCGTGGAGAAGCTCTCAACGCGGAAGCCTTCCGGGATGGCGGCGAAGGCGCCGGTGATGGTGTCGGCGGATGCGTCGGCACGCGCGGTGAGGATGGTCCACGGGCCGCATCCGCTGCCGGCGGCGTCGCGCACGGCGAGGGTGCCGCCCAGTTCGACGGTTGCGGAGGCGGCGTCCAGTGCGGTGGCGGTTTCCGCATCGGTGATGTCGATGACAAGGGTGCTGCCTTCCTGGAAGACGATGTGCGTAAATTTGTCGCCGACGGTGAGCGTGCCGGAGCGGCGTCCGGTGAGCGGGTTGCGCTCACCCGGCGTGAGCGCCCCGCCCGGCCCCACCCATACGCCCGTGGCGGCGGAGGGCTCCGCGGCGCCGATGAGGAGGCGGTTTTTGTTGTCGCCCGCCTGAATGGCGCCGATGCCGCCGATGGCGCGGGCCCGCGAGGTGGCGCCGCCCCAGGTGACGGGATAGCGCGTGCCGCGGCACAGCTCGATGCCGACTGTGTCCGGGACGCCGTATCCGGACGCGCTGAGCGTGCCGGCGGCGACGAGGATGGTCCCGGTGAGCCCGCGGTTGTCGCCCGAGAGGATGAGCCCGCCGCCGCCCGCCGAGGCGGTCAGGATGATGGTGGCGTCCGGGTCGGTGTTGGGTGAGGTGACGGTCGAGGAAATCGTGAGATTCTGGCGGCCGAAGGCGCGGAGTGGTTCGGTGCCCAGCGCGAGGGTTCCGTTGCGGAGCGTCGGTTTTGTGTTGCGGTGCAGGAGGAGGCCGGAGGCGAGCGTGAGCGTGTTCGTGTTCAGGTCCAGCGTCGTGCCCCAGGTTTTCAGCACGAGGCAGTTGGCGGCGGCGTCGGTTTCGAGCGTGACGGCGGCTTCGCTGATGAGCACGTTGTCTTCGAGGGTGGCCGTGCTCAGCCCGTCGAGGAGCGAGGACTCCGGCAGCGTTACAAAGCCGAGCGCGGCATCGAAGGCGACGGGCAGCGCGGGGTCGTGGGCTTCCGTCGAGGTTTCGAAGCTTTCCTGCGTGGAAAAGGAACTGGCCCCGGCCCACGGGACGATGGAGATGCGGCTCGAATCGGGCGTTTCGCTGTACGGGACGCCGCCGCCGACGCATTCGGCGAGGAGATTGGTCGCGTTTTCACCGGACAGCCGAATCAGGGAGCCGGCGCCGATGCGCGCGGCTTCGTTGGCGCCCAGCGTGAGGAAGGAGGCCTCCGTGCGGCGGATGGCGCCGAAGGAGAAGTCCGCATTGTCGCGCGCAATCAGGACGGCGCGCCCGGGGAGGAGTTCGAGCGTGTCGGCGGTGAGGGCGGCGCCGGATTGCAGGAAGCCGCCGGAGAGCGTGACGGTTTGCGGGTTGACGGCGCTCTGAAGCGAGAGTTTAGCGCCGCTTTCGAGCCGCAGCGTCGTGAGTCCCGGCAGACCGTGGGTGCCGCTGACGCCCCAGTTGTACAGGTAGGTGGTGCCGCCGAGAAAGGCGGCTTCGCCGTTCGCCGTTTCAATGGCGCCGTAGAGTTTGAGCGTGCCGTCGCCTTCGCGGCGGAAACTGCGGCCGCGGATGCTGCCGAAGCAGGAGAGGGTGTCGCGGCCCGAAGTGGCGTCCGGCGAAAGGGAGACGATGGCCGGATTCGCACCGAAATCGAAGTCGATGCGCGCCGTCTCCGAATTCTGCACGCCGGTGCGGACGGCGACGGCGTCGGAGGCGCCGCCGATGTCGACGAGGATGGCGCCGCCTTCCGGGAAGTTGAAGGTGCGCGGTCCTCCTACGCCTTCGAGAACCAGGGCGGCCGCCGCATCATGCCGGATGCGCAGTCCGTCGGGGCCGACCAGGCGGTCGGCTTCCACGGAAAGCACTGTGCGGGTCAGCGGTGCTTCCGGGCCGGAGAAGGTGTCGTCGCACAGTCCGTTGCGCCAGTTGGCGGGGTCGTTGTACGAACCCGTTTCCGCAGTGGAAATCCATTCGCCGCGGGCGAGCACGGCGGCACACAGAAACAGGAGCAGGCAGAGTCGGTTTTGCATGGCGGTCAGGAGGGGAGGGGACGGTTGTCCCTTATTTTATGGTTGTTCCTTTTCGGTTGTCCCGTGGGACGGTTGTCCCGTTTTAGGGTTCTTCCGGTTCCGGAAATTACAGGAAGGTGAGTTGGTCCGTGGCGGGGATGGCAATCGTTTCCACACGGGAAGGCGATGTTTTCTGGCGTTCGAGGATCTGCAAGGCTGCGCGCAACATCTGCGCCGTATCGAATCCGAGGCGCCGGACGCCCGGGATGGCGGCGCGCGGCGCGGCCGGGCTGTTGCCGTGCGCGATAATGAGAAGGTCTTTCGGGATGGAGAGTTTTTCCGCCAGCACGGCGGCAAGGGTGCCGGGCAGCAGATTGTCATCGCACACGAGCAGCCCGTCGGGACGCTCCGCCCTGGGCAGCGAAAGCAGGAGCCGCATCAGATTTTCCGCGCCCTCGCAGAAGGCGCCCGGCATGCTGAGCCGGAATCGCTCCGGAATGGAAAGTCCCCCCTCACGGAAGAGGGCGGCGGCAGCTTCTGCGGCGGGCTGTTCGCTGGCGAGGATGGCAATGCGTTTGCGCGAGCCTTCGCGCAGGATGCCGGTCGCCGCCGTGTAAAACGAAGGCCAGTCAATGCCGACGCTGGGGATGTCTGCGGGCGGAGCGGAGGCGCACAGCGAGACGTGCGGAAACGGAATCGGGGGCTGCCACCGGGCGAGCGCGCCGCCATGGACGCACAGGACGCCCGCAATGCGCCGCTTGGCCATGTCCTCCAGCAGCGTGGCGTAGGCCGGGCAGTCCCGGTGCGGGGTCACCTGAAACCGCACGTCAAAGCGGTGCCCTTCGTTCTGCGTGGAGAGCGCTTCCATCGCAATCGATTCCCAGAACAGGTTCCAGCCGCCGACGCCGCGGCGCCCCGGTTCCGACGGGAAGAGAAGCACATAGCGGTTGAGGTTCGGCGGCGTGTCGACCACGTAGGTGCCGCGCGTGGTCCGGGCGGCGACGAAGCCTTCGGCTTTGAGCACGTCCAGCGCGCGCGTCAACGTGGGACGTCCCACGTCGTACCGTTCGCAGAGCGCATCCCAAGTGGGCAGCTGCGTGCCGGCGGCCCAGTGTCCCGCAATGATTTCATCGCGAATGGCGGTAGCGACTTCATCGTACTTCGCATCCGCACGGGGAGATTTTTTCGGGGGTGTTCTTTTCATTGGTAAAGACTAAACCGTTCTTAATGATTACTAACGTAGCAGATCCCGTTTTCCGCGTCAACCCTTTTTCTCTGGCGCGGGAAAATCATCGGAGTCATCGGTCGGCTTCCTCAAGCGGTGGAACCGGCCTCCACCGCCTCCGCCGCGCCGGCTCTGCGGTGGTTTCGCCGTCGTGTCCATCCTGTCCGTCGTGTTTGTCGTGTCCGTCGTGTCTTGGGGTGCTGATGTGGCGGCGCCTCCGCTCCGATGCCTCCGATGATTCCGATGCCTTTCCGTTTGCGTGCGCGCAAGGGTGATTGACCGGGTAGAGGACTTTTGATAGACTTCATGCCGTTTTACATCCCCCCATCCAAAATATTGGAGTTTAACAATGGCTATCAAAGTTGGCATCAATGGTTTCGGCCGCATCGGCCGTATGGTTTTCCGCGCCGCCGTCGAGAATTTCTCCGACGACATTGAGATCGTCGGCATCAACGACCTTCTCGAGCCCGATTACCTCGCCTACATGCTCAAGTACGATTCCGTCCACGGCATCTTCAATCACGACATCGCGGTCGAAGGCAACTGCATGATCGTCGATGGCAAGAAGATTCGCCTCACCGCTGAGAAGGATCCCACCCAACTCAAGTGGGACGAGGTCGGCGCTGAAGTCGTCGTCGAGTCCACGGGTCTCTTCCTCACCGATGAGAAGGCCCGCATGCACATCCAGGCCGGTGCCAAGAAGGTCATCATGTCGGCTCCTTCCAAGGACGCCACCCCGATGTTCGTCTACGGCGTCAACCACACGACCTACGCCGGTCAGGACATCATCTCGAACGCCTCCTGCACCACCAATTGCCTCGCCCCGATCTCGAAGGTCCTCAATGACAACTTCGGCATCAAGCGCGGCCTCATGACCACGATCCACGCTGCGACCGCCACGCAGAAGACCGTCGACGGCCCGTCCAAGAAGGACTGGCGCGGTGGCCGTGGCATCCTCGAGAACATGATCCCGTCCTCCACGGGCGCCGCCAAGGCCGTCGGCAAGGTTCTGCCGCAGCTCAACGGCAAGCTCACGGGCATGTCCGTCCGCGTTCCGACCTCCGATGTCTCGTTCGTCGACCTGACCTGCGAACTCGAGAAGGAAGCCACCTACGAGGAAATCTGCGCTGCGATGAAGAAGGCCTCCGAAGGCGAACTCAAGGGCGTCCTCGGCTACACCGACGAAGCCGTTGTCTCCACGGACTTCCGCGGTTGCGCCAAGACCTCCATCTTCGATGAGAAGGCCGGCATCCAGCTCGACAAGACCTTCGTCAAGGTCTGCGCCTGGTACGACAACGAGTGGGGTTACTCGAACAAGGTGCTCGAGATGGCCCGCGTCATCGCGAAGTAAGTTGCGCGAATTTTCATCGTGAACGCTTTCCGGGCCGGCGCCTGTGGTGCCGCCGGAGAGCGAAAGAAACGAGCCCGATCCGGCGGCCGGCCTGTCCGGAACCAGATCGGGCTCATTTTTTCTTCCCAAGCTTTACATCAAGAAGTTTTCCATGAACACCAAGACCATCAAGGACATCGACCTGAAGGGCAAGAAGGTCGTCATGCGCGTTGATTTCAACGTGCCGATCAAGGGCGGCGTCATTTCCGATGACACCCGCATCAAGGCGGCGCTGCCGTCCATCCGCTACATCCTCGAGCAGGGCGCTTCGCTCGTGCTCATGAGCCACCTGGGCCGTCCGGCCGAGAAGGGCTACGAGGCGGAATTTTCGCTCAAGCCCGTCGCTGAGCGCCTCACGCAGGAGCTGGGCGTCCCCGTTCAATTTGCCGAAGACTGCATGAAGGCCGATGCGCAGGCTGCGGCTCTGCAGCCCGGTCAGGTCCTGATGCTGGAAAATACCCGCTTCTACAAGGCTGAGCAGGGCAAGGCCAAGAAGAAGGAAGGCATGACGGATGAGGAAGTCGCGGCCAAGAAGGCCGAGATGAAGAAGGCGAAGGCCGAGATGGCCAAGCAGCTTTCCACCTACGGCGATGTCTACGTCAACGATGCGTTCGGCACCGCTCACCGCGATCACGCTTCCACGGCGTCCATCTGCAAGTACATGAAGGAAAAGGGCGCGCCTTGCGTCGCCGGCTTCCTCATGGAGAAGGAAATTCAGTTCCTCGGCAATGCGGTTGAAGCGCCGGTCCGCCCGTTCTGCGCCATCCTCGGCGGCGCCAAGGTCTCCGACAAGCTCGCCGTGGTCAAGAATCTCCTGACCAAGGTCGACACGCTCATCATCGGCGGCGGCATGGCCTACACCTTCCTCAAGGCGCAGGGCTTCTCCATCGGCAAGTCCCTCTGCGAAGACGATCAGCTCGACTACGCCCGCGACATGCTCAAACTCGCGGAAGAGCGCGGCGTCAAGCTCCTGCTCCCGGTGGACAACGTGGTGGCGGACGCCTTCGCGGCGGATGCCAACACGCAGGTGGTCGACACGGCTGCGGGTGTTCCCGAGGGCTGGATGGCGCTCGATATCGGCCCCAAGACCACCGCGCTCTATGCGGACGCGGTCAAGGCCGCCAAAACGGTCGTCTGGAACGGTCCGATGGGTTGCTTCGAAATGCCCGCTTTCGCCAAGGGCACCTTCGGTGTCTGCGAGGCGGTCGCCGAGGTCAAGGCCAACGGCGGCGTTTCCGTCATCGGCGGCGGTGACTCCGTCTCGGCCGTCAAGAAGTCGGGTCTGGCTGACAAGATGACGCACATCTCGACGGGCGGCGGCGCCTCCCTCGAGTTCCTTGAAGGCAAGGAACTTCCGGGTGTTGCGGCTCTCGACGTCAACGCCTAAGCTTCCTCCTTACCGGTTCCGCAGGTCTGCGGTTCCTTCAACAAAATCCCGCGAGCTCTCCGGTCCGCGGGATTTTTTCTTTTTGCCCGGCGGTGCTTCTCTTACACACCCGCGTCAGGATTCGCGTCGCTCATCCTTCGCAGAACCGTTCGACCCCTTCAGGGTCGGAATCTGGGGTGTATGCTGCCTCGGGATTCGCTTCGCTCATCCCGAGGTTAAGCATCCTTCGACTCCTCCAGAGTCGTAGCGGCATGGCCTCCATGGCGGAGCAAGCACCCTTATTTTCTGCGCTGGCTCCATTGCCTTGGGACCACTGAGGCCACTGAGGCCACTGGGGCTACTGGGGCCACTGGGGCAACTGGGGCCACTGGGGCAACTGGGAGGGCTCCGGTGTATGGGAGAGCGAGCCGTCCTGTTTGTCCTGTTCGTCGTATTCGTCGTGTTCGTCGTGTTCGTCGTGTTCGTCCTGTTCGTCCTGTTTCGGCTCGCTCGCGCGGCTCCGCTGCGCTGGCTGCGCTCAGGCGGCTCTGCCGCCGAGAAAAAGTCCTTATTTGACACCTTGGTCGGAACGTAGTGGAGACTTCAGAAGGGGGCTCCGCCCCTCCGTGTGGCTCAATTTTCTAAAAACTCGCGCGGCTGAGCTTCTCCATAACCATCTTCCCCTCCGTGTGGCTCAATTTTTTTTCTATCCCTTCGCGCGGCTGAGCCTCTCCCTACCCCTTCCCCCGTGTGGCTCAAAATCCGGGATAAGCCTGTTTCCGTGCCGGGTTGACGCGAAAAAAATAAAACTGTAATTCTTGGGTTGACAGGGAATTGCGCCCCGTATCGAACCGCATGCAATCCGGCGGTGAAAACGCTCGGGTGATGAGGCGGATTCCCGTGAGGACATACGAAATGAAAGGTTACAGACAGCTGGTGTTTCTGTCGGCTTTCACGCTGCTGCTGATGCCGTCCGCACAGGCATGGCGGCTGGTGGACGGCACCGCCAATCAGATTACCGATGACAACTGGGTGCTCAAGATTGCCGCACAGTCGGATGGCACGTACAGTCTCAATGATTACGTCTCCGGCGAGGGTGAACTCGACCTGAGCCGCCTCGAAGCGGACACCGGAATTACGATTTCCCGGACGGACAGGTATTCGTTCTATAAATGCGACACCCTGACTTCGGTCATTCTCCCTGAATCGTGCACCGTGATTACGCGGGATTCGTTCCAGCAGTCGACCAATCTGGTTTCCGTCACGCTTTCGCCCGTGACGAAGTCGATCGGCGAATATGCTTTTTACCAGTGCGCGGCGCTGACAACGGTGACGCCCTTTTTGCCGGAGACCGTGAAAACCATCGACTGGGGCGCCTTCCGCGAAGCCCGGGCGCTGACGGGGGATTTGAAACTCAACTGTCCGGAGCTGACCGCGCTGCCCGGACACGCTTTTCAAGTGACCCAAATCACCTCCGCCGACATGAGCGGAAGCGGCATCACGAGCATCGGCCAGTACGCTTTTGCCGGGAATGGCGTGCTGGAATCCGTTCTTCTGCCGCCCAAACTGGTGAAGATGAATCAGGCCGTTTTCTATTCCTGCAGCAGTCTCCGTCATGTTTCGCCCTTCCTTCCGAAGACGGTCACAACCCTGGCCTATGAAGTTTTCCGGGGTACGGCCGTCACGAACGACCTGGAACTGCTCAACCCCGGGCTGGCAACGATTCCGAATCACGCATTCAACGGAATTGACTCGCAGAAGGTGACGATTCATCAGGGTCCCGTCACCATCGGCAACTGGTCCTTTTTCAGCATCGGCGCCGGAACGGAGTTCTACTATCTGGGTACGGCCCCGACGTTGAACAGTCAGGTCGCCAACAGCCGCCTCCGTTTCTATGCCTGCCGGATTATGGACAAGGAAGGCTGGGCTGCTCTGACAACGGAACTGACGGATGCCGACAAAGCCAACACCGCGTATCCTGGGCGCGGCACCTTCGGCGTCTGCGTCAATAACGGTCAGCGCCACTGGCTGATTGACTGGAAGTCGCCGCTTTCCTCCGGTCCCTTTGTCATCCGCATCCTGTAACCGACTCCAGCGGTTTTCTGCCGCCTCCAGCGGCACAGCGAAAAACAGCGCCCCCGGGCCGAACCGCCCGGCGGGCGCATTTCTACATACCCGCGTAAGGATTCGCTTCGCTCATCCCGAGAGGCGCGGGTGTGCCTTTTGATGGGGCCACTGAGGCCACTGGGGCCACTGGGGCTACTGGGGCCACTGGGGCCACTGGGGCCACTGGGGCCACTGGGGCTACTGGGAGAGCTGTGTTGGCTTCGTGGCGGTGGCTTCGTGGCGATAGCAGCGAGCCGTCCTGTTCGTCGTGTTCGTCCTGTTTCGGCTCGCTCACGCTGGCTTCGTTGCGCTGGCTATGCTCAGACGGCTCTGCCGCCGAGAAAAAGTGCTTATTTAACACCTTGGTCGGAACGTAGTGGAGACAAAGTCCGTGTGGCTCAATTTTCTAAATTCTCGCGCGGCTCCGCCTCTCCCTCACCGTCTCCCCTCCGTGTGGCTCGAAATTCAAAATCCCCCGCGCGGCTTTGCCAGCGGGGTGGCTTTTCAGGTATACTTGAAGGACTTGTACGAGCACATCGGCGGGGACGCCCGCGTGCCGCATTTTTCCCTTTCATTGCGCTAGCCGGAGAATTTCTTCCCGTGAAATACGATCAGAATCACGCCTTGCTTTCCAGCTCCATTCCGGGACTGCCGGAACCCATCCGCGGAAAAGTCCGCGATGTGTACGATCTGGGCGACAGCCTGCTGTTTGTGGCAACGGACCGCCTGTCCGCGTTTGACGTCATCATGCCGAACGGCATTCCGGACAAGGGCTATGTGCTCACCCAGCTTTCGCTCTTCTGGTTTTCGTATTTTTCGGATGTGCCCAATCACCTGATTACGGCGGATGTGGCGGCGTATCCCGCGATTCTGCAGCCGTACGCGGAGGACCTGCAGGGGCGCTCGATGCTCGTGAAGAAACTGCGGATGATTCCCGTGGAATGTATTGCGCGCGGCTATCTCGTGGGGTCCGGCTGGGCGGAATACAGGAAGCAGGGCACGGTCTGCTCGATGCCCCTGCGTGCGGGCTACGAACAGGCGGCGAAGCTCGATGAGCCTTTGTTTACGCCTTCCGTGAAAGCCGAACTGGGCGAGCACGATGAGAATATCTCCGTCGCGGAACTCGAGAAGCGGCACGGCAAGGAACTCGCCGATGCGCTGGGCGCGCTGACGCTGCGCCTGTATACGGGCGCCGAACGGCATGGGGCTTCGCGCGGCATTCTCATCGCCGACACGAAGTTCGAATTCGGTTACGATGAGCAGGGACAGATTGTGCTGGCGGATGAGGTGCTGACGCCCGATTCTTCCCGGTTCTGGCCCGCCGCGGATTACCGCACCGGTGCCAATCCGCCCTCCCTCGACAAGCAGTTCGTCCGCGACTGGCTCGATTCGATTCATTTCAACCATGAGCCGCCCGCGCCTGTGATTCCCGATGATATCGTCGAGAAAACGCGTCAGCGCTATCTCGACGCCCTTCGCATTCTCGCCGGTTGAGGTGCCGATTGCATTCCGCCCGTTTCATCTTTTGATTGTTGAAGTTTCCATGACTCCGTCCTACAAAGACCCCTCCCTGCCCGTTGAGGCGCGCGTTGCCGACCTGATGAGCCGCATGACCATCGAGGAGAAAATCGGCCAGATGAACCAGCTGCCGGTCTTTTTCGACCTGCACAAGGCCGTCAAAGAGCAATGCCTCGGTTCGATTCTCTGCGGCGTGGACGAAGATATTTCGCAATACATGCACGAGGCCGTGGAGGAAACGCGCCTGGGCATTCCGCTTCTGGTCGGCATCGATGCCATCCACGGGCATTCGATGGAGTACAACGCCACGATGTTCCCGACGCAGCTCGCGCTCTCCTGCTCGTGGGATGAGGCGCTCTGCACCGCCGTCGCCCGTGCCACGGCCCGCGAAATGAGCGGTACCGGCTGCGCCTGGACCTTCTCGCCGGTGCTGTGCATGGCGCGCGATTTGCGCTGGGGTCGCGTGAATGAGACCTTCGGCGAAGATCCGCTGCTCATCGGGCGCCTCGGCGCGGCGATGATCCGCGGCTACCAGGGCGAAAACCTCGCCGACCCGGATTCGGTGGCCGCAACGGCAAAGCACTTTGCCGGATATGGCGAAACCGCCGGCGGGCGCGAGGCTGGCGAAAGCGAATATTCCCGCCGCAAACTCGAAGGGCTTTATCTGCCGCCTTTCCGCGAAGCCGCGGAGGCCGGCGTGGCGTCTTACATGACGGCGTATCAGGCGATCGACGGCGTTCCCTGCACCGTCAACCGCTGGCTGCTCAAGGACGTGCTGCGCGACCGCTGGGGCTCCGAGGCCCTGCTCGTCACCGACTGGGCCAACATCTGCCATCTGGTCAACGAGCAGCACGTCTTCCGGACGGCCGCCGAAGGCGTCGCCCCGGCCATCAATGCCGGCAACGACATGTCGATGACCGATCCCGCTTTCTTCGAGGATGCACTCGCGGCCTTTCACCGCGGCGAACTCTCCGAAGAGGAAATCGACACGCACGTCCGCCGCATTCTCACGCTCAAATTCCGGCTCGGACTCTTTGAAAATCCGCGCTATCCGGATGCCGCGCGCCGCGCGAAGACCGTCGGCTGCGTGGAGCATCACGAGCTGGCGCGCGAAGCGGTGCGCCGCTCCGCCGTCCTGCTCAAGAATGACAACATCCTGCCGCTGCGCATGGACGTGATCCGCACCATCGCTGTCATCGGACCCAATGCCGACAACGATCTGGAGCAGCTGGGCGACTGGACGCTGGGCGCCGGGCAGAATCAGGGCGTTATGCAGCGCAATTCCCGCCGATGCACGAAAACGGTTCTCGACGGCATTCTCGCCGAGTTCGGCAAGGAGGCGAAGATTACCTACGCCCGCGGCGCCGGCATCTCCGAGCCCCGTCCCGAGCGCGTTGCGCGTGCGGCGCGGCTGGCGGCGGAAGCGGATGTGGCCGTCGTCGTGCTCTCGGATGATTTGCGGTGCACGGGCGAGGGCCGCTCCACGGCCACGCTCGAACTGCGGGGCGACCAGATTGCGATGGTCGAAGCCGTCGCGGCGACGGGGACGCCGGTGGTCTGCATTTTCATGGCCTCCAAGCCGCTGATACTCACGAAGATTCTGCCGAAACTCGATGCGCTTCTGTGCGTGTTCAATCCGGGGATGGAAGGCGGTGCCGGGATTGCCGACATTCTGCGCGGACGGTGCAATCCGCGCGGGCGCCTCTCCGTGTCCTTCCCGGCGCATGTGGGGCAGCAGCCTTCCGCCTACAGTCAGATTCCCGGGGCGCACCATGGACAGTATCCGGATCTTGCCGGATACGGTTTTACCGGGCTGTTCCCCTTTGGCTTCGGGCTGTCCTACACCACCTGCAAGTATTTCCCCGGGCGTCTGGAAAAGAACGAGCTCAAGCTGGGTGAGCCGGTGCGCCTCACGGTGCCCGTGCGCAATACCGGCGACTTCGATACGGTCGAAACCGTGCAGGTCTACTTCCGCGATGTGGTCGCCTCCTGCACGCTTCCGGAAAAGCGCCTGATCGGCTATCAGCAGGTCGCCCTCAAATCCGGCGAGCGCAAAGATGTGACATTTGAATTCCCGACGGATGCCTTCTCTTTCGTGAACGCAGAACTCGTGCGCGTCACGGAACCCGGCGAATTCGAGCTGATGGTCGGACGCTCCTCGGCGGATATCACTTCGCGCCATACCTTCACCTACGCCTGAGTGCCGCCGTTTTCGCCCCGTTCCGCCCGGGCGGCGGCTGCCGTCTGGGCGCCGGGGCGCCGCGTCCGGCGCCCGACCGTAAAAAGCAACCGGAGCGCCGTCGCCGGGGGTCCGGCGGGGCAAAAGGGGGGCACCGGCCCGCGGGAATGTTTCAGCGTGCGGTGAACCGCCGGCTTTTGCCGGACGCTGTTTCCCGCTGGCGAATCTCCCACTGCGGTCTTTCAGGAAAACCGGGATCGGCCGGGAGCCGGGGCGCCTTGCAATCAAGGCGTCATTTTCGTATCCTTTTCACCCATTGCATGTATTGAATTCATTTTCTATTTTTCCATGAACGTAGACATTGAGTCCGTCTCCCCGAGCCGTTCGGTTCTTCACATTGTCGCTTCCGCTGAAGAAGCCGCGGCAAAGGCTGCCGAAGTTGTGAAGGAAATCGCCAAAACCGCTTCTCTTCCGGGTTTCCGCAAGGGTAAGCTGCCGCTGAATCTGGTGGAGAAGAAATTCGAGAGCCGGATTGCCTCGGAACTGCGCAACCGCCTCATCAGCACGATGCTCAGCCAGGTGCAAACGGAGAAAAAGGACGAAATTTCCATTTACGAGGCCGTTGTGGTCAACACGTACGAGAAGCAGGATGACGGCTCGTACAAAATTGACATCACGGTCGATCTGGAGCCCTCTTTCACGCTGCCGAAGTTTGAAGACCTTTCGATTCAGGCCGTGCACAATGAAGTGACGGATGCCGACGTGGAAAAAGAGGTTGAGAACTTCCGCCGCTCGTTCGCCCAGTACAAGGATGCGGAAGCCGATTATCAGATCAAGACGGATGATATGGCCTCCCTTTCTTTCTCGGGCAAGACGCCGGACGGGAAAGCGCTCGCGGAGGTGTATCCGGATGCCGCCGCCTTCGCCGAAAAGGATAAGGCGTGGTGCACCGCCGGTTCGGCTTATTTCCTCGTTCCGGGCGTTTCGCAGGACATCATCGGCAAAAAGCTGAACGATACGGCGACCATCGAGGTGGAATTCCCGGCGGATTTCCGCAAGGAATGCCTGCGCGGCGTCAAGGCCGTTTACACCTACACGGTCAAGACCGTGCGTGTGCTCGAAATCCCCGAAATCAACGGGGAAATGCTCTCCAAGCACGCGATGAAGAGCTTGGATGAACTGCGCGAGCGCATTCGCACGAAACTCACGCAGGCGCGTGCAGAGGACGACCGCATGCAGAACCTGATGGCGGCCTCCAAGGCGCTCTGCAATTCCGTCCAGTTCGAGCTTCCGGAAGCGGCGTACGACCGCATGTTGGCCTACCATATCGATATGTTGCTGCGCTACAGCATGAACTGCGGCGCATCCGAGGAGGAACTCTCCAAGCAGCGCGATGAGCTCACGCAGGGCGCCCGCGAAAGCGCTGCAACTGCGCTCAAGGAGGAAATCATCCTCAGCCGCATCCAGCGCGAGAACAACATCGAGCTCACGGGCGAGGATGTCCATGCGGCTTTTGTAAAGCGTGTTCAGCGCGAGCGGATGAACCGCAGCGATGCCGAGGCCTTGGCCCGCAACAAAGATGCCATGCGCAGCCTCGCGCGCGGTGCGTTGCGCGAAAAACTGCTCGCCTTCGTGCTCGAGAAGGTCGGCAAGCAGGCCTGAGCCTGAACGTCGTGCCCCGTTGCCGGGTTCGGAAATGCCGGAGCCGCCTTCGGGGCTGCGCGGACTTCCGAACCCTTTTTCTTTTTCCAGTATCCTTTCCCGCAAACCGATTATGAGCGAACTTTCTTCTTTCCGCGCGGACTATTACGTGCCGACGGTGATTGAGCGCACCGGCCAGGGCGAACGCGCGTACGACATCTATTCGCGCCTGCTCAAGGACCGTATCATCTTCATCGGGTCGCAATTCAACGATGCGATGGCGACGACGATTATCGCGCAGCTCTTTTTCCTCCAGGCGGAAGATCCGCACAAGGATATTTCGGTCTACATCAACTCGCCGGGCGGCGTGGTGACTTCCGGGCTGGCCATCATCGATACGATGCGCTACCTCTCTTGCGATGTGGCCACGTACTGCGTCGGGCAGGCCTGCTCGATGGGTGCCGTTGTGCTGGCGGCGGGCACCAAAGGCAAGCGCTACGCCTTGCCGCATGCCCGCGTCATGATTCACCAGCCCTCGGGCGGTGCTGAGGGCATGGCTTCGGACATCCTCATCAATGCCGAGGAAATCCGCAAGTGTCGCAATACCCTCAACGGGATGCTCGCCGAGGCGTGCGGAAAATCCATCGAGGAAGTCGCCCGCGATACCGACCGCGATTTCTGGCTTTCCGCCGAAGAGGCCAAGGCGTACGGTCTGATTGATACTATTCTGGAGCCCCGCAAGAAGGCGACGCTCGCGTAAGCGGCGGGCCGCCCGCAGTCGCGTTCGAAGAATCTGTTTTCGCTTACAACGATGTCTGACGAAAAGAATAAAGGCACCAAACACCGGCAGGCCCGCAAGGTCTGCCACATTTGCGGCGTTTCGGAAAGTGCCGAGGAGCAGCCGTTTGTCCGGTATCTCGATCTATGGTGGTGCCGCGATTGTCTGCACGACCATATGCTCGATTTGCGCGATGAGGCGGAGGAAATCGCCGCCCTCGAGCGCGAAACGGGTAATGCGGATAAGGAGACGCCCGCGAACGGAAAACCGCGCCGGGTGCCTTCGCCGCGCGAAATCAAGGCGTTTCTCGACCAGTACGTCATCGGGCAGGACGAAACGAAGAAGGTGCTTTCCGTTGCCGTCTACAACCATTACAAGCGCGTCTTCAATCCCGCCGCTTCCGCGAAAAACGACGGTGTGGAACTCGAGAAGTCCAACATCATTCTCGTGGGGCCGACCGGCACCGGCAAAACGCTGCTGGCTTCCACGCTCGCGCGGCTGCTCGATGTGCCGTTCGCCATTGCCGACGCCACCACGGTGACCGAAGCCGGTTACGTGGGTGAGGATGTCGAGAATATTCTCCTGCAGCTTATCCGCAATGCGGACATGGACGTGGAGCGGGCGCAGCAGGGCATTGTCTTCATCGACGAAATCGACAAGATTGCGCGCAAGACGGGCAATGTCTCGATTACGCGCGATGTCTCCGGGGAAGGCGTCCAGCAGGCGCTTCTGAAGATTCTCGAGGCTTCGGTTGCGCGGGTTCCGCCCGCCGGCGGGCGCAAGCATCCCGAGCAGCAGTACATCGAAATCAATACGAAGAATATCCTCTTTATCTGCGGCGGCGCCTTCGTCGGGCTCGATAAAATCATGGAACGCCGCGGCGCGGGCAGCCATTTCGGGTTCGAGCCGGATACGCTCAGCGAGGAGAAAAAGCGCGAGCATAAGCGGCTCGAAAGCATGATTCCCGAGCCCGAAGATTTCATCGAATTCGGTCTGATTCCGGAATTTGTCGGCCGCCTGCCCGTCGTCGCCAGGCTTCAGGATCTGACGGAAGACGACCTCGTGCGCATTCTCACCGAGCCGCGCAATGCCCTGATCAAGCAGAGCATGAAGCTTTTCCGCATGGAAAATGTGGAGCTCGTTTTCGAGCCGGAGGCCATTCGCGCCATTGCGCACGAGGCGCTGGCCCGCAAGACGGGCGCCCGCGGGCTGCGCGCGATCATCGAGTCGCTGACGGTCGATCTCATGTTTGAGCATGGCGCGGCAGAAACGAACCGCAAGACGCCGCACAAAATCACCATTACGGAAGCGGCCGTCCGCGAGCGGTTCCTCGGCTGAGAAGCCGGCGCCGTACAGGGTCTCCAAAAGGGAGCGAGCATGAAAACGATTGTGACAGGCGGGGCCGGCCTCATCGGCTCGAATATCGTGCGCCAACTCAATGTGCGCGGCGAAACGGACATCCTCGTGGTCGACCACCTCGGCGGCAATGCGCTCAAGCAGCGGAATCTGCAGGCGATTCAGTATGCCGCCTACATGGAGCGCGATGTCTTCCGGGCCGCCGTCCGCGTTGGACAGATTGAGCCGCCTGCGGTCTTTTATCACCTGGGCGCCTGTTCTTCGACCACGGAGACCGATGAGGCGTTTCTCGAGGACAACAACACGGGCTACACGCGCGAAATGTGCGAGTGGTGTCTGGCGCACGGTACGCGGTTTGTGTACGCCTCTTCCGCCGCCACCTACGGCGACGGTTCTCAGGGGTACAGCGATGACGAGCGCGTCATTCCCACGCTCAAGCCGCTCAATCTCTACGGCTGGTCCAAGCAGCGTTTCGATTTGTGGCTCCTTGCGGAAAAACTGACGGGACGCGTTGCCGGGCTCAAGTATTTCAACGTGTTCGGTCCCGGCGAGGACCACAAGGGCGATATGCGCTCTGTGGTGAGCAAGTCGTATGCCGTGGTGCGCGATACCGGACGCATGTCCCTGTTCAAATCCGACCGTCCGGATTACGCCGACGGATGCCAGGACCGCGATTTTGTCTATGTGAAGGATGCGGCGGCCGTGACCGTCTGGCTCGGCGATCATCCCGAAGTGAACGGTATTTTCAACTGCGGGACGGGTCATGCCCGCACGTGGCTGGATCTGGCGAATGCCCTGTTTGCGGCGTTGGGCAAACCGCCGCAGATTGATTTCATCGACATGCCGGAGAAACTCCGCGGCAAATATCAGTACCACACCGAGGCGGAAATGGCGAAATTGCGCGCCGCCGGGTGCGACGTGCCGTTCCGCCCGCTGGAGGATGCCGTCCGCGATTACGTCGAGGCGCACCTGAGCCTGTATTGAGTTCCGCCGCTACGGGACACCCTGAGCCATGCGATACGATTTCCCCCGTAGTATGCAGAAGTAAACGCACCGTTGCAAAGGTAAACGCACCAATACAACTGTAAATGTACCTTGGAAGACGCATATCACGCGGAGAAAACGCAC
>CASFKR010000035.1 GCA_949295265.1 uncultured Verrucomicrobiota bacterium | reverse complement strand
TACAGGATCTCCTTCATGTCGGCCCAGTTCGGCCTCATGTCCTTCAGCGACATCGTCAGGTAGAGTCTGCCGCGACGGTACCACCACAGACCGAGGGCCGCGGATGACGCTGAGGCTATGGCGGTCGCCCAGCCCGCACCGGTCATCGCGCCGCAGCCCGAGGCCAATCCCGCTGCGGCCGCCGCCGCGACCGCCTCCGACGTCGCCGCCATCGCGCACGTTCTTGCCATCCTCAATGATCCGGACATCTCCCCGTCCGATAAGTTCATCCGCCTTTCGTCCGACCCCGCCCTCCGTCCGCAAGCCGACGGCACTTTCTACTTCGGCAATCTGCTCGACGGTCAGTTCTCCGGATTCGGCGTCCACCTCATCCGCGAACAGGGCCGCGAACGCTACGTCGGCAACTTCCGCTACGGCGAAAAATCCGGCAAGGGCGCCTATTATTACCCCAACGGCGACATCCTCGAGGGCACCTGGAAAAATGACGCGCCCGACGGCGCCGGCGTCTTTACCACGGCCAACGGCACCCGCATTCAGGGCACCTGGCGGCGCGGCATCTTCTGGGAAGGCAACGGCATCTACGTCGATGCCGAAGGCCGCAAGATCCGTGCCGTCTGGGATGAAGGCCGCATCGTAAGCTCCGAGCCCGTCCGCTAGCCTCCGCCCGCCCCGCCCCGTTCCCGGATGTGCGCATCCGGCCTCCGCGCCGTCGTTGCACGGCGCTTTTATCCTGATTCCGCCCCATGAAAAAGCCCGCCCCCTTCCCCCTGCGCCTCGGCGCCGCCGCTCTCTTCCTCGCCTTCTGCACGCTGGCAACGGCACAGACTTGGGTCGGCGGCGGGGAAACGCGCAGCTGGAATGACAAGGAAAACTGGGCGGAAAAGCGTCTCCCGGTTACGGGAAAAGGGGCGACCATCACGTTCGCCGATGCCGATGGCGCCTCGTTCGCCTTCGGCGGCAATGCTCCCCTGCGCTTTGGCGCCCTGATCACATCGACGAATGCCGGACCCGTCTCCATGAAGGGACCGGCATTCCACCTCGGCGGTTCCTCCAATGAGGAGCCGGACGTCGGCTTCATTCTGGAGGAAATCCTCTTTCCGGCGGTCATCAACAACCAAAGCGCATCGCCCTTCACCCTGACGGCGGCGGACATCCGCGCAGACGGCGACATCCGCATCACCGCCGCCTCCAACAGTGTCGTCACCCTCGTGGGCGACAGCTCATTCGGCGGACGCCTCACCACCGATGGGCATGTCCGCTTCAAAGACGGGGACGTGCGCGCCAACCGCTTCGCCATCGTCAACGGACTTTTCGAACTGGACAATGCCACGTTCGCGCTGACCAACAATACCGTCGGCACACCGAACAACCGCCCGGACATCGCTTTCCGCTTCGTCAACGGCAGCCGCTTCGAAATCACGCGCGAAGACCGCACGGGCGCGCTCTCGTTCCTGGCGCCGCTCGAAGTGGAGAATGCCTCCATCGTGGCGAAGGTCGACCACTTTCACTTCACGCAGAACCCGCCCGTATTCGGTCCCGGCACCACGCTGGACGTCGATGGCGCGCTGCGCTTTCCCATTGCCGGCAGCCTCACCAACCGACAGGTCGTGACGTTCGGCCCCGGCTCGAAAATCCGCGCCTCGCGCTTTGTGCTGGGCGGCAATCAGCGGCGCCCCTGGCCGGCGCGCAATGACCGGCTTTGCGGCGTGGATGTCGTCATCCACGGCGAAGACCCCGCCAAAAAAGCCTCTCCCGCGAGCCCCGCCACCACGCGCCTTGAGGTGTTCGGAAACCACCTGCGCGTCGGCGGCGATGACGACAACAACAACAGCTACGGGATGCGCCTCTTCGTAGATGGCGACGTGCGCATCGACGTCGCCGAAGGCATCGACGTTCCCGACGCACCCGGCGGCTCACCGTTCAACGCGCTGGTGCTCTCCAACGGCGTCCATGCCACGTGCAAACGCCTTTTCTTCGGAAATTCCAGCGAATCCAACACGCTCATCGTCTCGCGCTCCAAACTCGAAGTCCTGGACGGACGCTTCGCCGTGGGCAATCCGGGCCAGTGGAACCGCCCCGGCTCGCGCAACAACCGCGTCGTCATCCGGGACGGCTCCGAGTTCGGCTCCTTCAAAATGGGGTTCGTGCTGGCCCGCTCGGCCGACGCCAACGATAAACCGGAGCGGTCCAATGCGACGAACAACATCGTACAGGTGCTGGGCGGCTCCACCTTCCGGAGTGAATGGGCCACCATCGGCGAAGGCTCCCTTTCCTACCCGACCGCCGACAATCAGATGATTCTCTCCGGCAAGGGGACGCGCTGGCTCTTTGCGGAAAATGCCAATCTGAACGTCGGCTTCGGCAACAACGGACGCGCCGTCGGCAACACGCTCCTCATCCAGAACGGCGCCGCGCTGCGGGGCGTGCGCGATCTCAAAGTCGGCAACGTCGCCGACCGGGGCGGGCGCGCCACCGGCAACCGTCTCATCGTCCGCGGCGGCTCCATTGAATCCACCGGCGACATCTTCGTCGGCACCATCGGCAATGCACGGAAAAACGCCGTTTCCGAAACCAATCTCGTCGTCATCGCCGCGCACAACAACATCCCCTCTTCGTGGGATTTCCATGGCGGTGCGCTGCTCATCGGCTACGGCAACGGCACGGAACGCGTGCGCGGCAACATCTTCCGCGGCGGTCCCGGCGCCAAACTGACCAACCTCTCGCGCATCTCCGTCGGCGGCTCCCGCAATGCCGACTCCTACCACAACCTCCTCGAACTCTCCGGTTGCGAAATCAGCCCCATTGAAACCCTGACCGTCTACGCGAACAACACCATCTCCATCGCGGTCAGCCCCGCCTTCGCGCCCCACGGAACACACCCGCTGCTCGTGACGGGCAATGTCTCCTTCGATTACGACACCTTCATCCGGCCGGAAGCCGCGCGCGGAACCAAACCCGGCAAGTATCCCGTTCTCCTGTGGAAAGGCGAAGCCAAGGATATCGACAAGCTCAAACTCTCGCCGGACGTCAATTCCAAACGCTGGAATCTGATCGTCGACACGGAAAAGAAGCAGGTGCTCGTCGAACTGCTCTGGTAGCTGCCACACCCCTGCCATGCGTCGCTCCGTCCTCTGCCTGCTGTTGCTGTTTGCCGTCACCGGCATCGCCCGGAGTCTCCCGGCCGATGCGGCGCCGGGTGCTGCCTCTGCCACGCCCCTGCCACAGGCCACCGGCATTTCTCCGATTGCGCTCTCGCTCGTCCGCTCCTGCCAGATGCCCTCCGAGGGCTGCAACATCCTCGGGTTGCGGCTCGGACTCTTCCAGGGCGTGCACCGCTCCCTGGCGGGACTCGACGTCTGCCTCCTTTCCGCGGAGACGGACGGCTCGCTCGCGGGCCTGCAGGTGGCAGGCTTTTCGACGGAGACGCGCGCGCCCTCGCTCGGCATTCAGGCGGCAGGCTTTTTCAACCGCAGCGCCTCCTTCACCGGCATCCAGATCGCAGGGCTTGCGAACCGGACGGAAGGCGGCTTCCGCGGCATTCAGGTGGCGGCCATCGCCAATTTCGGCGAAAACCTCCGGCAGATGACCGGGCTGCAGATTGCCCTCCACAATACGGCTGAAATGGTGGAAGGCATGCAGCTGGGGCTCGTCAATTTCGCCACCGGCGTCGTGGGCGGTCAGATTGGACTCTACAACCGCGCCGAAATCGTGCGCGGCTTTCAGATCGGCTTTGCCAACGCCTGCAGCGTGCTGCAGGGCATTCAAATCGGCGTCGGCAACCACACCGACGGTACCGAAATCGACTGGATTCCTCTCTTCAACCTCGGGTTCTGAGGCAGGGGCGTGCGTGTCAGGCAAGCAGCCCCAGCACGCGGACGGGATACGTGCGCCCGAGGAAAGGATTGTTGCGCGAACGGGAACGCAGGCAAGTCTCATCCGGCGTCCAGGGCTCCATCGAGAGCAGGGTCACGCGGCCCGGTGCTCCGGGCGCAAGCGAGGGCGCAGGAAGCCCGAGCACGGCGGCGGGCCCCGCCGTCCAGCGCGCCGCCCAGTCGAGCGGCTGCATCCCGCATTCGGTGACGAGCGCCTGCCACGTGGACGGGAGCGCGGTCTCCAGTCCCATGACGCCGAAGGGCGCGCCGACAAAGCCCCGCGCCTTCGATTCCGCCGTATGCGGCGCATGATCCGTCGCCAGGCAGGAAATCGTTCCGTCGAGAACGCTCTGCCGCAGGATGGCGCGGTCTTCGCGCGTCCCGAGCGGCGGATTCATCTTCCAGTTCGCGTCATCACCGGGAATTTCCTCGCGGCAGAACAGGAGATGGTGCGGCGTGGCTTCAGCCGTGGCGCGCACGCCCTCCTGCTGCGAAATCGAAAGATGCCAGGCGGACTCCGCGCAGGAAAGATGCTGCAGGTGGATGTGCGCGCCGGTTTCCTTGGCGAGGCGCAAATCGCGCGCCACGGCGGCGAGCTCCGCCGTCTCCGGGAAAATGGCGGCACCCGCAGGGTGGACGCCCTCGCCGTCGCGGATGACGCCGGCGCCCGCCAGTCCGGGAACAACGGCGTGATCCATCACCGGCAGACCGAGCGCGGCGGCGCGGCGCATCACTTCGGTCATGACTGCGTCATCGGCGACCATGGCGCCGTCATCCGTAAAAGCGACGCATCCGGCTTGCGCCAGCGCCTCGAGCGGAGCGGCCTCGCGCCCGGCGCGCCCCTTCGTGCAACAGGCGGAGAGGCAGTAGCGCACGCGCCGCTCGGGCGCGGCGGCGGCCAGGGCGACCTGCTGCGCGAGCGCCTCCGGAGTGTCCAGCGGGGGCGTCGTATTGGGCATGGCGACCACCGTACCGAAGCCGCCCGCGGCGGCGGCATCCAGCCCGCTGGCGACGGTTTCCGCCGCCTCTTTGCCGGGCTGGCGGAAATGCACGTGCAAATCGATGGCAGCCGGCATCACAAGGCAGGCGGCGCCGGAAGGACGAAACACCGGCGCTGCGGGATCCGGCGAATCCGTCAGCACGCCATCGCGGCAAAACAGGTCGCCCGACCGGTCCTCGCCACGGCCCGGATCGAGAATACAGACGTCGCGGAGCGTCCACGAACGCGAATGAAAAATGGATTCCATGGGTTTTCAACCGTTTCCTGTTCCGCGCGCTGTCCCTCTTTGCGCACAACGGGGCGGCACAGCATCTGTGAGCGCCGCCCTTGCGGAGGTGCCGGGGCGCCGCCTCAGGGCGCTTCGTCGCGATAAACCTTCGCCAGCGGCGCAGGGCGCTTCGTCAGCCACTGCCGGAACATGAGCCAGACAAAGTGCGGATTGCCCACCAGATACCGGCGCCAGAGCCGGCGCGGCTCCGCACAGAGCCGGTAAAGCCACTCGAGGCAATTGCGGCGCATCCAGTTCGGCGCCTGCGGAACGAAGCCGGCGTGGAAATTGAAAGCGGCACCCACCGCGACCGAGACGCACGGCTTGAGCAGCGGACGCATCTCCGAAACCCAGTAATCCTGTTTCGGCGTGCCGATGCCCACCCAGACCACGTCGGCGCCGGATGCATTGATGCGCCCGGCGACCTCCTGTTTTTCCGCATCCGTGAGCGGGCGGAACGGCGGACAGTACGACCCGGCAAAGGTGAGCCCCGGGAAGCGCTCCGTAAGGCGCTGCTGCAGTTTCTCCAGCACCTCCGGGCTTGCGCCGCCGTAGAGGTAGTGCCGGAGCCCGATGGCGCGCCCGCGGTCGCAGACATGGAGCATCACGTCCGGACCATAGCAGCGGCTCATATCCAGTTTGGCGAGATGCTTGCCGGTCATCACGAGCGGCATGCCGTCGCACAGCGTCATATCCGAGCCGTTTGCGATGTCCGCGAGGCGCGGATTGGCATGCGCCTGCAGGAGGCTCTCCGCCGCAAAAACGCAGACGTAGTGACGTCCGCCATCGCGGCTGAGCCGCATCACGCGGGCGACGGCCTGCTCCAGCCGCACGCCCGTCAGGCGAACGTCCAGCAGCTGAAACCGGGGAAAAACGGAGCCGTCATCTTCCCAGACCGGCAGTTCAGACTCACTCACCGGTTGTCCTCCTCGAGAATGCTGTTCGGCACAAAGTCTGTCAGCCAACCCGTAAGAGAGATGTGCCAGTCGTCATCCTCGTCGTAGCCGCGGTCGTTCGTGTAGCCGGGCTCCACGCCGACGAGGAAGCGCATCGCGATGCAGTCCCAGGTGCGCTGAATCCAGCCGCCGACTTCCTCGACCTGCGAGGTTTCGAACTCGTAGCGTCCGAACAGATTGTAGCCCCAACGCTCGTTGGCGTACCAGGAGATGGAGCCGTAGAGAAGGCTGTTTTCATCGGAGTGGTACCGGTAGCCGATTTCGCTCCGGAAGGCGTTGTGCCATGCGGTCATGCTGACTTCCACATCGTCCACATCTTCGATGTTGTTGTCGTAATAACCGCGAGTGCGGAAACGCAGCCACGACATCGGGTAATACCGGGCATCCCATCCGAAGTCGGAGAAGTTCTCCAGATCGTCCTCCGGCTCGACATCGAGATCAACCCACGTATCGAGATAAAACTTTTCCGACACGGCGGTCTGACCGAGCCGCCGCTGCTGCCAGCGCTGGCGCACACCGATGCGCACGTTGTGCGTCTTGTCGATTTCGTCGATTTCGTCGAACTGGTAGAGCTCTTCCGGCTCGAGATTCGGGCGCGGAATATACGTCCAGTTCATATACGGCTCGACCACGTGGCGCCACGTATCGCCGGAAGGCGAAGTGAAGAAGCCGTAGGCGCGGGTCGAAACCTCGGCACCGACTTCGAAGACGGAGCGGAAACCCGCGCTGTCTTCGCGGTACTGCGTTTCGCGGTGCTCACTCGACGTGCTGTAGACCTCGCCGTAGCTGTTTGTGTGGACGGTGGTCTCCATCGTCGTCGTCGTGATGGCTTCAAGCGTCTTGTCGTAGTAGGTGCCGCGATAGCCGAAGCGGGGCACCACCGAGAGGAAGCCGAAGTATTTGCCGGGATAGCTCAGCACAAAGGACGTATCGGCGCGGAACGCTTCGTAATCGCGCTCATCGCCATACTGGTCGTGATTATACACGGAGCGAAGGAAGGCGAGCGAGGTGTCGTTTTCCAGATATATCCCCGTATTCCCGAGCTCGATGGAACTCAGCGAGAACCAGGCTTCCGGGAGCCGCTCCACCTGCGTGTAGAAGTCATTCAGGCGGTAGCGCGCCGTCAACCCGAACGAAGAGAGGTCGCCGTAGTGCGTATACGTCGCAAAGTTGTCCGGCTCCGTCATTTCGCGGTATTCCTTGCGGAAGAAATCGCGCTGAATACGCGTATCCGAAACGTAGAGCGCCTGAATCAGGACCTGATCGCGGTCCGTGGCGTTCCAGCTGTGCTGCAGGCGGATCCGGTAGCGCTCCGTGTCCTCGGGATCGAGTTCTTCCGGCAAATCGTGATCATCCGGAATGTAGTACCCGGTGATGAAGCCCTGCGATTCCTTGATTTTCGTCAGCGGATCGGCAAAGTCCCACTTGATTTTCTCGCCGAACGCCCAACCGCGCTTGCTCCGGTAGTCCGCAAAGGTGTACGAATCGATGTACGCGTAGTTTTCCTTGTCCCGCAAAATCGGGAATTTGTAGGTCGAGAGCAGATAAGCGCCCCACGAACCCTTGTAGCCGGGCTGGAAGCGGAAGCCGTAGTGATTCAGGAGGTCCTTCCAGAACCAGGGCAGGTAGAAGAACGGAATGCCGAAGAGCTCGGGATAGACGCCCCAGGCCGTCACATCATCATTCGGGCGGAGCCGTACGCGATTGGCCTTGACCGCATAGTGGAAATGCCCCACCTCATTCGTACACGTGGTGATGATGGCGTTTTGCACCTCATAGCACTGATTGGACTTCACCAGCGTGTCGAACGAGCCGCCTTCGGCCAGCACGCGGAACGGCTTGGAATAGAGGTCGATGCCCGAGGCCGAGCCCGCCCGCTCCCGGAGGTTGACGTTCAGCGATTCGCCTTTCCACAGCGTTCCGTCGGTTCCGATGAGCACCACGTTGCCCACCGCTTCCGCATCGCCTGTCTCGGCATTGTAGCGGATTTTATCGGCCCGCAGTTCGTAGCCGCGGTGGCGGATGGCGACGTTGCCCGAAAAGGTCGTCCAATTCGCATCGGGCCCCGTCTTCGAAAAACTGTATTCCGCGTTGTCGGCCATCACGTCCGTCTTGTCCGTCCCCTGCCCGAAGGCTTGCACGACGTTGCGCCATTCGGGAAGCGCATGCGCCAGCGTCGCCGTGCACAGAAAAGCCGTTGCGGCAAGCAGACCGGAAAGACGGCGGTTGAAAATCGTTTTCATGCGATCATGAGAAATGAAAAAGGAACCGTGTGAAAGGCGCGGACCGGCGCCGGACGATGCCCGGGGAACCCGGGGCGGGGCTACACGTTGAACAGGAACTCGACCATGTCGCCGTCCTGCATTTCGTACTCCTTGCCTTCTTCCCGGACCAGCCCGAGTTCGCGGCATTTGAGTTCGCCGCCGTGTTGGACAAAATCCTCGTACCGGACCACCCGGGCCCGGATGAACCCGCGTTCGAAATCGCTGTGGATGACACCGGCGCACTTGGGCGCCTTCCAGCCGCGCCGGAACGTCCAGGCGCGCACCTCTTTGGGACCGGCCGTCAGATACGAGGCCAGGCCCAGCGTGTGATAGCTGCTGCGGACGATGACGTCCAGCCCGCTTTCGGAAATACCGTACGAGGAAAGAAACTCATTGCGCTCCTCATCGCTGAGGCCCGCCATATCCTGCTCGACGGCGGCGCAAATGCGCACGCACTCGCACCCGTTGGCCTCGGCGTGTGCGCGCAAGGCGCGGACGTGGTCGTTGTCCGCCGCAATATCGGCTTCCGCCACATTGGCGACGTAAATGATTTTCTTGTCGGTCAGGAAGCGGCATTCCAGCAGGGCTTGCGCCAGTTCCGGCGCGTCGTGCCCCGGGAAAGTGCGCACGGGGCGGCTCTCTTCGAGATGCGCCTGCAGCGCGGTCAGCGCCTCCACTTCGGGACGCGCCTTGGGGTCGGCCTTGGCGATTTTCGAAAGGCGGGCCAACCGCCCTTCGAGGGCCTCCAGATCGGAGAGAATGAGTTCCGTTTCGATGATGCCGACATCGCGCACCGGGTCAATCGACCCTTCCACATGCACGATATCCGGATTTTCGAAGCACCGGGCGACCTCGAGGATTGCGTTGGCATCGCGGATATTGGCCAGAAACTTGTTGCCGAGGCCCTCCCCTTTGGAGGCGCCTTTCACGAGACCCGCAATATCGACGAATTCCACCGTTGCCGGAATGATATTCTGCGGGTGAACCATATCCGCCAGCACCTGCAGGCGCCCGTCCGGAACCGGCACAATCGCCGTATTCGGTTCTATGGTACAAAAGGGAAAATTCTCCGCCTTGGCGTTTTGCGCGCGCGTCAGAGCATTAAAAAGAGTGGACTTGCCGACGTTCGGAAGCCCGACGATGCCAATGTTCAGGGCCATGGGATTTTGGGGTCGTTTGTAGGCACTACATCATATTCGCTCGCCCCGCTTTTTTCAAGGAGAATCCGCCCGTTTTCCCCGTCCGTCCGGAAAGCTTTTTCAGCGGAAAACGTACCCGCTCAAGACCGCATACCCGCCGACGGCCCTGCTCTGACGCTGTCGAATCATACACCTTCTCCCATCGCACGCTCCCCGCACGGAGAAACCTTCCATCTTCCGAAGATTCCAACATTCCCCGCTGCACAGATTTCGCTTCATGCGAGCTGAACCCTCGCACGAAGCGACTGGCAACGCCGTTACGGCCCACCGCCCGGTTGCCCCTACACGCGGCGGTTACCGCCCCAGGACTTCGCGCCAGTCGGAGAAGGTGCGGGTCTTGGTGGAGAAGACGGCGCCGATTTTGTGGAGGGTGCGGGAATCGCCGGCGTAGGGCTTGGCATAGCCGCTCTGCTCAATCTGTTCGAGGGCTTCCTCCACAGATTTGTCGACTTTGAACTCGAAGATGTAGACGTGTTCCGGCGTTTCGACCACGCTGTCGATACGCCCTTGAGACGTGTGCTTCTCTGTGCGGATAAACTGACCCGTCAGCAGGAAGATACTGGCAACCACGTTACGGAAGACGGTCTACGCCTTCCATCGCCGCATCCGGCCCCTCCTGGTACGGCAACTTGGCGAGGTGACTCTGCAACCGCGCCATGACGGACGCTGTGTTCCCGTCCTCAAAATCGCGGGACATCCTGGTAATTTCGAGCGCGTCACGATCGGCGAACGCTGTATCCGTGACATAGGGAATCAGGACGTTCAAAAAACCGTAACGGACCTCATCGTTCGGGTAATCCAGCGTATACTCAAGATATTCGGAATCGTACCGTATAATCGTGAGATACCCGGCCTGAAAAAGGTACGTCAACGGGTTATTATTGTCCTCGTAGGCACTGGTAAGCGTAGCCGCGCTGACGGTAATCTTATCCTGCGCAGGAAGTTCGCGCAGTTTATCAACGTTTTTCTGGAGCGCGGTAATCAGAGAAGAAGATGTCGCGGACTCAAACCAGTAAGCACCGAACCGCTCCTCGCCAAAAGCTTTCATGAGGCTGAAAGGATTGTAGACGCGTTCACCGTTCGGGTGAAACCGATAACCATCATACGTCTTGCAGAGTTTTTCCAGGCATTCTTCGCGGGTAAGCCTGTGCGCCGCGGCCAACGTATCGATTTCTGGGCCAAAATTTCGCTTCATCTCCGCCTGCGTGATGCCGCAGAGTGTAGTGTACGCTTCGTCCATCGAAATAACATTGAGATGGTTGATGCCACTGAAAGGAGTTGCCAACGAGAACCTCATGGTGCCGGTCAGCCAGGCAAAACGGAAATACTCACCCATGCTTTTCAGATTCCCGTAAAAACCCATGAGCGTGGAGCGAATCTGTTCGCGCTCTTCTCCTTCCGTCTCCAAAAGAGGCTTGTCGTACTCATCCACCAGCAGGACAATCTGCTTGCCGGTCTTCTCCTGAATCGACCGGATGATATTCCGGAAACGAAACTCGGGAAAATCACTTTCCTTCGCAACGTCAAAAGCCTTCTCCCACATCCGGAGATGCTCATCCATCGCCACGTCGAACATTCCCGGGCGTTTGAAGTTATAGCCCGCGAAGTCCAAATAGAGCACCGGATAGGATTCCCACTCCGTTTCCAGGTTCTCAATGGCGAGACCCTTGAAAAGGTCTTTTTTACCCTCGAAATAAGCGCGAAAAGTCGTGGTCAGCAGACTTTTGCCGAACCGCCGCGGACGCAACAGGAAGTACTGCGACCCCTCTGTTGCCAACTTGTAAACCAAAGCCGTCTTGTCCACATAGAGATACCCCTCTGTACGGAGTTCTTCGAAGGATTGAATCCCGATGGGCAGTTTACGGAGTGCGTTCATGTTTTCAGGAAAGCAATTTCCACTGGCAGTTTCCATCTTGCAGCTCGCCAGATTTTGTTTTCCGCAGAGCAAAGCAGACGATGTGGAGGTTCCCGCAGAGACGCAGATGGCCATTACGCGAAGGAATTCATCACACGGACTCTGCCTCCGCTAACGTTCCGGCCAAGGGCAATTGCTTTTGAGTTTTTTTTTATTGAAACCTCCAGACAGGAATCTGCACCAGGAACGGTTATTTCTCCAGAACGGAAGTACGATTTACGAAAAAAATCTGCCGGAAAAAAAGCAATCCAAGCTAAATCTCCAAAAATCAATCCGTTACATCATTTATCCTTTCTTTAATTTTCTTGTAAATAATGCTTGACCCGCCTTTTTTTTTGCAACCATAATTTTCATCACGCGGCACGTAATCGCGTGATTTTTCCAGAAAAATTCTTCCCTGTTTTGAAAACAGACAATTACCAATTCATAAATGAAAAAGACAGTTACGGTCGTTGCCCTCGCAATGGCAACATCTATGTTTGTAGGTTGCGCCTCCTCGAAGGTGGCACTGACCGATGAGCAAAAAGAGGTAGTTCAGGATTGGACAAATCGCGCAGAAATGTATGTGCAGATTACCGAGGAAGGCCTGAAAGATCCCCTCCTCTGCAACAATCCGACGATTGACGCCCTGGTGAACACGATTGGGCCCATTTCCACGGCGGTGACAACCTGGACGGCTACAAAAGTCAGCGAGCAGCTGGCCGTCAATGCGTGGAACACCTATGCCGGTTGGGTGAATGGTCCTGAAGCCGCAAAGCTCTCTGGCGATGCTCTTGCCGCCGAGCAGACCCGTCAGGCCAAACTGGCTTGCATCGAAGCTGGCATGACGCTGAACGCGACAGAGGAAACGCTTCTCGATGCTGCGACAGTCGTTTACAACTTCCGCAAATTGAATCTGACCTCCACCGAAGATACGGACGCCTTCTTTGCCAATCTCTCCGAGGAGAACGCCAACAAGGTGGCCGCATGGAGTGACGCTCTGCAGAAGAACATGGGGGCCGAAGAGGGCCGTCAGGTTTTCTTTGAGGTCATTGGTATCGAAAAAACGAATTGGAAAGATGTTGTGCCGAAACTGGCCAGCTATGCCACGACCGTGGCGGCCTCGAGCACACAACTGGCAAATGCCCTGAAAGACAAGGACCTTGCCAAGCGGCTGGCTCTTGGTGCTACGCCGTTCGCCTCTGCTCAGGACAAGGCACTCCTCGCTGCGGTAGATCGCCTGCAGTTGCAGACCACGACCATGCTCAAGGCGATTCCCTGGCTGACGAGCGCACTTACGACGAAGGTCGATTAACACAAGGCGCACATGAAACAGATTTTGTTCGGCATCTTACTCGCACCAATATTTGCATTCATCGTTGGTTGCGCATCTCCGGGACATCAGATCAACCCTAATATCACGGTTTATGACCGTGCCAAGGTCTCGAAGATGCCGGTTGAACTGCCCGGGAACTACGGCACGGAAAATTACGGCCGCCTGACGCTGGCAACGCTCCCCGGCACGCTCACCTCGAACGCGTTCGATGACAGCAACATGAAGTATATGGGTCTGCGCATGCAGTCCGAACTGGCGAAGCTGAAGCGCTTCTCCGTTTACGCGATGCAAGGTGCTGATTCCTCGATCCTTCAAGACCTGGCGGACTTCGGTGAGATAGAGCTGCCGGAACAGGCTCCCGCAACAGTGGATCTGCTGGCTTCATGGAACACGAATGTCCATGCGGAAGAGGTTCGTTCCGGTCGTACGAAGCGCATTACGTTCAACTGCACAATCAACCTGACGTGCAAGGACATGCGCACCGGCAAGATCAAGTTCACGAAGGATCTTGACTTCCGTGTCTACCGTAACCAGACGCTCGACCGCGGCGGAACCGTCATCGCCGGCTACAACTACCGCAGCAAATCCGATGTGCAGTCGCTCTTTCAGGATTTGGCCACACAGGCAGCCATCCGCATCGCCAACGAACTCGGAAACGAGTATCCCGTTGGCGGGCGTGTAACCGGTGTCCGCGGCACCACGCTCCGGATGCAGATGGACTGCGGCGTCGAACAAGGAGTTGCCAAGGGCATGGAGATGGTCATCTACGCCAAACTGGACGGCATGGACATCCCGCTGGGCAATGCCACAGCCACGCCGGGTGTCAACTCCTCGATGCTCGAGTTCTGGCGCAAAAACACCAAAGATCCGGATGCCGAACAAATTCTGAAAGATATCCAGACCAAACCGGACTGGCTGAGCAAGAACCCGGACACGCTCTTTGCAGTCGGCTACGGCATGGCCATGCCTCCGGAATGGCAGACAAAGGAAATGTACATTTCCAACTGAAATTAATGCGACCGACCTCCTCCCGCTCCATCCGGAAGGAGGCCGGTTTTATTTCCTCTTTATAATCTTCCAACACAGCAGAGGAAAAATCTGAAATGGTCAAACATTTTTTGCTTCTTTTAATCGCAATAGGTGCCGGCACCGTCCGGGCAGCGGAACCTGACTTCAGGGCCATCGGGCACAAGCTGGTAACAGATGGCGGCACCTCGACTTGCGGCACGGATGACTCAACAGGTCTCTGGGTGGTTGCCATCGGGCGCGCGGATGTGACGGATGGTGAAGCGAAGGCGCGTGCGGCTGCCGAACTGGAGGCGCGGAAGGAGCTGGCGAGCTTCTTCACCGTCCAGGTCCAGAGCGTGACCGAGAGCGCTTACAGTGAGAGTGATGCGGGCATCCAGGAGGCGTTCAGTCAGATGGCGCGCCAGGATGTGAGTGAGCTGCTGCGCGGTGTGCGCATCGAGAGCTGCCGCGTGGAGGAGGGGGTCGCCACCGCCATCGCGGTGCTGACGCAGAAGACGGCCGATGCCTCCGCCGCGCTCAAGCGTGCGATGGCGGATGAGCGCCCCGGCACAGTCACCGCATCCGGCGAGGGGCCCACGGCAGACGCCGCCCTTGAGGCCGCCAAGCGCAATGCTCTCGAGCAGGTAATGGGCTCCTCCATTGTTGGCAGCGATTCCTCTCAGGACGGCTCCGTCCGCTCTCGCGTCTATTCCGATGTGCAAGGCATGGTCTCAGCCTATCGTATCCTCGAGCAGACGCAGGAGGGCAATGTCTGCCGCGTGCGGATCGTCGCGGAGGTCGATAAGGATGAGCTTCAGGAGAGCTACGGCGCGCAGATGAAGGCGGTCGGTGACCCAATCTTTTGGATTACCGGCACCAACGATGATGCCATCCGGCAGATTTCGGACTTCCTCATGGGCAAAGGGTTGAAGTGCGCCGTGCAGAAGGGCACGGCGGACTACAAGGTCGAGACGAAAACCGAGTTCAACCGCGTAAAGCATCCGGTCAACGGGCGCCCCGGCTCACAACTGCAACTTACCGTAATCTGCTACGACAAATCCGGCGTGCAACTTTTTACGCTCCAGAATGATCCGCGCAAATCCTCTACCTTCACCGGCACCGAAGAACGTCAAGCGCAGATTTGCGTGGAGAAGGCCGTCAAGCAGATCGGCAAGCCCCTTCACGAGCGCCTCCAGCGTGCCATTGCCGACATGACCAACAACGGGCGCACCGTCCGCATGGTCTTCCGCAATCTCCGCACCGCCGCGCAGGCGAAGGTTGTCGAGTCCATCACAGACACCATCAACGAGAGCATCCCCAGCGCAGGCTCCGCCACCTTCTCGCGCAACGATGAGGTTGCCTCCGCCACCATCCGCCTGACGCTGAAGGGCAATTCACAGGACTTTCTCACGCAACTCCGCCAAAGTTGCCCGGATCTCCCGGCTGCCAGCTCCGTCACTCCCAACAAAATCATCTTTGAACTTCCATAACATCTCCCAAAAGGATTTCTCCCTATGAAATTTCTCGTCACCTGCACTGCAGTCCTTGCACTTACCACCATGCTCTCTGCTCAGTCTGACCCCAGCGGCGCCATGCCGCTGGAGGAGACCGGTGCGCAGATTGATGCCGATACTTCTGCGATGGCTCAGATTCAGGCGTTCCTTGACGCAAAGGGATGGACGGAAGGCGAAAACAGCGGCAAGAATGGTGCCTTTACCGTTGCCTACGGCGTGGGCACCATTGCCGCGCCGCCCAATCACCCTTCCTATGCTGCTTCCCGACCGCGCGCCTTTGCCAAGGCGATGCTGGCCGCCAAGAGCAATATGTCGCGCTATCTGAGCGTAAGCATTTCTACGGCTGTAATGTCTAATTATCAGGAAGCGAACAACAATACCACCCCTACGCCGCAGGAGGAAATGGCCGCCGCACTCGCCGCAATGCCGCCGGATTCGCTCATCGGAAAGGCCAGGGCGTACGCCGGTGCCAAACTTGACAATCTGCTGCGAAAAGAGGGCGTATCGATTGATGCCCAGCGCGATGCCGCACAGGCCGCCTATGCCGCGGCTGCCGAAAAAGCCAAGCGACTGGCTGCCACAGAGGAATTCCAGCGTTCCGTCAACTCAACCTCCACGGCACTGGTTTCCGGCCTCCAGGCATTTTTCACCGTAGAAGGCTTCGACCCCGAAACCAAACAGGGTGAAATCGGTGTTGTCGCCATCTGGAGCCCCGTCCTTGCGGAAACCGCCGCCAGCCTCACCTCGGCGAATGTCCCCACTGCCTCCAAGAAAGGCAAGAAGACCATCAAGGAGCAGGTTCCCTCTGACCCTGCCGTTCTGCTCTCCACCTTCGGTGTGCAACAGAAGATTGACGAAAACGGAAACTATGTTCTCGTTTCGTACGGCCAGAGCGCCGCGCGCACTTCAAACAGCCGCGCCAAGAATGCGGCCTACAGCAAGGCCCGTCTGGATGCGGACGGACAAATCCGCTCGTTTGCCGGTGAGTCTGTCGTATGCTCCGATGCCTTGTCCGAAGCGGAACAGTCCCTGGACTACAACCTCGAGGGGCAGCTCCCGGACTACAACGACGAAAGCTCTTACAGCGAATACCAGAAGAGCGTCGGCAAGAGCCTTGAGATCAACGGCATCACCACAGTCCGCCAGTGGACGGCTGTGCACCCGGTCTCTGGACAGACCGTCTATGGTGTAGTCCGCATGTGGAGCCCTTCGGCTGCCGCGAAGGCGCGGCAGAACAAGGCGAATATCGAAGCCTCTGCCAAGAATGGTGCCGCAGGCCGCCGCTCGGTTGCCCCGGTTTCACCGGTCACTGCCCAATCCGGATCCGCCGCCAATACCAGCACCGGAAGCCCGATGTTGAACTACGGAAGTCAAGGCGATGACGATGCGTTCTAAGCATTTCATCGCGGCGATGTTCCTCGCCAGCGCTTGTGCGGTTCAGGCCGCCAGCGTGGGCGAGGTCTTCGAAGCTCATCGTACCGGCATCCTGTCAGAGCGCTTCACCCGCTTTGACGGGATGCTTTTCTGCAAGGCTTCCGTCCAGGCGGTCTCGAACAACTCCAGTTCCCGGCAGGCAGCCCAGGAAAAAGCCGCTCTCAAGGCCTCCGCCGATTTGCTTGCCTATGCGACCATTGAAAAGATTGCCTGGCCTGCGGCATTGAACGAGGGCGAACGCACAGCACTGATTGATTGGCTTACCCGGCAAATGAACGTCTCTGCCACCATCCGGGGGCTTACCACCCCTTGGAGCGGTCGCGAGGGCGGGAGCAACATTTACAGCGCTGTCGTCGGCATCGAGGAAGCGGCTTTGGCGGGAATTTCGCGTATGGACTTCACCAGTGCGCGTCAGAAGCTTCTTGCCGAGCCCTCGCTCCTTGCTCCCGGGGCTCCTGTCGAAGCGTTGATTGCCCTGCGCGCCACGCTCGGTCCAATACCAGTTGCAGTTGACCGTACACCATGGAACGAGGTATTGAATCAGGCACGCTTCAGCACCGCGCGTCTGGCTGCGCTCCCGCGTTTGGCCGGCCGTTATCCGTTGGGCTCTGTCGCCAATGTGGCGCAGGACCCCGATTATCGCGCGGGAGAGAGTGCTTACAACCAAAACCGCCTGGAGAAAGCCTATCGCCACTTCCTCGCCTGTGCGGAGCGGACCATGACCTTTGATGCGCTCAACATGGCCGGGGCGGCTGCCCGTCATCTGGGCCGGCATGCCGAGGCCTCCGTTCTCCTGCTCCATGCCGCTTATCTCAATTCCGCCTCGCCTTGGCCGTGGGTACATCTGGCCTATATTGCCCGCACTCTCGGAAACGAAACACTCTGCAGGGCCTGCTGTGCGAATGCCGAGGCTGCAACCGGGTACGCCTCTGATGCCTGGTCTCAGAAAAACGTTGCCGCACTGCATATGCCCGTTATTGAAAAAGCTGAACCTCTTGTCAGCCCCGAAGTTTCCACGCCTGCAACAGCCAACCCGCCAGTCGAATCCAATATGGAACCAGACATTACCCCTGCTGTACAGGGAGTCCGTTCCATTGTGATTAACGCGGACGCGGATGGCTTGGGCATCTGAATCCTCACCATGAAAAAGACGTTTCTTTTGATCCTGCTGGCAACGCTTGCTCTGTCCATGCTGCCTGCATGTTCCTCCCTTCCTTCCAACGCGCAGAATGCTTCCTATTGGCAAAAATGAGCATCTTGCGTCTGCAGGGAAGTAAAATCCTGACAATCTAAAAAACAAACAGAATCCCGATAAGCCCGAAGAAGCGTCCTTCTACACTTCTTCGGGCTGCTGATTACAAGCCCTTTATAATATGGGGCGCTTTATCCCCGATATAAAACTGACAGTCACCGTCTTTAGGGAGACCGGGCGTCTATTTCCAGAGAGGCGTTAACAGAGCACTTCGCGCCAGTCGGAGAAGGTGCGGGTCTTGGTGGAGAAGACGGCGCCGATTTTGTGAAGCGTGCGGGCATCGCCGGCGTAGGGCTTGGCGTAGCCGCTCTGCTCAATCTGTTCGAGGGCTTCCTCCACAGATTTGTCGACTTTGAACTCGAAAATGTAGACGTGTTCCGGCGTTTCGACCACGCTGTCGATACGCCCCTGGGACGTGTGCTTCTCCGTGTGGACCATCTGACCCGTCAGCAGGAAAATGCTGGCAATCACATTGCGGAAGACGCTCTCGGACTTTAGCGCCACATCCGAACCTTCGTGATACGGAAGGCTGGCGAGATGCCCCTGCAGACTCTTCATAATGGATGCCGTGTTTCCCGTCTTGAAATCCAAGGCAAGTTTGTCAATCTCAAGGTCGCTGCTATTCTCAAAAGCCTTGTACGTAACGTAGGGAATGAGAGCCTTCAGAAAGCCGTAGCGAACCTCGTCATTCGGGAAATCAATGGTGTACCGAAGAAACTCCGCATTGTAGCTTTTGATGGTGAGATACCCGGCTTGGAAAAGGTACGTCAGCGGATTGTGATTGTCCTCATATGCGCTGGTGAGGGCCTCACGGCCTACTGTGAGTTCGTCCTGTGCGGGAAGCTCGCGCAGTTTGTCGGCATTTTTCTGGAATAGATTGACGAGGAAGGAGGGCGTTCCGGACTCAAACCAGTAGGCTCCAAACTCTTTATCCCTGAAAGCATAAATCAGACTGAAAGGATTGTAGACGCGTTTACCATCCGGGTGAAAGCGATAGCCGTCATACATCTTGCGGAGATTGTCCAAGCATGCCTCTCGGGTCAGCTGCCGTTTCTTGGCGAGAACTTCAATCTCCGGCCCGAAAGTCGCCTCAAGTTCCTCCTGCGTAAGACCGCAGAGGGTAGCATAATCCTCGGACATAGAGAGATTGTACAACTGGTTGAGGTCACTGAAGATGGAAACCTTTGCGAACTTCGTGATGCCGGTAAGCCAGGCGAAACGGAAAGACTCACCCAACCCTTTCAAGTTGCCGAAAATGCTCTTATACAGCGCCCGGATACGCTCACGATCCTCGCCCTTCGCTCCAAGGAGCGGTTTGTCATACTCGTCGACGAGAAAAACAATCGGGCCCTGTTTACGGAAGACCTTCTTGACGAGGGCGCCGAACCGTTCGGCAAGATTCGGATACCTGGAAGTTCTGCATTTGTACTGTTTGTCCAGTTCACCCATCCAAACGGTGAAGCGAGCCTCCACGTCTTCGTACGAATCGCCGGTGCGTGAGAAATCCAGATAAAAAAAACCGGATATTCTTTCCACTCCGTTTCCAGTTTTTCGATGGCGAGCCCCTTGAAAAGGTCTTTCTTACCCCCGAAGTAAGCGCGGAGGGTTGTAATCAGAAGACTCTTGCCGTAACGGCGCGGACGCGACAGAAAGTACTGCTTGCCCTTCGTAACCAGTTTGTACATCAAATCCGTCTTGTCCACATAGAGGTATCCCAAGGCTTATCCC
Organism: uncultured Verrucomicrobiota bacterium; assembly: GCA_949295265.1. GTDB lineage: Bacteria > Verrucomicrobiota > Kiritimatiellia > RFP12 > UBA3636 > JAEDLN01. The sequence goes on along the minus strand of CASFKR010000035.1, from coordinate 1,269 downwards.
GGTTCTTCCGGGATAATTTATCCAGATCCCTTGAAAAATGGCTCCTGTAGCCTCTTTTCAAGACTAGATACTCGTGAATAGCCTGCCAATACTTTTTCACCCGAAAGTTCAGTAAAATAAATTTGCCGTCGTTCCAATGGTTGCGCTGACTTCGTTCAGGCGGCTCTGCCGCCGAGAAAAAGTACTTATTTAACACCTTGGTCGGAACGTTAGTGGAGACTTCAGAAGGGGGCTCCGCCCCTCCGTGTGGCTCAATTATCTGAACTCATCGCGAGGCTGAGTTTCACAACCTTCCTCCGTGTGGCTCAAAAATCCGGGATAAGCGTGTATCCCTCTGTGCGGAGAATTTCAAAGGATTGGACGCCAATCGGCAGTTTGCGGATTGCGTTCATAGCTTCAGGATAGCAATTTCCGCTTCCGTTTTCCATCTTGACCGCCGCAGATCACCCCGGTTGTAACTTCTCATCGTAAATGCGACCAACCTGGTCGCATTTACTTGTTCCGAAGGAGGCAAGAGCGACTGACAGCATCGGCAGCATTTCGCGACCGACGGAAATGTCACCCTGCCGCCCAAGGAAACCACCCGGCTGAAAGAAACGCCAGACAAAGCGGCAAACCAGGATTTTCAGGCGGCCGGAAACCGTATCCTGTTCACAAACCGCCTTCCCGTCATTCCTTCCGAAGCGGAATCTGAAACGGGTACACAATTCCCTCAAACGGTGCCGGAATCTCCTGAATGCCGCATTTGGGACACTGCACGCGCGGACGGCGGTAACGTACGAATGTCGGGTACAAACAGAAATCCCCGTGCCGCCAAACCTGTTCGTCCGGTTCGGGTCCGAGGCTTTGCGCGACACCGCCACAATGCGGACAATGGAAAGAACTTCCTTCCCGGACGCTGACGCAGCAATCGACTTGATTCTTGGTTGAGTCAAATGTGACAGATTCAACGTACCAAGGTTCGACGAGATTAAGCGAACTGGTCGTTATTTGTTTGATGAGTTTGTCCATGGCAAAACCTCCGCTCAGAAGTATACCTCAAACCCTGCATTTCCACTATATTGGAAGTAGCGCCTAAATATCACTTGTAACTTCTCATCGTAAATGCGACTACCCTAGTCGCATTTACTTGTTCCGAAAATTGGTAAGGGGGGGGGGCGGCTTTCTGACCGTGCACTACTCCCCGGATTTGAGACACGGTAGGAATTGACGTTAGTGCCTCCTTTTTGTCGAGAAAAGGAGACAAATGACACAGCAAATCAACGGACA
>CASFKR010000034.1 GCA_949295265.1 uncultured Verrucomicrobiota bacterium | reverse complement strand
ACGGAGGGGCGGAGCCCCCTTCTGAAGTCTCCACTAACGTTCCGACCAAGGTGTCAAATAAGGACTTTTTCTCGGCGGCAGAGCCGCCTGAACGAAGTCTGCGCAACTATTGGAGCGACGGCAAAGTTATTTTACTGAACTTTCAGGTGAAAAAGTATTGGCGGACTATTCACGAGTATCTAGTCTTGAAAAGAGGCTACAGGAGCCATCTTTCAAGAAATCTGGATCAATTATCCCGAAAAAACGGGATAAGCCTGTGCGGTTTCGCGCAAGAATGGGCGCAGACCGTCCGCGCGGGACGGCGTGTCTGGCCGCAGGGGCAGCGGCGGCCCGGTTTTCTTTCAGATTTTATTCACCGCAGACGCGCTTGCGGCAGGGGTTTTCTCTGCCGTATGCTTAGAGCGGACGCTCGTGCAACCGGTGGAACCGCCTGCCTGCCGCGGCCGCTTCCCCGCGCCGCGCATCCTGCGCATCTTATTGATTTTCCACGGGTTACCAGAAGACTGCGCTTTACACCCGGCATCCTGAAGTCGTCCTGCCCCCGCCCTTTTCGCCCCGCATTTCCGCTCCATCGCCGCGCCGGCCGCGCCGGTTCCTTCCATTCCCATGACCCCGTTCGTACCGCTCCACGTCCACTCCACCTATTCGCTGCTGGACGGCAGTTGCAAAATTGTCCCGCTCGTCCGCCGGGCGCGCGAGCTGGGCATGGGGGCGCTGGCGCTCACGGATCACGGCGTGATGTTCGGCATCAAGGCGTTTCACGAAGCGTGCACCTCTACCGAAAAAAAGAAATTCGGCGATTTGCCGCCCATCAAGCCGATTCTGGGTTGCGAGGCATACGTGGCGCAGGGCTCGCACACCGAGCGCGACCCCGCTAAAAAATACAATCACCTGATTCTGCTGGCCAAGAATCCCGTCGGCTACCACAATCTCGTGCGGCTCATTTCCATCGCGCACTGCGAAGGTTTTTACCGCCGCCCGCGCATCGACAAAGCGTTGCTGGAAAAGTACCGGGAGGGGCTCATCGTCTCCTCGGCCTGTCTGGCGGGCGAAATTCCCCAGCTCATCCTCGAGGGCAATCTGGATAAAGCGGATGCTGCGGCGCGCTGGTATCAGGAGCTTTTCGGCGAGGACTACTACCTCGAGGTGATGCTCCACAAGCCGGAAGCCCCTTTCATGACGCCGGGACCGCGCGGCACGGAACGCGTGTGGCGCGAGCAGGTGCAGGTCTGCAGCGAAATCTTCAAGATGGGTCAGCGGCTCGGCATCCCGGTCATCGCCACCAACGATACGCACTTTCTCCTCCGCGAAGACGCCGAGGCGCACGACATCCTGCTGTGCATGTCCACGCAGACGACGGAAAAAGACCCGAAGCGCCTCCGCTACACGCGTCAGGAATGGCTCAAGAGCGGCGATGAGATGCTCGAGATTTTCCCCGACCACCCGGAGGCGCTCGCCAACACGCTCGCCGTCGCGGAAAAGGTCGAGCCCTACGACCTGAACCGCAATGCCATCATGCCCGTCTTCCCGATTCCGGAATCTTTCGGCACGGAAAAAGAGTACGAGGAGCGCTACCCGACGTCCGCTTCCATCCGGGAAAAGTTCCGCCCCGCCTCGTTTGAGCGCTTTTCCGGCGACACGCCGGAGGGGCTGCACGCGCTGCGCCGCATTCTCTTCGAAGGCGAATACCTCGCCAAACTCACCTACGACGGCGCGGCCCGGCGCTGGCCCGGCGAACGCTTCACGCCCGAACACAAGGAGCGGCTCGATTTCGAACTTTCGACCATCCTGAACATGGGGTTCCCGGGCTACTTCCTGATTGTCAACGATTACGTTTCGGCTGCGCGCGAACTGGGCGTGCTGGTGGGGCCGGGCCGCGGCTCGGCCGCCGGTTCCGCCGTCGCGTACTGCCTCGGCATCACGGATGTCGACCCCCTGCCGTACAATCTGCTGTTCGAGCGCTTCCTCAACCCGGACCGCATCTCCATGCCCGATATCGACGAGGATTTCGATGACGCCGGGCGCGGACGCGTGATGGAATACGTCACCAAAAAATACGGGCAGGATCACGTTGCGCACATCGTGACGTTCGGCTCGATGGCGCCCAAAACGTGCATTCGCGATGTTTCTCGCGTCCTCGAATACCCGCTTGCCGATGCGCTCGCCCTCGCGAAACTCGTGCCCGACGGCCCAAAAATCAAGTCTTTCAAAGAAGCCTACGAAGGCTCGCAGGACTTGCGCGACGCCCGCGATCACGGCTCGCCAATCGTCCGGCGCATTCTCGCGATTTCCGAAAAGATCGACGGCTGCATCCGCCAGCCCGGCGTCCATGCCTGCGGCATCCTCATCTCGCGCGACCCGCTCATCGACACGATTCCCGTCATGCCCACCGAGGGCGAATCGCTGCTCACAACACAATACGACGGCCATTTCGTGGAATCCATCGGTCTGCTGAAGATGGACTTTCTGGGACTCGCCACGCTTTCCGTCTTCAAGGAATGCCTCGCGACCATCCGCGAAGTCCGCGGCTTCGATGTGCACCTCGACGAGATTCCGCTGGACGACAGGCAGACGTATCAGGTCTTCTCCAACGGCGACACCACCGGCCTCTTCCAGTTCGAGTCCGATGGCATGAAGAAGCATCTGCGCAACCTCAAGCCGACCCGCTTCGGCGATCTGGTCGCCATGAATGCGCTGTACCGGCCGGGCCCCATGGCGTACATCCCCTCCTTCATCCGGCGCAAAAACGGTCTCGAGCAGATTGCCTACGACCATCCGATGATGAAGGAATACCTCGAGGACACCTACGGCATCACCGTCTATCAGGAACAGGTGATGCTGCTCTCGCGCTCCCTCGGCGGTTTCACGCGCGGCGAATCCGACAAGCTGCGCAAGGCCATGGGCAAAAAGGACATTGCCACCATGGAGACGCTCCGCGTCAAATTCCATGACGGCTGTCTCAAAAACGAACGCTTCATGAGTTCGCCGCCCATCAACGGCAATCAGGAAACCGCTGAAAAGCTCATCCAGAAAATCTGGCAGGACTGGCGTTCGTTCGCGGAATACGCGTTCAACAAATCCCACTCCGTCTGCTATGCCTACGTCGCCTACCAGACCGGATACCTGAAGGCGCACTTCCCCACGGAGTACATGTGCGCACAGATTTCCTCGGAAATCGGCAATTTCGACAAAATGCCGCTCTTCGTTTCCGAAGCGGCGGACATGGGCTACGATATTCTCCCGCCGGACGTCAACCGCTCCTCCACGCGCTTCACGCCGGAACGCCGCGCCAACGACCCCGAGGGCGTCGCCAACGGCATCCGGTTCGGTCTGGCCGGCGTCAAGGGCGTCGGCTTCGGCGCCGCCGAATCCATCGTCCGCGAACGCCATGCGAACGGGCGGTACCAGTCGCTCGATGACTTTCTCAAGCGCATTGACGAAACCGTCAGCCGCAAAGCCCTCGAATCGCTCACGCGTTGCGGCGCCCTGGAGTGTTTCGGACTCCACCGCGCGGCCTTGCTCGAAGAACTCCCCAAGGCGCTCAGCCGCGTCGCCTCCGACCGCCGCGACCGCTCCACCGGGCAGCAGTCGTTCTTCGACCTGCTCACGGTCCCCGACGATGCCGCCTCGTCGAGCGTTTCCGGGCTGAGCGACCGGCATATCGAGGCCCTCAATGCGGAAATTCCGCCGATGCCGCGCCTCGAGCAGCTCCTCGCCGAAAAGGAACTGCTCGGCATCTATGTCTCCGGGCATCCCATCACGCGCTATCAGAACATCGTCATCGGCTTCCGCAAATTCCACAAAATCACAGAGGAACTCGCCGCCCTCGAGCAGCAGCTCGAACCCATCCGCAGCCGCTTCACCGAAGTGCCCGCCCGCATGCCCGATCCCATGATGTACGAAGGCGGCGAGCGCGATCCCCATTACCTCCGCGAAAAGGAAAAAGCCGAAGCCGACAGCGCCGCGCAGCGCCAGACGCGCCGCAGCCTCTCGCGTCCCGTCGCTTTCTGCGCCTTTGTCACCGGGATTACGCTCAAGCAGGACAAAAACGGCCGCAACTGGTGCCGCCTCACGCTGGAAGACACCATTGCCAAACATGAAATCCCCGTCTTCGCCCGCGAATTTGCCGCGATCACGCGCGCCGGACACCGTGATGAGCGCAATCCGCCGGAGGTCAATCAGACGTACCTGTTCCGCGGCACGCTCGAACCCTCCTTCCGGCTCGAGGCCGCGCTCACGCTCCACGATTTCATGCCCATTGAAGAGGCGCCGCATGAACTCGCCCGCCGTGTGACGTTCGTCGTCACCCTTTCCGGCTCCGAAGCCTGGGAACCGCTCTATCAGCGGCTGCGCCAGTTCATCCTCGGCCACGCCGGTGACACGCCGGTGACCCTGCAGCTGCGCCTCCACGACGGCGTCCGCGTCACCGTCTCTCTCCCCGAAGAGCTGCGGGTGGACCCCACCCCGGCCTTTCTGCAGGATGCCGACGCCTCCTTCATCGGTCTTAAAAACGTCTTCTTCAAATTCGATCCGGACGCCTATGCCAAAAGCAATGGCCGCCCGTGACGCCCCCAGACCCACGCATTTTTGCCTCTAAAATCTGCCTCCTGCCCGACTTTTCGAGTCGCATGGAGGAGCGGGAGCCCCGGTGTATGGCATCCTTTGACAGAGATGGAAAGGTTGTTGCCCCTAAACAAGTTGGCACTCCTTCCGATTTGTTTGATAGCTGTTGTACCGATGCCATCCATTACTATCGACGTTGCAGAAGAAAAGAAACGGGCTATGACTCGGGAGGTGAGCGGCTGAAGCGGAGCACATTTTGGAACCGGTCTATGAATGCGAGTGAACCGTTTGAGGGTGTTCTGTCTCAGGGCTTCAACAACTTATTTCCTTTCGGAGATTCAAGCTGGAATGGAACCCCGGTACCGGACTGCATTGATTCTCAATCGACTCTATGAGCCCGGGAGGAATGAGATGGACAATCTGGGCGAAGACAGGCAGACTGCGCCTCATTGAATCGGTTGCTGTGTTCGTTTTCATACCACCATGCATGCTTGCATGGGAAAGCCATTACAGCAACCGATTTTTTTTTACCTTGCTGAAATCCTATGGAATGAGAGTGGTTCGAAATTCAACCTGTGCGCACAGAAAACCGCTCACGTGTCTGCAAAGATGCGAAAGTCTCATGCGAAGGCAGTGCGTGAATGCAGGATTTCATTGACTTCTTCAGATAATTTCACTACCTTCGTTCATGAAAAGCGGTGGCGGATGACAGGTCGCAGTTTCGCCTCTGAAATTCTGCCGCCAACCCCCAAAAAACAACGGTGCAATATGCTTGGTGCAATCATTGGCGACATCGTCGGTTCGCGTTTCGAATTCGCGAATCACCGGTCCAAACACTTTGAGCTCTTCACAAAAGAATGCTTCGCAACAGATGACTCCGTGCTGACACTGGCCATCTGCGATGCACTCCTGCGCTCCGCCCCTTCGTTCAAGGATCTGCCGGCGCAGACGGTCACCTCCATGCAGACCATCGGCCGGGAATATCCGGACAGCGGTTATGGCGGACTTTTCTCGCAATGGCTTTATTCGGAGAATCCGGCTCCGTATGAGAGTTTCGGCAACGGTGCGGCCATGCGCGTGAGCGGGTGCGCCTATGCGGGCGACTCCATCAAGGCGGTCAAAAAGCTTTCGGCGGCCGTGACGGGCGTGACGCACAACCACCCCGAAGGGCTGAAGGGTGCCGAGGCGACGGCTGTGGCCGTCTATCTGGCGCGGACCGGCTCCAGCAAAGAGGAAATCCGCTCCGTCATCGAGAAAAAGTACTACGGCAAGTACGGCAGGACGCTGGCCGATCTGCAAGCCGCCTACGCCTGGGAGGACGGTTGCGAGGGCACCGTGCCGCCGGCGCTGGTCGCTTTCTTCGAATCGACCGACTACGAGGATTGCATCCGCAACGGCATTTCCATTGGCGGTGACTCCGATACCATCTGCGCCATTGCCGGTGCGATCGCCGAAGCCTACTACGGCATCCCGGCCGCCATCCGCGAAGAAGGCATCCGGTTTTTGGATGACCGGCTCAAGACCATCCTGCTCGACTTCGAGAAGGTTTACCCGCCCAAAATCGTCTAGCGGCCACGCCCCTGCCACAGGCGACCCCGCATCACGCCCCAACCCGTCTCATCGGAACAGCCCGGGCAATCGGCTGCAACATCGGTTGCCCGCCTGTTTCCTTTGTTTCCATGCCTACACCTGTTCGCAACGAGCAAACAGCCGAACCCGACTGGACCTGCGCCCCGATTCTTTTGATTGCGTTCAACCGGCCGAATCTGCTGAGCGGTCTCATCGAGACCATTCGCCCGGCGGCACCCGCGCGCGTCTACCTCGCGGTGGACGGTCCGCGCGCAGATCATCCGGAGGATGCGGAGGCGTGCGCTGCATGCGCGGCATTGGCAAGCCGGATCGACTGGCCCTGCACGGTCGAGGTCTGCGCGCAGCCGGTCAATCTCGGGTGCCGCAAAGGCGTGGCGGCTGCCCTGCGCTGGTTTTTCTCGCATGTTGAAAGCGGCATCATTCTGGAAGACGATATTGTGCCCTCGATGGACTTTCTGCGATTCGCCTCCGAAATGCTCATCCGCTATGCGGATGATCCGCGCGTGGGCATGATTACGGGCAACAACTTCTACGGCTTTCAGACGGACCGCACGGCGTCCTACCACTTCTCCGCCTTTGTCTCCATCTGGGGCTGGGCCGCCTGGAAACGGCTCCTCGATGCGTACGAAGACGATCCCGAAGCCTACCGCGACGATGCGGAAGCGCTGATTGCGAAGTCGGCGCTCTCGCGGCAGGGGCGCTGGGAGTGGACGCAGGTTTTTCGTCAGGTTTTGCAGACGCGTGCGACGTGGGACATCCAGTTGCAGCTGACCCTGTTCCGGAAAGGTTTTCTCGTTGTCTGCCCGCGCGTCAACCTGTGCGGCAACCGGGGGTGGCTTTCAGAAAAGGCGGTTCACACCGGGGGATACAGCTGCGACATTGCCCGGTTTTCCTCCGTCCAGTCCCTCCCCTTTCCGCTGGTACATCCGGAGGTCATCGCCCGGGACTGCGCAGCGGACCGCAAACTCGAACGCCGCAAAAGCGGCCTGCTGCCGCGGATTCTGACCGCGCTGGGCAATCGCTTTGCCGGCTTGCGCCCGCTCATCGGCTTCTGCTTCCCGCGCATCGAGCGGCTCTGTCCTGCGCTCTTCCGTCTGTAACCGTTTTCCGTTCCGTACATCCGTTTTCCTTCGCCCCGGCGCACCGTCCCCGTTTCCATGGTCGACACCGAACTCAATCCCGTTGAACTCTACCGGAATGTCCTCAAAAAGGAGCATTCCAACCGGGTTGTTGCGCTCTGGAAAAGCCTGCTGACACGCTCCGGTGTCGACGTCGATGCCAACCGGTCGCTGTGCAAGCGCATTGCCGACCTCACGAACCGCCTCAACCGGCAGAAATCCAGGGCGAAGTTCTACAATGGGCTGGGAACGCTCTTTGCGCTGGCCGCCATTGCGGTACCAGCGGTCTACTACTACCTCTTTCGGCAGTTGCCGCCCCCCTTTCTTCCCGAGGGTGCGGCACCCGCGCCGGACGCCTGGTCTCCGGTCTTCGTCTGGGGCGCGGTGATTTTCTGCATCGCGATGGCCATCCGGCTTTTCTTGCTCCAAAGCAGACAGGCGAAGCAGGCCAGCGCAACGGCGCAGAAGCTTCAGCAGTGCATCGACGAAGCCTACCGGCAGCTCGCGCCGCTGCGCGACGAGCTCACCTGGGAAATTCCGCTCCGCCTCTTCACGGAAAGCTTCCCGCGCGCCGCTTTCGATCCCTTTGTTTCAGACAAACGCGCCGCGGCGCTCTACGACCCTGCGGAAACGGGCGATGTGTCCAGCAGCTTTCTGCTCGCGCTTTCCGGCGATCTGGACGGCAGCCCCTTCGGCATCGCCCTGCGCCGCCGTTTTCACTGGGGCGAAAAGACGTATACGGGGCAGCGCCTCGTGCAATGGACCGAGCGCCGCTACAACCCGTCGACCAAACGGAACGAGTCCTTCATGCAGAGCGAGTTGCTGACCGCAACCGTCACAAAGCCCTACCCCGTCTTCGAGGATACGCCCTACTTCACCTTCTCGAATCCCGTGGCGCCCAAGCTCAGCTTTACGCGCATGCCCTCCGAACACACGGGCGAGAAGAAAGGAATGTTCGCCCGGATGCAACGGGCGAGCGCCCGCCGCAAACTCGTCAAATTTTCGCGCAATCTCTCGGACGATTCGCAGTACACGATGCTCTCGAATACCGATTTCGAGATTGAATTCCAGACCAAAGACCGCAACGACGAGGTCGGCTATCGGCTCATGTTTACGCCGCTGGCGCAAGTGCTGATGCGTAGCCTCATCAACGACACCGCCACGGGGTACGGCGATGACTTCGCGTACATCAAGCGGGGCATGCATAACGACATCTACCCGCGGCATTTCAACATCGATCCGTATTCGCCCGACCAGATGAAGAGCGAGCACTTTTCGGTCGATGAGATGGCGCACCACTTCCAGTCCTTCAACGAGCGCTTCTTCAAGTCCATCTTCTTCTCCATGGCGCCGGTGCTGGCCATTCCTGCCTTCCGCGACTCGCCGTATTACGGCAGCGTGGAAGTGGATGCCGCGCGGTTCAACCGGGAATCGCAACGCGACTGGGGCGCCTATTTCCGGGATCCGCTGGCGGAATGCGAACGCGAATTTATCGCCAATCACCATCTGGAGTGCCTGACCGGGAAAGCCTTCGACCTCGGCGCCATCCTCAAGACGGAAGTGGTTCAGGAAGACCTCTTTTCGGCGTTGCTGGCCGTTAAGGCTTTCGGCTTTGACGGGTATGCGAAATGCGACTATGTGCCTGTCTACTGCCGGAACGGCCGCTGGTACGATGTCCCCGTTAACTGGGTTCAATACCAGGAGCGCACCCGCACGGGGCAGATTGCCGTTGCCAAGGTGCCCAATCCGGACTATCCGGAAAATACGGAAGCGGCGATGAGCAGCCTCCTGAAGCAGAAAAAACGGAAACTCAACGCGCAATGGTTTCGCACCCATCTGATTTCCTACTCCCTGCGCTGAGGCGCGGCTGCGGCTCCCCCACCGCATCCGGCCGCGCGCTCCCCCATCCTTTTTCATTCACATCGATTCCCATAACATGCCATGGCTAACGAATTAGACGAAATGACGGGCCCCGTCAATCAAGCGGGGCGGAATATCAATGTCATCGAAAAGCAGATCCTCGTCAGGGTTGGTTTCGGCTCCCGGCTTTTTGAAGTCCTCCTGTGGGTGCCTCTGGCGATTCCCGCCATCCTGCTTGTGGCCCGTCCGGACCTGCTCCCCTGGTACGGCTGGCTGATTCTGGCGGGTGCCTGCCTCCTGCCCGGCCTCTGGTTTATTCTCGCCAAAATCAGCGCGCGCAATTACTTCCGCCAGCTGCAGCAGAAAATCCAGGCCGAAGCCTCGCAAATCGACAACTACCTCGAGCAGCGGGTTCAGATTCTGCAGAATGTGGCCCCGCTCGTCTCCCGCGCCATCGAACTGGACAAGGATGTGATGAAAAACATCGCAGCCTACCGCAGCGGTCTGGGCGGCGGCGCCAACAGCGACACCGCCCGCAATGTAGTCTCCCAGAATCTCGATACCGCTTTCGGGCGCCTGTTCCCGCAGGTCGAGAATTATCCGGAGCTCCGTGCGCATGAGCAGATCAAGCTTGCGATGCAGCAGAATAACGTTCTGCAACGCGAAATCACGGCCGCCCGCTCGCTCTACAACGACACGGTGCTGCAGTGGAATACCGATCTGTTTGTGTGGCCTGTGAAGCAGATTGTGGCTGCCAACGCCCGGTACACGACCCGCATTCCCTACACGGCTTCCGATACCGTCAAACAGCGCGCCGGCGAAACGTTCTTCGACGCATAAGCGGCATCATCAGCCTTCCGGTCCCGCAGCCGCCGCGCAACGCGCGCTGCGGGTCCGTTTTGCCAGGCACCCTCCGGTTCCGTCACGGCGGTGCGTTCCGCCGGACCCGGAGGGCTCCCTGTTTTCATGCGGCGCCCGCGCCGGCGGCGGGCAAAGCGGCGCTCCCGCTCAGGGCTCGGTCCCTTCCAGAATGGCACGGGCGCGGCTGTACTTGGCGCGCCGCCGGTCCAGTTCCGCCGCAGAAATATCGTCCTGTCCGGCAAACCGCGTTTCATCGGAATTGTGCGCAAGGTCAGCCAGTTTGACCTTCATCGCAACGGGATTCTGCCGGATGGCGCGCACATACTCGAAATAATCCGTACCGGGTTCATGCGTGAGCAGGCGCACCGCCTCCGTGACCGGCTTCGGAAAGACCTTTTCGAGGTCAGCCAGCGTCAAGCTGGTATCCTCCACCACATCGTGGAGCAGAGCCACGCAGATGGAGACCTCATCCGTCATCTGCTCCGCCAGATGCAACGGATGGTAAATGTAGGGAAGCCCCGTTTTGTCCGTCTGTCCGTGATGGGCGTGATACGCCATCTTCAAAGCTTCCTTCGTGCGTTTCGTATAAACCATCGTCGTGTCCTCCTGCGCTAAAAAAAAAACGGCGGATATCCATCCCGGCGCGCAGCGCCGCTACAACGGGTGCGGATACGAAAAGGTCTCCCCCGCCCCGTTGCGAAGCACGTCCGCATCGGGACGGTGCTCCACAAAACTTTCCGGAGAAAGCTCGATTTTGCCGCCGTGCCCCGGCGGATCAAGGCAGAAATTCGGAATGGCCGGACCGCTGAGCCGGACGCGCAATTCCCGGAGAATCTCCAGCCCTTTGGCAATCGGTGTCCGGAAGTGTTCAACGCCGCGCACCAGATCGCACTGAAAGAGGTAGTACGGACGAATCCGGTTGTGGTACAGCCTTCTGCACAGGGCTTCGATGGCATCCGGGCTGTCATTGACGCCGCGGAGCAAAACCGCCTGATTATTGACCGGGATTCCCGCATCGATGAAGCGCGAAAGCCGGTCGAGTGCAAAGTCCGTAACCTCCCGGACGTGATTGAAATGGGTGTGCAGTTGCGTCACCGGCGGAAGCGGGCGGACGCGCCCCTCCGCGCGGTGCGGTGCGAGCAGCGCGCACAGCTCGGGCGTCAGGCGGTGCGGGAGCGTCACCGGCACGCGCGAACAGATGCGCAAAATGCGCAGCGAGGGGATTCCGCGCAACGCCTCGAGGATGCGCGCAAGCGCGTCATCGGACATCAGCAGCGGATCGCCGCCCGAAATCAGGACGTCCTCCACGGCGGGATGGGCACGCAGATAATCGCAGGCGTCCCGCAGCTCCGCCGCCGTCAGAAACCGGCTCGGGGTCCCGGACACCCGCTTGCGTGTGCAATGCCGGCAATAAACGGCGCAAGCAGAGGAGCAGAGGAGCACGGCGCGGTCCGGATACCGGTGAATCAGATGCGGGAGCGGCGAATACGGCGTCTCGCCGAGCGGGTCCTCCGTCAGCCACGGAGGATCGTGCAATTCCGCCTCTGCGGGGACGCACTGCGCAAAAATCGGATCGGACGCGTCAGGCTTTTCAATCAGCGAAGCATAGTAGGGCGTCACCGCCATGGGAAAGCGCGCGGCGGCAGCGCGCATTCCCGGTGTAATGACCATCGCGGGGAAGCGCGCCTGCAGGTCTTCCAGCGAGCGACAGGCTCCTGCGAGTTGCTGCTGCCAGCTTTGTGTGTCCGGTTGTGATGCTTGCGAAAGGCTCTCCATGGTTTCTCCCAATGACGGGCTCAACGATAACTTTTCCACGGCACGTCCGCAAGCCGCCCTCCCTTCAGAGTTATTCCGGTGGCGAGAACCACATTCTGAGCCATGCTGACGCAATGATTGGAATCATCGGAGTAATCGGAATCAACGGAAGCATCGGAATCATCGGGAGCAACACGATGCGTCCTGTCCGTCCTGTTCGTCCTGTCCGTCCTGTCTGCGCTGACTGAGCCGCCCTCGGAGTGGGCGGTCGACTCATCAGGCGTCTCCGATGGCCGGTCGGTTAACGCCGACCGGCAGAAAGGCGGCACCGCCGCCCGACCGGCACTACAGGCGGCAGTTTGCCGCTATCCCAGCACTTCGCGCCAGTCGGAAAGAGTGCGGGTTTTGGTGAAGAAGACGGCGCCGATTTTGTGGAGAGTGCGGGAATCGGCGGCAAAGCGAGATCAACCTGCGGCGTTCTCCGGTGGCGGAAAAGGCGGTGTTTTGGTAGCATTGCCAATAAGCCGTTCAACATGCGAACCATCCACAAATACATCCTGTCGAATTTCCTGACGACCTTTCTGCTGGCGATGCTGATTCTCACCTTCGTGATGACCATCGGCATCCTGTTCCAGTCGATTAAATTCATTGCGCGCGGCATGGATGCGTGGATGCTCCTGGAGACGCTCTGGCGCAATATTCCGGGCACGCTGACCTACTCGATGCCCATTGCGGTGCTCGTTTCATCCCTGCTCGTTTTTTCGCGTCTTTCCTCGGACAGCGAGATTTCCGCCATGCGCTCCTGCGGCGTACCGCTTTCGCACATCATGCGCACGCCGGTCCTGCTCGCCACACTGCTTTCGCTCCTGTGCATCCACATCAACAACAATGTGGCACCGGATGCAGCGCTTTCCCGCTTCGCCATCCGCAAGACGTTCAAGGTCACCGATGTGACCGCGCTCATTGAACCCGGTGCCTGGATTGACGTGGACGGCATCGGCATTTTCGTCTCCCACCGCGAGGGAGACTGGCTCTACAACCTGCGCATCACCCAGACCATGCCCGACGGCACGCTCCGCGAAGCCCGCGCCGTCAAGGCCACCACGATTACCGATGAGGAGGGGCGTCCCTTCCTTGAGATGCACAACGTAACCGTGGACCCGGGCAACGAAGAATATCCCAACCGGATGACGGGCACCACGTGGCGCATCCCGGTTTCGGCCCTCTCCGGCAATGCGGAGGAGCCGCCGGTCGGCGAGCCCGTCAAAATCAAACGCCGCATCAAAGACCGCCATACGTGGGAACTGCTGCGCGATCTCATCGTCGCCCGCTTCTATCCGCCGGAAACCCACGATCAGCGCCGCACCCTCTCGCGCGCCAGCACCGAGGTCGCCACGCGCACGACGCTCGCGCTCGCCTGTCTCTGCTTCGTCCTGATCGGCATTCCGCTGGGCATCCAGAACCACCGCCGCGAATCCTCCGCCGGTCTCTCCATCGCGCTGGTCGTCGCGGGCGGCTTCTACCTGTTTTGCCTCACCGGCGAATCCCTCGCGAAAAATCCCGATCTCAACGCCTACTGGCTCGTCCTCGTGCCGGTTCCCGTCTCTTTGATTCTCAGCCGCTATTTTCTCCGGAAGAACAATTAGCCGTGCCATGCACGTACCCGACCTTTATCCTTCGCCCCGCCTCGCCCGGTATCTTTGCGGTTTCGGCATTTGCGTGGCCCTCTTCCTTACGATGATGCCTGCGCCGGAAGTCGATGCGAACTTCTCCGCTGAAACCCAGTCGTGGGACCACGAAGCCCACTGCCTCCTCTACTTTCTCCTGACCCTCTGCGCCCTCATGGGCGTCGACCGCGTCATTGACCGCCTGGACCGCGCCACACTTTTTCTCGCGTTCGCCTCCTTTGGCGGCATTCTCGAACTGCTTCAACCGCTGGTGGAACGCTCCTGCTCGGTCAGCGACTTCTTCGCAAATGCCGCCGGCGCCCTTCTGGCCGCCCTGTTGCTCCCATCCCGGAAACCCTCTCCTGCGCCGTAACGCAGCGTCTCTCAACCGACCTGTCCTATGATTCAGACCCTCGTTTCCCTGCCCCCTGCAGCCGCCCGCCTGGGTGGCTCTTCCCTTGCGACAGCCGCCTACGTCGACAGCGATCCGCCCGGACGCCAGCTCGGCTCCGGCGGCGGCACGGCTCACCTGCTGTACCGGGCCTGGAAAAACCTCTCTCCCGGCGCCACCTTCTCGGACTGGCTCGACATCTCGCGCAAGCTCATCATCCATGCGTCCGGGCAATCCCGCCGTCTGCCCGCCTATGCGGCGGAAGGCAAAGCCCGCATCCCCGTCCCGATGATGGAATCCGCAGGGCAGACGTATACGCAGACGCTCGTCGATCTGCAGGCGGACGCTTTCATCCACATTCTGCGCCACGCCCCTGCCACGTACCGGCTCTGCGTCACGTGCGGCGACACGCTCCTGCGCTGCCCCCACGCGATGCCCATTTTCCCGGAGGCGGATGTACTGATCATCGGCGTTCCCTCCTCCCCGGAGGAAGCCGCCGCGCACGGCGTCCTCTTTACGCCGGTGCGCGACCCCGGCGCCATCGAATTCTTTCTCCAGAAGCCCTCTCCCGCCACCATTGCGGAGCTTGCGGCGGAATACGATTTCTCGCTCGACAGCGGCGTCTGGCTCTTCTCGGAGCGCGCCGTGCGCGTTCTCCTCGAAAAATGCGGTTGGGACGCCGCGCGCGAATCCTTCGAAGGCGAAACCCCAAACCCGTACGAACTCTACGACCGCTTCGGCACGGCCCTCGGGCGCAACCCGGCGGCCCCCGACCCCGACATCGGTGCCCTCACGGCCGCCGTGCTTCCGCTGGGCGACGCCCGCTTCTACCACTTCGGCACCAACCGCTCCGTCCTCACCTCGATGGAGCAGCTCCGCCACCCGGCGGAAGACCGCCGCGCCTTCGGTCATGCCACGACCTTCGAAACGAATGGCGGGCGCGTCATCCTGCACAGCGATGTCGCCGCAGACCTGAGCGCACTCCATGCGCCGCTCTGGATTGAAAACGCCTCCATTCCCGCCGGCTGGACGCTCCAGGGCGAACATGTCCTCACCGGCATACCCGCCAACCGGTGGACGCTTTCGCTGCCGCGCGGCGTGTGCATCGACTCCGTTCCCTACGCCAAGGACCGCTTTGCCGCCGACGCGGAAGAGCACCGTCTGCCGGAAGCCCTGCGCATCTACGGCTTTAACGACGCCTTCAAAGGTGCACTCTCCGCCCCCACAACGCACTGGATGGGTCGGCCCTTCCGCACCTGGCTCGAAGCGCGTGCGCTCACGTTCGAAGCGGCCGGACTCGACCCGGCCGCCGACATCCAGAATGCGCCGCTCTTCCCGCTCATCGACTGGCAGCAGCCGGAAAACGAGGCGATGGCGCACTGGATGTTTGCGCCGAACCCGGCAGCCGGTCCGGATGCCGACGCAGCGCGCACGCGCTGGCTTGAAGCCACGCGCGTTTCCGCCACCGACCTCGTGCAGAACGCCGTCCTCTCCCCGCGCTTAGAACGCCGCGACCAGGCCATCCAGCGCGAAATCGCCGCGCTCAATGCGGACGACTGGGCGCATGCCACGCGCTTCCTCGATCTGGCCGCCACGGCGGAAACCCTGCGCCAGACCGGTGCCACGCCCCCGCCACCTCCGGCGCCCTCGCGCACGGCGCCGCCGCTCGCGCCCGTCCACGATGCCATGTTCCGCACCGAACTGGGCATCGACACAGATGGCGCCGACGGCTACAGCCGCCTGCGCGACCTGATGGTTTCCGACATGGCGCTGCGCCCGGTCACTCCGCGCCGCAACATCCTCGAAGACCAAATCGTCTGGGGGCGCGCCCCCGCCCGCCTCGACCTGGCCGGCGGCTGGTCGGACACCCCGCCCTACTGCCTGGAGCATGGCGGGCGCGTGCTCAACGTGGCGGTCGACCTGAACGGGCAGCCGCCGATTCAGGCGTTCATCCGCATTTGCAGCGAGCCCAAAATCATTCTTCGCTCGATTGACCTGGGGCTTTCCGAAACCATTGAAACGTACGAAGACCTCACCGCGCCGTCGGCACTGGGAGCCTTCTCAATCCCGCGCGCCGCGCTGCGCCTCGCGGGCTTCGATCCGCGCTTTACCGCCAAACCGGCGGATTCGCTCGCGCATCAGCTCGAACAGGCGTTCGGCGGCGGTCTGGAACTGACGACGCTCGCCGCCATTCCCAAAGGCTCCGGCCTCGGCACGAGTTCCATCCTGGCGGCCACCATCCTGGGCGTGCTCAATGAAACCTGCTCGCTGGGCTGGACCGATCAGGAAGTCTTCACGCGCGCCTCCGCGCTCGAGCAGCTGCTCACCTCCGGCGGCGGCTGGCAGGACCAGATTGGCGGCTACATCCCCGGCGCAAAACTCGTCAGCACGATGCCCGGACTGCGGCAGACGCCCGACATCCGCTGGCTCCCGGAGACGATGCTCAGCGAACTGATCGCCTCGGGCCGTGCGATGCTCTACTACACGGGTGTGACCCGTGTGGCGCGCTCCATTCTCGCCTCCATCGTGCGCTCCATCTTCCTCAACAACCGGCACACGCTCGGCGTCATCGACGACATTGCCCTCAACGCCGATTTTGCCGCGGATGCCATCCAGCGGGCCGATGATGAGGCGCTGGCGGAGGCGCTGCGCCGCTCCTGGGCGCTCAACCGCGAACTGGATATCGGCACGCTCCCCGCCTCCATCCTGCCGCTGACCGGCGTGCTCGACAAATACGGTGCCGCCTACAAACTGCTCGGGGCAGGCGGCGGCGGCTACATGCTCATCCTCGCGCCCGACCTCGCGGCGGCCGCAGCCATCCGCGAAACACTGCGCCGCGAGCCGCTCAACGACCGCGCCCGCTTCGTCGCCATGTCGCTCTCGCGCGGTCTCCAGATTACCCGCTCCTGACGCCGCCAGTCGCCCGCCCGCTTCCATACCCCCCTCCCGGAACCGCCCCGCCCTTTCTCCGCAGGCCCGGCAGGGCGAGGCGGGTCTGCGGAACAAAGCGCCCTCCACAGTCCCCCGCAAACGTAGCGGCACCCAACCCCTTGACCGGAAGATTCACCGATGGTGGAATTTCATCAGAAGCTCCTTGAATGCGTGCAGACCAATGACGTGCGCGCCTTCAAGCGATTGATCCGCGAGGCGCTGGAAAACGAAACGGACCTCCCCATCGACATGGGCGGCAACACGTTGCTCCTGCTGACCACGCTGGCCAATCGCCCGCGCTTCGTGCAACACCTGCTCAGCCTCGGTGCGAATCCCAATCTGGCTTCCAACAAAGGCGTCACACCGCTCTCCTGCACCATCATCAGCCATAGCGTCCGGATTGCGCGCCTTCTCCTCAAGGCGGGCGCCGACCTCAAGCGCCATGCCGCGCTCCACGATGGCAATTCCATCCTGTTCGACTGCGTCGGACACAACGTGCCGGACCTCATCGCGCTCTTTGTGGAAGCCGGTGCCAACCCGGAAGTGCGCAACGATGATGGCGAAACCCCGCTGTTTTACGCGCTGCGGCATGGTTCCCTGGCGGATGTGAAAGCGCTGGCGGCTGCCGGCGCCTCCGTTTCAACCCGCGTATTCGGCATCTCTCCGGTGGAGGTCGCCGTCCTCACCGGGCATGCGGACATTCTGGCGTTTCTCCTCGAATCCGGCGCCTCTCCGGATGTACGCGCCGCCGAAGCCACAACCGATAATCTCTACACGCTCGCCCTCCGCAAAAACCGGGTGGACATGCTCGAGATTCTCAACCGTTGGAATGCCGACCCGTATTTCGGCGTTCCCAAGGAGTTGCTTCTGGAACTGACGTTCAACGCGCCCTCGGAAAAACCGTTCCAGCTGCTGCTGCAGAACCGGCACCGCCTGCCGTTCACGAAGGATGAGCTCTTCGTCCATGCGAGCGGAAACCTGCGCCCCGAACTGTTCCACAGCATCATCAATGCCGACGTCAGGGAAAATCCGGCGGTTCCCTCCATCGTGGAAGCCGGTACCAGAATCCGCCGTTCGCTCGTCAAAGCCTTTGTCCGCAAAGGCGTCTCCCTGAATGCACAAAGCGAAGACGGCCGGACCGCGCTCATGATGGCGGTTTGCAACGGCAACAAAGGCGGCGTGAAAGCCCTGCTTGAATTTGGCGCCGATCCGCGCAAAACGCTGCCCTGCGACGTGGTGCTCAGCTTCCGCATCCAGCGCTATCTGCGCGGCATGACGCTGGCGCACTGCGCCGTCTTCTCCAGTCGGCCGGAAAGCCTCCCCGCCCTGCTGGATGCCGGGACGGACTTCACGGCGCTCGATTCGAAGGGGCGCTCCCTGCTCCATTACGTCCGCAGAATCACCCCGGAAATCCGCTCTGTTCTGGCGCGCGTTCCGGAACTCGACATCAATTTGCGCGATGCCGACGGCCACACCCCGCTACAGCTCTACCTGACCGGCGGACGGGCGGATTTCACCGTTGTCAAAGCATTTATCACGCTGGGTGCGGACCCCCATGCGCTCGATGGCAATGGCGACACGCTCCTCATCCGAACCTTCCGCACCCTGCAGGAAAAGCCGGATGAATTCCTGTGGATCATGAAACCGCTCAGCAAGGTCCTCGACATCAATGCGCGCAATTCCAGCGGCTCCACCCTCCTGCACATCCTGTGCGGCGGTAAAGAACAAAACCTGAAGGTGCTGCGCCATTTCCTTGCCCTGAAGCCCGACCTGACGTTGCAGAACCGGCTCGGACTCACCGCCCGCGAGCTGGCGGAGCGCAAAGGCTACCAGGAGACGGTGACACACCTCTGCCACGCCGCAGAGAAGCGGTAGCGGCTGGAAAAACCGGAGGCCGAAGACGGGCGGTGTGCCACGCCCCTGCCACACGCAGGCGGTGCGGCTCCACGCCGGGCAGGCTGGAGCGGGCGGAGGACCGGAACGAAACTAGCGGCCGAAGAAGTCGGAGCCGCGGCGCTTTTCGCCGGGCGAAGTGCGTTCGCGCTCGCGAATCCGGTCGGAAATGATGCGGCGGTTGAGTTCCTGCTGGAAGGCTTCGCCGCTGAGCAGATTATCCTCGCGGGAGGTCACCCGCAGAGGAAGCCGCGACGTGTCGATGACCGTCCGCGCATAATGGTCGCGCCCCGTCTGCTGAACGATGGTCACGGCCGAGGTACCTTGGAAGGTCATCGTGGGTTCCGATACGCGAACCACGGGCCCCAGCGAAACAAAGCCGACGGTCCGGTTATGATTGGCGGGATCGCTGATGCGCAGAAACAAATCCTGGCGCTTGCTCCGTTCCCAGTACAGGAGCGCGAAGCGCAAGGGGCGGGACTCGTTGGAGCCCAGCGCATTGCGGGCGGACACGATTTCGATGCCTTCCACAATGGAAAAAGCAATCGTCCGCGATTGCGCGTATTCCTCTTCGCCGCGCTGCAGCAGAACGGTCACCTGATAGCGCCCATGGCGCGAAAAATCGTAGAGCGAAGCGAGATTGACGCGAATCGTCCGCTCCGTTCCGGGGGGCACGGTCAGCTGGCGGACGGCGGGGGCCACTTCCGAGGGTCCGGCAATCGGCGCCACCAGGCGGGAATTGGCGGCATCGCGCATCACGATGGAAATCTTGTTGCGGAGATAGTCGCCGTAATCATCGACGACGAAAATCGTCGACCCGCTGTTGCGCACGCGGACGGTCAGGTAGATATCCTCGCCCCGCAGGAATTCCAGCTCATCCATCGAAGTCTCGACGCGGAGCACGGCGGAAACGGCCGCAGAACCGTCCGCTGCAAAAGCCAACAGACAGAACACGGCCGCGAAGGCGGTCCGGAGGGAGCGGAAAAAGGACATCATGCGGGCGGGGACCGAAAGCGGACGGGTTAAGCCGGAGAACCGGCGGGAACGAAAGCGGCGTCAATCTGCTCGAACAGGGCGTGCATCAGAATCTGGTGCCCTTCCTGAACATGAGCGGCGGCGGTGTCGGGAATATCGAGCAGGTAATCGCAGAGCGGCGCGAGTTTACCGCCGCCGCGACCGGTGAAGCCGACAACCGTGAGCCCGCGCCCGCGGGCGGCGGTTGCGGCGGCGACGAGGTTGGCGGAATTGCCGCTCGTCGTAAAGAGCACCAGCACATCGCCGGGGCGGCCGAACGCCTCAACCTGCCGGGAGAAAATCCGCTCAAAGCCGTAATCGTTGCCGATGCAGGTGAGCGCGGTGCCGTCGGCGCAGAGGGCGAGCCCGGGCAGCGCCGGACGCTCTGCATGGTAGCGGCCGGAGAGTTCCTCGGCCATGTGCATCGCTTCGGCGGCGCTGCCGCCATTGCCGCAGGTCAGGATTTTTCCCCCGTTCTGAAGCGTGGAGATAAGTTTTTCCGCTACGCGCTGAAACGTGCCGGAAAGCGCGTGCAGGCTCTGCACCATGCGCGCGGCTTCATTGATGAGCGTTTCGTAGGAAGGAGGAGTCATGGAAGGCGGCACCGTGCGACGGCACTAGCGATTGAGGAAATCGAAGAGTTCATCCGCCGTCACCGAGGCTGATGCGCGCATCTGAACGCCGGAATAATCCTGGAAGGAAAGGACGGGCGGCGGGAAGGCGATGACGCTCATGCCGGTGCGCAGGGCGCGCTTGGCGGATTCCGCGGTGGCGACGCAGGCCACGCATTTGCGCGGCGGCAGACCGATCTTCGTGAGCGCACGCGACCAGACATCGGGATTGTATTCGCAGATGCGGACGGAAGCGTCGCCCACCACGAGCGGTTGCTCAATGCCCGCGGCACGGAGTTTTTCCTCGATCAGCTCCGGGGTGCGGGCCGTGAGGAACAAAACGGGAATTTCCTTGTCCGCGGCTTCCTTGGCGACCTCGAGCAGCGCCCCGCCCGGCTGGGCAGCGGCAAAGCCCTCGTCAATGGCTGCGGCGGACGTCGCCTGCACCTTCGGAACGCGGTCACCGGGACCCAGCAGACACGGCAGCGCCGCGGAGGCGCGGTGCCCGGCCAGATAACGCGCAAAGGTCACAGGAGCGGACTTCGCATACCCTGCATGCGAAAGCGCATCCAGCAAAGCAGTCGAAACAATGCTCACGCCATCAACAACGGCATAATCGTAATCGATTACAAGTCCGTACGGAATCACGGAGGATGGAGAATCGTTGGACACAGGAAAAACTCCTTTCCGGAGGAACCGGAAAATCGTGAAAAGGAAGAAAGGAACTGAAAAATAACGAAAGGACGTTCTCAAAACAAGCGGGACGAACCCGCCTGACCTGACAGCGACCTTTGCACGCCTCCAAGCCGTAACGATTGGGCTCACGGCGGAAGAGGCGTTGTGCAAACTATACCATAGCCACCCCTCCCGCGCAACCGAATGACCCGCGCGCAACCTGTCGGAAAAACGCCCCTTGATTGCCGAAGTAAACGCACCTGATTCGATGCGTTTACTTTTGCAATCCTGGACGGGTCGGGGTTCGGGTGCTGCAATCGAGGCGGGGAAGG
>CASFKR010000033.1 GCA_949295265.1 uncultured Verrucomicrobiota bacterium | reverse complement strand
GTTCCGACCAAGGTGTCAAATAAGGACTTTTTCTCGGCGGCAGAGCCGCCTGAACGAAGTCAGCGCAACCATTGGAGCGACGGCAAAGTTATTTTACTGTCGGGTGAAAAGTATTGGCGGACGATTCACGAGTATCTAGTCTTGAAAATAGGCCGCAGGAGCCATCTTTCAAGAAATCTGGATCAATTATCCTGAAAAACCGGGATAAGTCTGTAGGCTCCGGCGGGATTGTTGCTCGCATTCGCTCCCGTCATTCCAATGACGCCAATGATTCCGGGGCAGCGGCCTGCACGGGCGCGTAAAAAAAAAAAAACGGCCGGCAAGAGACCTGCCGACCGATGAGGCGCATCGCGGGGAGACGCAGCTTAGTAGAGGTTGCCGATGGCCAGGTAGGTGAAGACCATGCAGAAGATGGCCGTGGTCTCAATGATACCGAGCGCGGACATGTTGTTGGAGAGGCCCTTGCCGGTTTCCGCCTGAGAGACGGCGGCACCGCCGGCGGCGATGCCCTGCAGGGTGGCCGAGGCGCCAATCGCAATGCCGGAGAAGAGACCGAGAATCAGCAGGCCGACCCCGGAGCCGGGCAGCGCGGTTTCGCTGGTGGCGGCATTGATCATTTCGAACATCAGAATCATCCCGTACAGGGTCTGGGTGATCGGGGCGCCGATGTAGGAGAGCAGGATGAAGGGAGCAGGTTTGCCCTGCGCGTAGCACTTCTTCCAGGCACCAATGGCGGCGGCCGCTGCACGGCCCGTGCCTAACGCGGAACCAAACGCGCTGAGACCGAGGGTGACGACGGCACCGGCAATGCCGATGGCAGCATTCATTTCAGGATTCATGGTAGGAAAACTCCTCAGGAACGGGTGTTGTTAAATGGAATTGTTGAAGAACAGAAAACGGGGAAAATCAGGCTTGCTGACGGGCGGAAGAGATGCGCGGCGCGCGGGCGCGGAAGGGCTTGAATTCATGGCCGCTCCACGTGACGCCCTTGGCACCCGAAAACTCGAGCGTGTTCAGACGGACCGCATGGACCAGAATGGAGAGGCCGCCCATCGCAAAGTTGATGGCGTGGCCCGCGAGCAGAATCAGCACCATGACGGGAATCTTGAGCAACAGGGGCATGCCCAGCCCGGCCGCCATCGTATCGAAGTTCTGCGCGACCTTGACCGAGGCGAGACCCACGGCGTACAAACGCAGATACGAGATGATGTCGCCCATCGATGAGATGATGTTCAGCGGAAGCATGCCGAGGCTGATGCCGTCGGTTTTGAGCTCATCCTTGTGGAGCATGAACAGCACAATGAGCAGAATCGAGACCACCATCAGCGGAACCGTGAAGGACGGCTGTTCGGCACCGGCCAGCACCAGCGAGGAAATGATGAAGTACATGCTCCATACGACGCCGGTCCAGCCGAGTTCCGCAATGAACTTGGTGTCGGGGAACAGATCGACGGCATTCCAGAGCCGCGCAATGGTCAGGTGCACCGTACCGATGATAAAGCACATGCGCATGACGTTGTTCATATCGCCGAGCCAGGTCACGGTGGCGGATTTCGCATAGGCTTCCGGGAGCCATTCCGCAGGCATGCCGAAGATGGTGCCGGAGAGGAGTCCGTACACGAGCGTGGCCGAGCTGAAGACGTACAGGAGCGTCAGCGCGCTGCGGGCAAATTCCGGAAGCCCCTCCGCACCGGCATTCTTTTTGAGCTTGAAATGGGCGAAAACCGTAATGCCGAGCAGAATGGCGGCATATCCGGCATCGCCGATGAGCATCGCGAAGAAAATCGTAAAGAAGAGGAAGAAGGGGACCGAGACGTCCGATTCGCTGTAGGCGGGGAGAATGCCCAGCCCGCGGAACAGGGCGAAGACGGGGCGGAACGGGCGCGGCGTTTCCAGCAGCGTGGGCGGGTTTTCTTCGGGCTCGGGATCGCGCAGCGCGACGCCCCAGCCCTGTTTGCGGGCCTCTGCGAGCAGGGTGTCCTCCTTCCGCGCATCCAGATAGCCGCCAATGTGGCAGACGGGCCCGGCCGATGCCATGACTTCGAGTGCGAGCGCGTAGGCGTCCGCTTCATCGGCGGCCGTGGCGGCGTCGCGCAGCGCCGGCAAATCCGCCACCATGGCACGCAGATCGCGCACGGCGGTGAGCTTTTTGGCGCGGGCTTTTTCGAGTTTGGCGCGCGTCTGTTCAACGGATTCCGCCGGGAGCGGGATGCGCGTCAGCCCTTCGGGCAGTTCGCCGCCCACAGCCACGCCATACACGCAGTCGTCCGTGAGGGCGAGGACTTCGAGAAAGCCGGTTTCCATGGCGGGCATTTCCGCAGAGGGAAGTGCCGTGAACAGCGTCACGGGAATGCCGCTTGCCGCGAGGGTGCGCGCCTGCGCAGGATCGAAGGCGCCGAAGTTACCGTAGCGCCCGAGCGTCTGCTCGAGCGCATCGATTTCTTCGGATGCTTCGGCGCACAAATCGGCGAGCAGATTGGCGCGCTGAACGACCTTCGGCGCATCTTTGCGGATGCGCGCGGTACCGGCGCGGAGCGAAAGCGTCAGGAAATCAGTGGGCTTGAGCGCGGCGGCCGCCTGCACGGCGGCAATGCCGCGCGCGACGGCGCCCGCATCCTCGCGCGCAACGGTGCGCGGTGCGCTTTCCGGCGCGTCGGCATTCGTCACAACGTGGAAAAGCCCGAGTTCAGCGAGGCGCGCAAGGGTTTCCTCCTTGGCCGATTCCAGGCAGAAGAGGGCAACGCGTTTCAGGGGAACAATCATGCGGAAACCTTTCCGTCTCCGAGTTCGTCGGAGGCTTCCGGAGCCTTGCTGCGGCCTTTGGCAATCTTGCCGCGGGCTACGGCGGAGGTCTGTTCGTCGCCGAGGGCGACGTTAATCAGGCGGATATTCTCCTTGCATTCGGGAATTTTCACCTTCTCGAAGAGGTTGACCCGCTGCGAGGTCGTGCGGAGTTCCGTCGCGATGAGCTCGACCTGCCGCATGACCACGTCGCGCCGGGCGCGGAGCGAAACGAGCCGCTCGGCGGTGTCGGCGGCGTCATCGACCCACGGCGGCGTCGAGAACAGATCGATTTCTTCGCGGTGCGAATCCACGCCGTCGAAAATGGGAATCACAACGCCCGCAATGTTGCCCGTGTGGAGGCGCACGCGGTCGACCGCCACGGGAATCCGGACGCTTTCATCGGCAAGCAGACCGATCCAGGGGCGGATTTCCTCGAGAAGCTGCTGTTCGCGCTTTTCGAGGTCTTCCGCCTGAGCCCGCATGCCCTGAAGCTCCATCTGGAGCTGGGATTTTTTGAGCTGGAGCATCGGGAGGAAGCGCTGATAGCGTGCCAGCGCGTCCTTCTGTGCTTTGAGCTCTGTTTTGGTAAGTTTGACCTTGGCCATTGGCTAGCCTCCTGTATAGGTGTCGGGGAACCGAGAGCAGGGGCCGGTTATGCCTGTGCCTTCTTGGGCCAGTATTTTTCGATGATTTCGGAGCGAATGCCGGTTTCGGAGGGATCGAAGCAGTCCGCGAGGATTTCCCAGCCCAGATCAAGCGCCCGTTCGAGCGGAATGTTGACGGTGATGTCCATCATTTCCTTTTCGAAGCGGTTGCCGTACTTGAGCAGCTTTTCGTCCCACGCCGTCATGCGGAAGCCCATGGACTGTTTTTCGAGCGTGGAGCGGTACTGCGCGAAGAGCTGAATCATCGTATCCATGATGGTGCGGTGATCGGCGCGCGAGGTTTTGTTGACCTGCTGCTTCAGACGCGACAGGGAGCCGAAGGGCTCGATGTGACCGCCGGAGAGGTAGAACTGACCCTCGGTGATGTAGCCGGTGTTGTCCGGCACCGGGTGCGTGACGTCGCCGCCGGGCATCGTCGTGACGGCCAGAATCGTGATGGAGCCGGCGCCTTCGAAGTCGACCGCCTTTTCGTAGCGGGCGGCCAGCTGCGAATAGAGGTCGCCCGGATAGCCGCGGTTCGACGGAATCTGCTCCATCGTGATGGCGACTTCCTTGAGCGCATCGGAGAAGGAGGTCATGTCCGTGAGGAGCACGAGCACTTTCTTGCCCTGAATGGCGAACTGCTCCGCCACCGCCAGCGAGAGATCCGGCACCAGCATGCATTCGACGACGGGGTCGGCCGCGGTGTGGACGAACATCACGGTGCGGGAGAGCGCGCCGGACGCGTCGAGGGTATCGCGGAAGTACAGGTAGTCATCGTTTTTGAGCCCCATGCCGCCGAGGATGATGACATCGGTTTCGGCCTGCAGCGCGATGCGCGCGAGCAGCTCGTTGTAGGGCTCGCCGGATTTGGCGAAAATCGGCAGCTTCTGGCTTTCCACGAGCGAGTTGAACACGTCGATCATCGGAATGCCCGTACGCACCATGTTCCGCGGAATGATGCGCTTGGCAGGGTTGACGGACGGACCGCCGATGTCGATGAGATTTTCGTGCAGGGAAGGACCCTTGTCGCGCGGGTTGCCGCCACCGTCGAAGACGCGCCCGAGCAGATTGTCCGACGCCGAGACCTGCATGGCATGACCGAGAAAGCGGACTTCGGCGTCCGTTGCAATGCCGCGCGCACCGGCGAAGACCTGCAGGGAGACGTTTTCGCCATCCACCTTGATGACCTGGGCGAGAGAGGTGATTCCGCGGGAGGAAATTTCCGCCAGCTCGTGATATTTGACACCTTTGGCACGGAGGCTGACGACGCTGCCAGAGCTCGAATCAATACGATGGTAAACGGTATTCGTCATAGTTGAGACTCCCTCAACGACCCGGTTCCCGGGCCGGAATATTTTAGCGACGTTAAGTATACGCATTTGCCAACCGCAAGACAAGAGGCGATTTTGGCTTTTTTCCGTGCCTGCCGAATGCGGAAAACGCCTGTCAGACAGCGGCTGAAATGCAGGTCCGGCGCCTGGAAAAGAATCGCGGGAAGAAGCCGCCGTGCAGCTTCTTCCCGCGAAGGAAAACGGACCGGAGAGGCCCGTTTTATTTGGGGGCGCTGATAAGGCGCGCCATGATGAGAATGGCCGTTTCCGGCGAGAGGCGGTAATCCGGCCAGGCGCCGCGGCCGACCGAGCCGTCGGACGGCGGGGCCACGCGCGTGGCTTTGAGCGTTTCCACCATCCGGTCCGTGAAGCCCGAAACCGTGGCCAGATCATTGAGGTCGAACGTCGTTCCATCGGCGGGGGCCTCTTTCGGCGGCACGGAATTGGGGAAGACGACGGCGTGGCCGATGGGCGAGCGCGAGAGGTTGATGCCGCCGGCTTCAAGGTACGTGCGCATCGCGGCTTCGAGCTCGGCCGCCTGCGCATAGGGATCGGCAGGGATGCCGCCGAGCACCCAGCCGACGTCGGCGCGGTACTCAATCTTCTGCTGCGGAATGGAGAGAACCAGCAGCACGGCAGAGGAGGGGTCGACAATGACATCGATGCTGGCGCCGGGAATCGGTGTGGGCGCATCGGGGAAGCGCGGCGCATGCACGACGACCCAGCGGTCGGTCACACTTTCGGACCGGAGTGCCTCGAGGAAGCGGCGCGCACCTTCATCGAGATAATCGAACTGTACTTCAGGAACAATCAAAGCCATAAGAGAATCCTTTCGGTCGGAGGCGAGGTGAAAAATCCACGGATGGCGCGATTGTAACAAGGTTCCGCCAGCGCCGCAACCGCCTGCGCGAACAGGTTTATCCCGGTTTTTCAGGATAATTGATCCAGATTTCTTGAAAGATGGCTCCTGCGGCCTATTTTCAAGACTAGATACTCGTGAATCGTCCGCCAATCCTTTTCACCCGACAGTAAAATAACTTTGCCGTCGCTCCAATGGTTGCGCTGACTTCGTTCAGGCGGAGACTTCAGAAGGGGGCTCCGCCCCTCCGTGTGGCTCAATTATCTTAACTCATCGCGAGGCTGAGTTTCACAACCTTCCTCCGTGTGGCTCAAAAATCCGGGATAAGCCCGGCGGCGGCGGGGTACTGGACTTGCCCCGGGATAGCGGGTATAATCGCGGCGTTTCTTTTCTTTGGCGACATGCAAAACGTCTCTCTTTCCGATCTTCCGATCAATCCCTTCACGAGTTTCCAGCGCGACTGGTTTCTGGTGACGGCCGGTGATTTTGCGACCGGCCGCTGGAATACGATGACCGTTTCCTGGGGCTTTCTCGGCATTTTGTGGAACAAGCCCTGCGTTCACGTGGTCATCCGCCCGCAGCGCTACACGCGCGAATTTCTGGATGCGTGCGACACGTTTACGGTCTCGGCGTTTGACGCGCGGTATCACGAAGCCCTTTCGGTTCTCGGGAGTCACAGCGGGCGCGACGGCGACAAGGTTGCCGCCGCCGGGCTCACGCCGATGGCGACGCCCGGAGTCGCCGCCCCGACGTTTCAGGAAGCCCGGCTGACCTTTGCCTGCCGTAAGCGCTTCCGCCAGCCGATGGACCCGGCTTCGTTCCTGGATCCGGAGACGCTCTCCACGTGGTATCCGGACCGCGATTATCATATTGAATATATCGGCGAGATTCTTGCGGCGTACACGCCGTAACCCGTGCGTCCCGTTCCGCCACGGCTGCGCCACGCCCCTGCCACGGTTGCACAGCCCGATTTCTGATGCTTTGATTGCGCGCCCGCGCACGCTCCTCCGTTTCGTTTCCGCATGGCACTCGATCCCTCCCGTACGCTTCTGGTCACCGCTGCTGAAAGCGGCAAGCCGTCTCTCATCCGCAAGGCAACCATCGTTGTTCTGGAGGATGGCGAGGTGGCCGGCAGACGCGTGGCGGTGGAAGGCGATTCGTTCAGCATCGGCTCGGCGGTCGGGTGCAGTCTGCGGCTCGAGCACAGTTCGGTGTCGCGCCGCCACTGCCGCATCGGCGTGGATGCGGCGCGCGGGTATTTCATCGAAGACCTGGGCAGCACGAACGGCACCTTCGTCAACGGCGTGCGCATTTCGCATGCGTACCTGACGCAGGGCGCGGAGATCCAGCTCGGGCAGGTGCGGCTCCTCTTTACGCCGCAGGAAGACGCGCGGCCGCTGGAGCAGAGCGCGTCCGACAGCTTCGGGCTGCTCGTGGGGCGCTCGGCGGCGATGCGCCGCGTCTTCCACGTGGCGGAAACCTACGCTCCCACGGATGCGACGGTGATGCTCACCGGCGACACCGGCACCGGCAAAGAGGTGCTGGCGGAGGAAATCCACCGCCACAGCCCGCGCGCGGACAAGCCGTTCATCGTCATTGACTGCGCCTCACTCTCGCGCGAGCTCATCGAGAGCGAACTGTTCGGCCATGTGAAGGGGGCCTTCACGGGGGCGGCGCACGACCGCATCGGCGCCTTCGAAGAGGCGGACGGCGGCACGGTCTTTCTCGACGAAATCGGCGATCTGCCCGCCGATCTGCAGCCCAAGCTGCTGCGCGTCCTCGAGCGCCGCGAAGTGCGGCGCGTCGGCAGCAACGAGGTCCGCAAGGTCGATGTGCGCATTTTGTGCGCCACGAACAAGCGCCTCGATGAGGAGGTGAACGAAGGCCGGTTCCGCGAGGACCTGTTTTACCGGCTGTCGGTCGTCTCGCTGGAGCTGCCGCCGCTGCGGACCCGCACCGAGGATATCCCGCTGCTCGTGGAAGCCTTTGCCAAACGCCTGCATCAGGCGGATCTTGCGCGCGATCTGGGCGATCTGCAGGCGGCGACGGAGCCCTTGCTGCATTATGCCTGGCCGGGCAACGTGCGCGAACTGCGCAACCTGGTCGACCGCGCCTTTTACTCTCCGAAGCGCCCCGTCGATCTGGGGGAAGCGCTCGCGCAGGGGCGCATGGGCATGCGCCGCGGGCGCGATGCCGAGCCCGACGCCGCAGGCTGGGCGTTCGGGCCGGGCGGCACCGGAGACGGCACCCCCGGCACGTTCAAGGACGAAAAGCACAAGATTGTCGACTCCTTCGAGCGCCGCTACTTCACGGCGCTGCTGCAGCGCAACGGCGGCAATGTTTCCAAATCGGCGCGGGAGGCGGGCATCGAACGCGCCTATCTCCAGCGCCTCATCAAAAAACTGGGTATCAGCGGGGCAAACGGAAGCCCGGACTAGGAGGAACCCCGGCGGCGCATCCCGGTTGCCGGGCGCGCCACAGCGCACACGCGCAGCACGCGCCGTGCGTCCGTTTTTCCTCCCATCCTCATCACGCGTGATTTGAAGTCCGTTCCCGTCCGTTCCGTTTTACCATGAAAAAGCAATCCATTTCGTATCGTGCCCGTTTCCGGCAATCCATCCCGGAATCCCGCCGGATTGTCGTCAAAGTCGGCAGTAAAGTGCTCGTGGACCCGAAGGGGCGTCCCGACCAGGAGCAGATCGACTGCCTGGCCGCACAGATTGCCGAGTTGCGCCGCCGGGAATTCGAAGTCGTTCTCGTCAGTTCCGGCGCCATTGCCGCCGGCATGGAGACGCTGGGCATGAAAGAGCGCCCGACCGGCGTTCCCGATCTGCAGATGTGCGCGGCGGTGGGGCAGGTGCGGCTGATGCGCCTCTACCACGACGCCTTCCAGAAACAGGGGCTCCACATCGGGCAGCTGCTCCTCACCCACAATGATTTTGCGCGCAAGATTTCGCTCGCCAACATGCGGCGGATGATTGACGATCTGCTGCGCCACGGGGTCATCCCCATCATCAACGAAAATGACGTGGTTGCCGACGAAGAGGTCAAGGCGTACATGACGCTCGGGGACAACGACCGGCTGGCGGCGATGATTGCGCTGCAGACGCGCTCGGACCTGCTCGTGATGCTCTCCATGGTGGACGGGCTGCGCCGTCCGAAGGAGGATGGCACGGGTACGGAGCGGATTCCCTTTGTGGACAAGATCGACCGCTCCATTCAATCCCTCGTCAAGCCGCCGGAGGCCGGAGCCCTCTCGAAGGGCGGCATGGACAGCAAACTCAAGTGTACGAAAACCTGTGTGCAGGCGGGGTGCCACGTTGTCATTGCGGATGGCAAGCGCAAAGACGTTCTGCTACGCGTGATGCGCGGCGAGGACGAAGGCACGCTCTTCCCGGGCGTTCCCTTTTAACCGGCGATGCCGGGGTTGCATGCGGTTGATTTTCCCGCCTGGTTTCGAGAAGATTCCATTATGATCAAGGACGACATCAACGAGATGGTGGCGCGTGCCGTGCGCACGTACCGGCAGACGGTTCTGCTCAACAGCCACGAGAAGCGCGAATGCCTGGAGTTGCTGGCGGACGCATTCGAGGCCCGGGAGGAGCAGATCCTCGCGGCCAACCGCGCCGACACGGAGGCGGCCGCGGCGCGCGGGCGCCCGGAGCGCCTCATCGACCGCATCCGGATTACCGATGCGCAGCTCGACAAAATTCTGCGGCAACTGCGCGTGGTGGCGGATTTTGCCGATCCCATCGGCACGCGCCACAGCCGTTGGGTGCGCCCCAACGGGCTCGAGATTCAGCGCGTGCGCGTCCCGGTCGGCGTCATCGGCGTCTGCTGCGAGTCGCGCCCCTTCGTCTTCCCGATTGCCGCCGCCGCCTGCTTGAAGACCAACAACGTGCTCGTGCATGTGAGCGACACGGAGTGTCCGCGGACGCTCGAGGCCTTCATGGAAGCGATTCACGACTGCGAGCAGAAGCCCGCCTTCCCCGTGAACGGCATCCAGATTTACACCGCGGACAACCACACGGAGGCCTGCCGCTACCTGACTTCGCTGGACCGCCAGGTGAACCTCGCCATCCTGCGCGGCACGCAGTCCTTCGTCGCCGACATCGTCGAGCATGCGCGCGTCCCCGTGCTCAAGCGCTCCGGGCGGCTCTGCCACGTCTTCGTCGACGGCGACCACGTGGAAGGCGAGGGCGCCGCGCGCGTCACCCGCGCCACGGACCTGCCGATGGCGGTGGACATCGCCATTTCCTCGCGCTGCGATTTGCCGGATTCCTGCACCGCCGCATCCATCGTGCTCGTGCACGAAAGCATTGCGAGCCGCTTTCTGCCGATGTTCCACACGGCGGCGGTGCGCGCCAACCTGCAGTTGCGCGCCGATCCCCGCGCCATCCGCTTCCTGCCCGGGGCCGCACCCACCGTCCCCGCCGATTTCACCAACCCTGCGCCCGAGCGCGATTGCCTCACGGTTGGCATCGTCGACAGCCTGAGCGACGCCATTCTCCAGATCAACAAGAACGGCTCCGCGCTTTCCGACGCCATCGTCACCGGTTCGCCCGAATCGGAGCGCCGCTTCCTGGCCAGCGTCGAATCCGCAGCCGTCTACGCCAACTGCGCCACCAATTTCACCAGCGGCAGCGAGTTCGGCATGGGCGTGGATATCGGGATTTCCACGGATAAGCTCGATGTGCGCGGCCCCATCGGCCTCGAGGCGCTCACCAGCCTCAAGTTCCTCGTGCGCGGGGACGGCCAGGTCCGGGGAGGTCACTGATGCCCCATCCGCAGGCTATCCTCGTCATCGGGACGGACCGCTATCTCATCGAGGAGAAGGTCAACGCCCTCATCCGCGAAATCCTTCCCCATGCGGAGAAGGGCGACTTTTCCGTGGAGACCATCCATGCCGCCGTCGACAAGGCGGACGACGCAGTGGGGGCGCTCCAGCAGGCGCGGCAGGCCTTCGTGCAGACCAGCTTCTTTGCGACGGACAAAATCGTCTGGCTCCGGAATCTGAGTTTTTCCGGCGCGACGGACCGCGTCTCCAAATCGCAGACCGTCCGCGATGCCATCGAGGAATTCCGCACCGACCTGCGCGAGCATGGTCTCCCGGAGGGCGTGACGCTCCTCATCACCAGCACCGTCCTCGCGAAAAACTCGGCACTCTTCAAGACCTTTCAGGGGATGCAGAAGAGCGGGAAGGCGGAGATTTTCGATGTCGGCGGCGGCGATCCCAACAGCGCGCGCAAACTCGTCGCGCGCTTTGCCGCCGAACAGGGCTGGACCATCGGTGCGGAGTCCGTCCAGGCGATGGTCGACCGCTGCGGCACGGACGGCAACACGCTCCGCAATGAGTGCGCGAAGCTCTTCGCCTACACCGCGGGCAAGGAGCCGCTTCCGGAGGACGTGGCGGCCATCTGCACGCTCCACCACGACGGTGAAGCCTGGGATCTGGCGGATGCCTTCGGCATGCACGATCTGCCCGGCAGCATCCGCATTCTGCACACGCTCCTGAGCCTCAAGGCCGCCCCCATCATGCTCGTCATCGTTCTCGAGGGGCGCATCGACGATCTCGCGCTTCTCGCCGACGCCCGCGAGCGCGGCCTGCTTGCGCCCGGCAACGGGCAGTGGGCTTCCGGGCTTTCCGATGAGGACCGCGCCGCCATCGCCGATCTCGGCGCCATGGATCCGCTGTCGCGCCCCGGGTTCACCAAGGGGCGCCTCGTTTCGCAGTCCCTGCGCTGGACGCGCGCCAAAGCCGTCGCCGCCCGCATGGCGCTCTACCGCTGCCACGAGCAGCTCGTCACGAGCCCCGCCGACCCCGAGACGCTCCTCGAACTCGCCATTTCCGAGGCCCTGTCCTGACGCCCGGAGGGACAGCCACCCTCTCGCACCCGCCACCGGGCAAATCCATCCAACCTGCACTGCAAAAGGAGACCGGCCAGCGCGCCGGAAACGTCATGCTCATCGAACCCCGTTCCAAATTTATTCTCGCGGGCGACTCTGTAACGGATATGGGCCGCGCCCAGCCCGTCGGCGAAGGGCTCTTCAATCCGCACGGCTCCGGCTATCCCAACGTCGTGCAGGGGCTGCTGACCTCCGTTTATCCCGACTACTTCATCAATGTGGTCAACATGGGTGTGAGCGGCAACCGTTCGAGCGATCTGCTCGCGCGCTGGCAGCGGGACGTGCTCGACCTCAAGCCGGATTGGGTTTCCGTCATGATCGGCGCCAACGACGTCTGGCGTCAGTTTGATACGCCCCAGATTCCGACCAACGGCGTCGGCCCGGAGGATTACCGCAAGAATCTCATCGAAATGATCCGCTCGGCCAGGCCGCTCGTGAAAGGCTTCGTGCTGATGACGCCCGTCTACTGGGAGTCGAGTCTCACGGATGCGATGAGCGCCCGGATGCGCGAATACGGCGCCATCTGCCGCGAGGTCGCCGCGCAGGAGGGCGTCCTGTTCTGCGATGCACAGGCGTATGCCGACCGCGTTCTGCGCCATTGCCACGCCAATTATATCACCTGGGACCGCGTCCACCCCAACATTCCCGGCTCGAATGTGCTGGCGCACGCGCTCCTGGATGTGCTGGAATTCGACTGGAACCGGCGCTGCTGAAGCCTTTTGGCGGATTGCCCTCTCCGGCGCGTGCCGGAGACGGGTCGCCATTCTCTCAAGGGGAGTCCGGATGTCGGGCTGAGAGGGAGCCGGGTGGCTCCGACCCTTTGAACCTGATTTGGTTCACACCAACGTAGGAATTGAGGAATGAATACACAGACAGGGGCGGGAACGTCCCTTTTTACGAATGCGCTGATCTGGTTCGGCGCAGCGGTTTCCATTGCCGAAATTGAAGTCGGGACGCAGCTGGCGTCCTCGGCTGCGGGCGGTCGTCTGGGGATGGTGCTTTCCGCCATTCTTATCGGGCACCTGCTGGGCGGTTTTCTGCTCTATCTGGTGTCGCGCATCGGCGGCGCATTGCGCCTGAGCGGCATGGATTGTGCGAAGGTGCCCTTCGGGCGCGCGGGCGGCGGCTTTTTCGCCGGCGCGAACCTGCTGCAGCTCGTGGGCTGGACGGCCGTCATGATTGCCTCGGGTGCCGCAGCGGCGCAGCCGCTGGTGCCGGAGAGCGTCCCGTTCAGCGCGCTGTGCGCGGGGCTGGGCGTGCTGGTCGCGCTCTGGATTTACATCGGGCTCGGGCATGCCGTGAAGATCAATGCGGCGGCCATGGCGCTGCTGTTCGTGCTGACGGTGGCGCTGAGCGTCCGCGTCTGCGGCGGGGGCGCACCTGCGGCACCCGCCGCGGGGGCCCCGGCGGAAGGGCTCGATTTCTGGGCGGTGCTGGAGCTCTCGCTCGCAATGCCGCTCTCGTGGCTGCCGCTCGCGGCCGATTACGCAAAGGAGGCGCGCCGCCCCCGCGCCGCCGCCGCGCTTTCCGCCGTCGTGTATACCGTCACTTCCTGCTGGATGTACGGCATCGGGCTTGCGGGCGCCTACTGCCTCGGCGATGCCGTCTTCGCTTCCATCCTGCAGAAGGCGGGGCTCGGTATCGGCGCCCTCATCATCGTCGTCTTTTCCACGACGACCACCACCTTCCTCGACGCCTATTCCGCCGGAGAAAGCGCCAAGAGCCTCGTGCCGCGCGTTCACGCGAAGCTCTTCGGCGTCCTCGTCTGTGGCATGGGCGTGGCATTGGCGGTCTGGGGCGTCATGGATCGCTATTTCGGATTTCTCCTGCTGATCGCCTCCGTGTTCGCGCCGATGGTCGCCGTCCAGCTGACCGACTGGTTCCTGGTGGGCGGACGCGCTTCGGACCGCCGCCGGAGCGCCGTGAATGCGGCGGGCTGGCTGGTCGGTTTTGCGGTGTATCACCTCTGCCTGGGCGCCGCCTCGCCGGTCGCGATGCTGTGCCCGGCATGGGAGAAAGCCCTTGCCGGGCTCGCTTCGCCGCTGGGCGCCTCGCTCCCCGCCATGGTCTGCGCCGCCGCCGTGCCCGCCTGCGCGCATGCGCTCCGGCGCGGTATGCGCGCCGGCTGAGCCGCACGCCCGCGCGCACTGAACCGGATGCGCGGGAGCGGCGTTTTTACCAACAAACAGCCATGAAGACTTTGGACAGGTTTGCCGCGCCCCGCTCCCGCGCCGGTTTTTCGTTGATCGAGCTCGTCGTCGTGCTCGTCGTGCTGGGTATTCTGGCCGGCATGGCGGTTCCGCGCATGAGCGGGACGCTGGATGCCCGGCGCGAAAGCGCTTCGCGCGACGGGCTCGAGGCTATTCAGGAGGCGGTGCTCGGCGACGCCTACCCGCGCGCCGTCTCCGGTTTTTACGCCGACATGGGCCGCGCCCCGCGCGCCGTCCGCAATGCGGACGGGCGCTATTCGCTTTCAGAGCTCTGGGAGTGTCCGGTCGATGCCGCGTACACCATCGTCTCGCCGACGGAGGATCCGGATGTCGCGCTCGGCGTCGGCTGGCGGGGGCCGTATCTGGAACTGCGCGGCGATGAACCGGTCGACGCCTGGGGCACAGAATATACGGATGACGTCCATGCCGCCGGCGATGAGCGGCATCTCATTCTCAATGCCGAGGGCAGCATCACGGCGGTGCGCCGCTTCGATATCGACGGCAATCCGCAGGAGCTTCCCCTGATTCCCGAGAAGGAGACCGTGCTCGTGGTGACCGTGCAGGCGCTCGATCCCAACGGCGCCGCATCCCTGCAGGATCTGGGTACCGTGGCCGTGCGCGTCTACCAGCCCGACCCCGCACACCCGGGACGTCTCGACAGCGTGCAGACGACCTCCGCTTCTTCCGCTTCCGTGCGGACCCTTCGCATCGAATCCGGGCTCCTGCCGGGCCGCCGCGTCCTGCGCGTCAGCTCTTCCACGCGCGGTGTCGTCCTCAAGGAAATCGATCTCGCACCCGGCGAAAACCACGTCTGGCAAGCCTTCACCATCCCCTTCGTAACCGGCACCACGTCCACCGACACCCCCACCGACTAGCGGCAGTGCCGCCATTC
Organism: uncultured Verrucomicrobiota bacterium; assembly: GCA_949295265.1. GTDB lineage: Bacteria > Verrucomicrobiota > Kiritimatiellia > RFP12 > UBA3636 > JAEDLN01. The sequence continues at coordinate 12,672 of CASFKR010000033.1, read as the reverse complement.
CTGCCGACCGGGGCGGCGGTGCCGCCTGAGATACCGCCCTCCGCCGCTTCGCCACTGGGACTGGGGCTACTGGGGCTACTGGGGCCACTGGGGCTACTGAGGCTACTGGGGTGGCACGGGTGTGCTTTTTGATGGGGCCACTGGGGGGCACGGGTGTGCCTTTTGATGGGGCTGCTGGGAGATGCGGTAGCGAGCCGGCCTGTCTATGGCTGGCTTCGCCGCTGTATGGATATCTGCGCCGGCCTCCGGGGGAGAAAAAGAAAGAACCGGAAGCGGGAGACCGCTTCCGGTTCGTCAGGGTTTGCCTGAAGGGAAACTCAGCGCAGGATGATGGAAGTGCCGGGATGAACCAGACGGACAATCAGGTCGGTGTCGTTGAGGGTCACAATGGGTTTGAGACCCGCCGTGATTTCGACCTGGTCGAGCGTCAGACCGGAGATGGCACCCGCCTTGATGACGTGGAGCGTGCCTTCCGGCATGTCGGAGAGGTCCAGCTTCACCTTGCTCGTGTCATCGAAGGAGACGGTGCCCGACACGTCGAAGAGCGGCGTCACCAGCGGCGAGCCGGTTTCCGGCGCGAAAAATTCGAGCGCGGCCGCATGCACCAGCGTGATGTTGGCGGCGGTCACGCGCGACTGATACGCTTCAACGGAGATGACGTTGTTCGTGCCCGTCTCCACGTCGGAGTTACCCAGGTTGATGTCCTGGCCGACTTCGAACGTGCCGCCCTTGATGATCATGCGGTTGTTGCGGGCCTGATGATTGCCGCCCCGAATCGCATACGAACCGATCCAGGCCGAGCGGCTCAGCTTGATCTTGGCGGAGTCCACCGTGTCACCGTGCAGGTAGATGCGCTGGGCGCCATAGCGCGTGTCGTAGGGCGCATAGAGCTCGAGCATGTCGCAGACGCCGTTCGAGACCGAAAGCGTACCGGAGGGGTGGTTGTAGCCATCGCTGCCGCCGCCAAGCTGAATGCCGTTGGCCGGGGAGTAGAAGGTGCCGCCTTCCTCCACGTAAAGACCGCAAGCCTGACCGCGGACGGAGATGTAGGCGGCGCCATTCTGATAGAAATAGCCGCCCTTGCGGACGATGATGCGGTCACCATTCAAGTTGTAGTTGCTGTCACCGAGGTGAAGGGTGCCGGTGTTGGAAACAACGCCGTCTACGTAGAGACGCGTGTTGACGGAATAGGCCCGGATGCCGTGCGGCGCAAGCGTCGAGCCGGGCGCAACGACAATCGTATGGGACTGGTTGCCGCCGATGCGGAGTTCCGCGCCGACGTTCACGGTGACGCCGTTGGTGAGTGTCAGCGTGGGGTTGTAGCCGTTGACGATGAGGTTCGTCAGGATGTCGTAACTGCCGCCGTCCAGCGTGAGGGAGTTGCGGGAGGTCGTGTTCGTGCCGCCCAGCGTGATGGCACCCGCATTGACCTGACCGTTGCGCAGCGTGTAGCTGCTGGCACTGGTGCCGGTGAGGGCGTACAGCGAGTCGAACGTGAGGGAGGAGCCCGTCTGGAAGTCGAGGAGGCTCGTTACGCCCGAACCTTCGAAGATGAGGTCGCGAACTGCCGCAGCCGTGTCCAGCGCGATGGTGCCGGAGGTGGCGACGTGCGTGAAGATGTTCTCATCCGGCACGTAAATCGCATCCCAGTTGTAGGGATCGCTCCAGCGCGTGTTGGCGCTGCCCGTCCACCAGATATCCAGCGGCATGGTCCTGGAGAGCGTTTCCGATGTGAACACGCGGGGCGTTTCGGCCGTCGTGACGGTGGCCTGGAACACGGCATAGTATGTGCTGCCGTAGTTGATGTTGTCCGTTAAGGTGTACGAGAGCGTCTGCGTGCCGGAAACGTCGGACCACGTCTGCACCGAAACGAGGTTCGTCGGCGAATTGCCGAAGAGCATCTCAACCGTCGCGGGATAAGCGCCGGTGGTGATGGTCGTCGCAGCGGTGAGGCCGGTCATCGGGGTGCCGGAGAGGGTGCTGTCGGCGAAGCTGACGCCGCCTGCGCTGCTGAAGGTGATTTCCGCAGGGAGGTTGCCGTAGTTGTCGGAGAATGTGGCGGTGTACCAGACGGCCGGCTCGAGTCCGGAAACCTTGTAGGTGGCCGTGCCGTCGGCGGTGACTTCGCGCCGATCGTAGAAGACCGGCGTATCCGAGCCTTCCGCGGTCACGGTGAGCGTCAGGTTCGCCGAGGCGCCGCGCAGCGTGTAGTCGACGGAGAGCGTGGCTTCGTCATCGACAATCTCAGAGACCGCGGCATTGGAGAGAACGAGTCCTTCCTCGCTCGGAACGACGTCGCCGAGGCTCGTGGCCAGACGGAATTCGTCGAGCAGGAAGTTCTGGTTCCCCGTGAAATAGCTGGCGGTCGCCCACATGTAGTAGCGGCCGTTGTCGGGCGTGGCGCTGCCGAAAACTTCGGCTTCGACGACGCCGTCCGTGCCGATGGTGGTATTCCACGGGGCGGGCATCGTGTAGTCGTTGACCGGACAGGCGAACGCGCGGATGAGCTCAGCGCCGTCGGTACCCGCGCCGATCTTGAACTCCACCGTGCAGATGTAGGTGGTGTTCATCGATGCGGCGTCGACGAGCGTGTAATCGGTGCCGTTGACACGCAGCACGATATCGAGAGATGCGGTGGAATCCGGGCGGTGGAACGCCACCCACGTACCGGTGGTCGGCAGCGGATTGTTGAAGGAGTCGAGCGTGGTCTGGGCATTCGAGAGGAGCGTCGGGGAAAGACCGACGCCGGCATACGAACCGGTCCGGTACTGGGAAGCGAGCGAACCCTCGCCGCGCATCAGGAAGCGGAAGTAGAGCGAGCCGGATTCGGGAATCAGCGATGCATCGATGCCGCGGCCAGCCGTGCGCGCCATGTTGTCGGTGCCATTCGTGCGCCACTGCATCATCGCGCCTTCGGCCGTGATGTTGTTCTCCGTGAAGAGGTCGGGGAACGTCAGGCCGGTGCCCGAGCTGTTCTGGAACACGTAGACGACGCCCGTGGCATGCCACCAGGAGAGTGTACTGGAGGGATACGGGTGCCCGGCGGAATCGAAGACGCAGAAGCCGGTTGCGGACGAACCGGCCGCATTCGGCTGCGAACGGAGCCCGATACCGGGGGTGGAGCCTACGCTGTTGACCGAGTACGCGCCCGTTCCGGTTGTCAGGAAGGATTCGTTGGCGATGATGGCCGCCGACGCGATGCCGCCCGAGAGTGCAAGCACGCCCAGGAAGACGCATCCCTTGAGGAAGGATGTAATGGATTCTTGTTTTCTCATAACTTGCCTTAAACCGGACCGGAGCGTCCGGCTGATGCCGCAATCCCCCTTGCGGGGTATGCGGGTGGATTGAGCTTCAATATAAAAGAGGGAAGAAGAAGGTGGGTTATTCTGCAGCGGGCGCCGCCGGGGGAACGAGGAAGAGCGGTCCATACTGCTGGGGCGACTTCTCGGCGGCAATGCCATCGAACAGGCGGATGCCATGGCGCGGGCGGTGCAAGGAGGGGTCGACATCGTTGACGAGCAGGGAGAAGCCGATGACCTTGGGCGGGGGCGGTCCCTCGAGGCTGAGTTCCGCCCAGGGGATGCGGAGGACGTACTCGGTGGCAGGGGCGTGGCGCCGGACGGTGCAGGAGATGGCGGGGCGGAGGGAGTTGGCGGGAAGTGCGGGGGCGCGGGAGGTGTGGAGGTAGACCATGCCGGTTTCGTTGGTGCCGTCGCCGGCTGCGGTCCATTCGAAGACGCGGTGGCCGCCGAGGGTCTCGCTGGCACCGTCGCCGGCAAAGCCTGCCTCCCACGGGCGGTCGTGGTCGAGGTCGATGCCGAACTGGATAGAGTCCCCCGCCCAGGCGCGGGCGGGTTCCGCCGGGATGTGCGGCTGGCTGTGTTCATCGTCCTCCACGAGGATGCGGAGCACGAGCCCGTCGCGGTCGGCGGCGGCGGCAAAGGCGCCGCGCAGGTCGGCTACGGAACCGGATCCGTTCGCCAGCGTGTTGTAGGGGCGCCAGTCCGTGAAGTCGGCGAGGGGGAGAGCGGCAATGGAGGCATCATTCAGATGTGAATGAGTGGGGTCGTAGGGGGCTGAAACTGGACACCACTTCAGCACATTTGTAAAAGAACCGCAAGCGGCATTCAACAGAATGGTGTCTGTCCGGTTTTGCGCGGGAACGGCGCCTTCGACGGCGAAGGAAACCGCACGCAGCCCGTTGGGCGGCAGCTCAACGGAGGCGGTGCGTGCGCCGTAGACGACGTCGGCGGTTTCGGTGCCGGTGTTGAGGTTGGATTTGATGAGGGCGCGGATGCGCGGAACGGGCGACCCGGCGGGCCACTCGGGCTCGAGCGAGAGCAGTTGCAGGGGTTGCAGGAAGGAGAGCGGCGTCAGGGTGAGGCGCCCGGCGTCGTCGACATCCATGGCGAGGTAATCCCCGGCGGCGGGCACGGCATGCGTGCCGATGAGCGCGGGCACGGAGAGACCGCTGGCGTGCAGCGCGGGCAGCGCCGTGAAGCGCTGCGCTTCGGCGACGGCGGGCATGGCCGCCTCGGCGCCGGGCGCGGCGAGGGTGATGAGGAGCGGGTCGACCGAGAGGCGCAGCGTGCGCGCGGGTGGCAGGGGCGTGCCATGGAGCGTGCGCACGGAGGCGGGCTGCACGGGGAGCGTGACGGTGCGCTCTCCGGCGGAGGTCCAGCACACGAGGAGCGTCTCGCTGCCCCGGGCGCCGATTGCCGCATAGGCTTGCGGGGCGAGCGGGAAGAAGCCGAGCGGACGCGCGGCGGCCAGGTGCTTGGCCAGCGCGGTGAAGGCGGTGTAGGCGGGCGTGGGGGCACCGTCGGGGCGGAGCAGCGAGAAGGCCGCTTCACCGCGGTTTTTGGTGTTGAACTGGAGCGTGAAATAGACGATGGCGTCGATGCCTTCCGCCCACGTGATGGCCAGGGAGCGCGTCACGTAATCGGCTTGCGTGTGCGCGTCCACGGGCGGCTGCCAGGTGCCGGCTTCGCGCGTCCAGCCGAATTCGGTGAGGAAAATCGGCAGGTCGCCGTAGCCTTTGGCGGCGAGCCAGTTGCGGAGCGAGACGAGGTTGTCGCGAAAATCCTCTTCGGGCGGCGTGCCGCCGACGTAGGCGTGCATGTCGATGAAATCGAGCAGTTCCAAGAGTCCGTGGGCGGCGAGCGACTCCAGGTCGGCAATGCGGATGGAATAGAGTCCGGGCGCGCCGATCAGGAAGTCGGGATTGGCGGCTTTGAGTCCGGCGCGGGCGGCGCGGAAGTACTCCACGAGCTGAGCGTGCGAGCCGCGCCAATGTGCGAGCGGCTCATTGTAGAGGGAGACGTGTTGCGGCAGGTTGCGCCCCGATTTGGCGCGCAGCGAGACGAAGGCGGTGACGGCGTCCGCGACGTTGACCCAGTTGGTGGCGGGCTGGAAGGCGGGGGCGCCTTTGCCCTGCCCGGCGGGGCCCATCGACCAGGCGGGGAGCCCGAAGGAAAAGACGCCGACCGAGTCGCCGCCGCCGGGAGGATCGAGGAACGTGGCGGGGTGCGGCGCCGGGGTGGGGGGGGCGGCGTAGTAGGCGGCGGCATTGGTGGCGGCGCCGGCCGGGACTTCATGATGGACGGCAATGGCTTCCGCGGCGGTGACGTTGCGGAGCGTCACCATACGGCGGTTCCAGCGGGCACCGGCGACGCGCAGCAGTTCCACGGGACCATGCACATTCCAGAGTCCGAAGATGGACTGGCGGAACTGCTCTTCCGGCAGGGCGGGGCCGAGCAGCGCGACGATGGCGTCCGCCGAGAAAGATTTCTGTGTCTGTGCCTGTGTCTGCCCGTTGCGGGTGGCGCGCACCTGGACCTGCCACCAGCCGCGGGCCGGAACGCGGACGCGAATGGTGTCCGGGTGCTCCGGGGCGATGACGGCTTCAAGCGTCTGCGTTGAGGTGCCGAAGGGACCGATGGCGCGGGCAACGGCGGAGGAGAAGCGGGCGGACGGCAGGCGGAAACTCAGTTCAGCCGCGTCCGCCTCGATAAAAAAAGCATTGGGTTCCCCCGCACCCCAGACCGGCTCCGGAAGCGCATGGACGGCCAGCACATCGGGCACGGGGATGAGTTCGACGGCATCGACGCGGACGGCGGAGGCGTTCGTCGTGATTTCCAGTGCCAGACGGTGGCTGCCGGGCGGGAGGAGGACGGAGCCGAGCGTCACCCACTGCCAGGCGCCCTTGTCGGCTTCGGCGGTGGTTTTGAGGGGAACGGCGTCGTCGACCTGGAAGGAGAGGTTGTAGGCGCCGTTGTGGGAAATAAGGACACGCGCGCGCACATCGTGCACGAGCGTCTGTTCCGCGCTTTCGGGAATTTCGAGATTCCAGATGAGCCGGTGGGCGCCATGGGAGCCGTCGTTGCCGCGGACGGCGGCGATGGTGCCGCCCGGGAAGGAAACGTCGCTCCACCATTTGTCATCCGGGAAGCGGGCGGCGGCATAGTGCGCGGGGTGGGCGGCATCCTCCGGCGCGCGTTCCGCTTCGAGGCGCAGGGTTTGCGCGGAGAGCGTGGCGGCGAGGAGGGGGAGAAGAAGGGCGGCGGGAATCAGCGGACGCATGGCGGAAGCGGGGTACGCGCGGGTTCAGCGCAGGGGTGAAGGAGGAAGGAGCGGGGGAGGGGACAGACGGCAAAGCGCGCCCTTTCCGCAGGCTGGGAAAGGGCGCGCGAGGAGACTCGTCAGTGGATGTAGAGGAGCGTCCCGCCGGGCAGCACGGTGTAGAGAATGTCCGTGTCGGTCACGGAGAGATAGCGGGCATGCGCCGCGCCCGTGGGCTCCACGGTGGCAAAGGTGCCGGTGATGCCGCCTTCGGCGTGCAGGAGCACGTAGGTGCCCGCCTGCGCATCGGGGTCGACGTCGACCTGGATGGTTGTGCCGACATCGGCGATGTCCACGACGCCGCTCACTTCGAGGCGGTCGGCTTCGCCGCGCGTGCCGATCTGGGCTTCGAAGCGGCTGTAGGAGCCGAAATGCACGGGATGCGCCTTTTCGCCGTCGCCGACGGTGAGCGTGCCCGGGAGGGAGACGCCGGTTTCCAGATCGACGGAGCCGGGCGCGAGGGTCGCCGGGGCGCCGGACGAGCCGGTCAGCGTGACGGCAAAGGTGTCGAACGCCGGGGCGCCGCCGAGGTAGCCGTTGCCCGCGAGGGTGGCGGAGGCGCGCACTTCCATGGGCGAGCGGCCGGCGCCGGAGCCATCTCTGAGCGTGGGGGCCGGGTTGTTGAAGATGGTGCGGCCGCCTTCGAGGCGATAGCCGGTGGCGGTGTTCGTCGTGGCATTTTCGAAGAGCGTGTTCCGGGCCAGCAGGAGCGTGCCCGCACCGCGGCGGTAAAGGACGTCGGCGCCGTACGTGAAGTTGCCCGTGGAGGCGTCGAGGTCGATGACGCGGGGACCGTCTTCAACAGTGACCGTTGCGGAGCTGTTCCGGTTGAAGGCGAAATCGCAGTCCAGGACGGCGGTCTCTTCCGAGGCTTCCGCCGTGATGGACTGCCCCCAGCCGGCGCAGAAGAAGCGGCCGGCCGAGCCGGAGTCGGTGACGCGCCCGCCCTTGAAGGTGAGGCGCTGGCAGTTGAACTGGTTCGAGAGCGTCTCCACGAGGCCGCCTTCTTCCACGCGCACGGAGTAGACGCGGTCGTACGTGTTCATGGCGCCGGACATTGTGAAGAAGCCGTTCGTGAGCACCGTGATGCGCGAGTTGCCGTAGAGCGCGTTGCGCACCGAGGAGAGCGTGGCCGGGGTGTCGCCGCCGCCTACGTAGAAGGTGCCGCCGACCGTGCCGGGGTGCAAGTTGCTGGCGCAGTTGCCGGAGACGATGCCGTCGTAAATGCGCCATGTGCCGCCGAAGTCCGGCGTCGCGTAGTACGGGCGGAGCTCGCCGGCGCCCTTCTTGACGAGCGTCACTGTGTCCGGGTCGGCAATGAGCTGCCCGTTGAGGCGCAGCAGGTAGGTGTTGCCTTCGCCCGCGCCCTGGATGTCCCAGACGCTGTTGCCGTCCGCCGCCGGATAGAGCCGGAAGGGCGCGCCGAAGCGGTGCTCGAAGGAGAGCCCCGTCACCGTGCAGTTGTTCGTCTGCGTGAGGTCGGTGAAGCTCAGAACGTTGCCCGCCGCGACGTCTTCATCCGAGCCGAGCGTGAGCGAGGCGGCGCAGCGGAAGATGAGGGTGCGGATGCGCAGGCTCGAGCCGTAGGAGAGGACCGTGCCGTCGGCGATGGCCGCCGCATCCGAGTCGAAGAGCGCCGTGTCCGCCGCGCCGGGCACGCCTTCCGGACTCCAGTTGCCCGCGTCGTCGAGGCGGAGCGTTCCGGCAAGCCCGGTCCACGTGCAGATGGTGCTTTCGGCGTTGTCCACATTGACGAGCGTCACGGAAACGCTCTCCGCAGCTTCGTCCACGAGATACGCGCCCGCGGCAACCGAAACGGTGACCTCCGTGTCGGTCAGGGAGTCCGCATTGTGCAGCACCGGCAACGCCACGGTCACCGTGCTTTCGCCCGCCGCAAAGGTGACGGTTTTCACCGGCTCGTAATCCACCGCCGCAACCGCCGTACCGCCGTACGCCAGGCGCACACTCAGCGTGACATTGGTCGTGCCCGCCGGGCGCGTCAGCGTGAGCAGCGGCGCTTGCTGCGTGTCATCTTCAAAGCAGGTGTCCGTGGAGACCGAGAGCGAGACGGCTCCCGTGATGAAGGTCTGCGCCGCATTGCCGGAATCGCTGTCGCCGTTGACGTTCGTGACTTCCGTCAGCGCGCAGTACCCGGTGTCCGGCGTGAGGCCCGTGAGCGGCAGCGTATACGCGCCCAGCGACTCCGGAGAAACGGACACCGACTCCGTCAGTGCCGCTGCATCCGTTCCGTAGCGGACGGTGACCGTGGCATCGCTGCCGCCGTCATTCGTAAGCGTGCCGGCAATCGTGGCTTCCGTGGCGGAGGTGACCGTAATGTCGCCCAGTTCGACCTGCGGCGTCCGGTCGTTGAAGAACTGCACTTCGGCTATGCCGCAGTAGCTTTCCGTGCCGTGCGTGGAATCGATGCGGATGCCGAACCAGCGCGGACTGATTTCGCGGTCCAGTTCGATGACCGGTTCGCCCGTGTAGCCCGCCGTGCCGGTTGCCTGGCCGAGTTCATGCGTGGAGAGGAGCACCCAGTTGCTGTCCGTGAACGGCGTGTCCCCCTGGTGATACGTATCGACCGCATCGGAGTAGAAGAAGGTAATCTTTTTGGCACCGCGCTTCGTGTACGTAACGCCATTGATGATGGCGTTGAAGTTCCAGATTTTGACGGCCGTAATCGGGGTCGGATCCGAAAATTGGAACATGAGGGCCTGGGGACTGCTGATCCGACCAAGGTTCATCCACATGTTCTCGACGTCCGTATCGTGGCACCCATTGGCATCCAGCCCGCTCCCGTCGATGGTCTTCATGGGCGTGCGGGTGGTGTTGTACTGCGAGGACGCGTATGCGCCGACCGGGGTAACCCGGCCCGCATGCGCGAGGGCGGAAAAGCAGAGAAGCGCAGCGGTTACGCAACAGGTGCGTAATGAAAAAACAGAACGAATGGTCTTCATGTGAGCGGGTATTCAGAAAGAAGAAAAAGATTCGCCGGGTTCAGCCGTTTTGTGCCTGGATCGAAAGACGGCGGCTGGAAGTTTTCTCTACTCTAACAAATCCAATTTTCTTTTTCCACCCCACCCGCCAAAAAATCTTCCTTTCCTTTTTCCAGCCCCGAAAATCCGGAAATCCGCCTCCGGGCCCCAGCCCCGCTGCTGCCACCGCCCGCTATCTGGGCCCCTGGAAGTGGGGACGCTGTGGCTGCTGAGGCCGCTGGGACCGGTGGGCTCTTGGGGCACTGGGGGGCACGGTTGTGCCTTTTGTTGGGGCCACTGAGGCAACTGAGGCCACTGGGACCGCTGGGGCTACTGAGGCTACTGGGGCCACTGGGGCCACTGGGAGTGTAGCACCTCGCTTTCGCGCGTCTCCGTTTCCCTACGCTGGCTTTTTCCCGGCGGTTCCGGCACCCTGAGTCTAGCCGCTGCATAGCCGCGCCGCTGCCAGCCGTCGTGTCTGTCCTGTCCGTCGTGTCCGTCCTGTTCGTCCTGTCTACGGCTCGCCCCGCTGATTTAGCTTAAGCGCTCAAGTCCGCAGGCGTGCCCGCGAAAAAGCCCTCATTTAACACCTTGGCCAGAACGTTCGCGGAGGCAAACGTTCGTGTGATAAAAAGTAAATCCGGGGATTTCACGCGGAAGCGGTTCTGCTTGATAGAAGGGGAGAGTTATGGCAGAATACACTCAAAAGAAGGAATACCTCCATGACCCGTTCGACCCGTAAGACACTGCTGCTTCTGATGTTGCTGGGCATCGTGTATCTGGTGCTTCACGCACTGGTGCGCACGGGTGCCGTGCAGGAAATGACGGCTTCCTATCTGGAGTCCCGGACCGGGTATGCCGCCACGGTGGGGGCGGTCCGCTTTACCCCGGGGCTTTCCCTGCTGTTGCGGGACGTTTCTCTGCAGGCTGCAGGCCATGCGGGCGCGACCAATGAGGTGTTCCGTGCGCCGTATGCGCGGCTCCAGCCGTGGTGCCGCCGCCGGATCTTCTGGGCGCAGCGCGCGGAAATCACGTTGCGACAAGCCGGGAACGGGGTCTGGGAACCGGCATTTGTCCCGGAAACGGAGATTTCCCGCGAAACGGCTCTGCCGTTTTTCCATTCGGCTTCGCTCATGCTCGGAGAACTCTGCTTCTCGCTGGAGCAGGCGAGTGTCTCCGTGGTGGGGCGGGACCGTTCCTGCGTCTTTTTCGGGCTGAACTGGACGCGTAAACCGCTCCGGATTGAATCGCGTCCCGGTGCGATGCTCGATGAGCTTTCGCTCCACGGGGTGACGGTGACGAAGGACGGCGTATCGCACACCGATTCCAAGTCGCCTTCGCTCGTGGCGGATGTGTGGATTGAGGCGGATGGGCGGGCTATTTCGCTTGCTGCCCCGGAAAGCGCGTCCGCAGCCTCCGCGCCCGCAGCTGAGGGTCCCGCGCTTGAGGTCCCCGCGCCCGCAGCTGAGGGTCCCGCGCTTGAGGTCCCCGCGCCCGCACCTGAAGCCCCAGCGCCCGCACCTGAAGCCCCCGCGCCCGCAGCTGGAACGCCCGCGCCCGCACCCGAGGCGTCTGAAGCGGCTTCCGCGCAAGAATGAGGATTTTTTGACATGCGAATCATTGGCGTCATTCCATCCCGTTGGGGATCGACCCGCTTCCCGGGCAAGAGCCTGGCTCCCATTGCAGGCAAGCCGCTCGTCTGCTGGGTGGCAGAGGCGTGTCAGCGGGCGAAATTGCTCGATGAAGTGCTCGTCGCCACCGATGACGCGCGCATCGCAGAGGCGGTGCGCGGCACCGGCGTGCGCGCCGTGATGACCCCCGCCGATCTGCCTTCCGGCACCGATCGCGTCGCCATGGCCGCGCAAGCCGCGCCCGAAGATCTTGTCATCAACATCCAGGGCGATGAGCCGCTCATCGATCCGGCACTCATTGATGCCGTTGCGGAAAAGCTGCGCACCGATTCGAGTTGTGAAATGGCGACTGCGTGCGCGCCCATCCGCACGCGCGGGGAACTCGAAGCCCGCACCATCGTGCAGGTGACGCTCGACCGCTTCGACCGCGCACTCTATTTCTCCCGCTTTCCGATTCCGTGCCGCCGCGATGGAGAGCCGGATTTTTCGGGCGGACTTTATCAGCGCCACATCGGCATCTACGGCTATCGCGGCGATTTCCTCGCGCGCATGGTCAAGGAGCCGCCCTGCGCCCTCGAGAAGTGCGAGGGCCTCGAGCAGCTGCGCGCCCTCTGGATGGGTGCGCGCATCGGTGTGGTGCGCACCAACGATGTGGGCATCGGCGTCGACCGCCCGGAGGACGTCGCCGTCATCGAAGCGATTCTCCGCGAGCGCGGCGTCACAGCCGGAACGGAGGCGACATGACGAAGAAGGCTGCAACATCCGCGCCGGCGCATGCCGTGCGCACGCGCGGCGATATGAGCGTCGCTTTCGGCGCGAAACAGCCGCTCGCGCTCATGGCGGGTCCGTGCGTCATCGAGAGCCGCGAGCACTGCCTTGGAATGGCGAAGAAGCTGACCGCGCTGGCGGACCGGCTCGGCATTCCGCTCGTGTTCAAGGCTTCGTTCGACAAGGCGAACCGCTCTTCCATGGATGCGTATCGGGGGCCGGGTCTCGAGCAGGGGCTGGAAATCCTCGCCGAAGTGCGTGAGCGCTTCGGGTGCCCCATCGTCACGGATATCCACGAGGCGTGGCAGGCCGCGCCTGTCGCCAAAGTCGCCGACATTGTCCAGATTCCCGCTTTTCTGTGCCGCCAGACCGACCTCGTGGTGGCGGCGGGCGAAACGGGTGCCGTCGTCAACGTCAAGAAGATGCAGAGCATGGCCGCCGAGGACATGCGCCAGGTGGTCCGGAAGATTGAAAGCACAGGCAACCGCCGCATCCTGCTGACGGAGCGGGGCGAAAGTTTCGGCTACCACAATCTCGTGGCGGATTTCCGCAATCTGATGATTTTGCGCGAGCTGGGCTACCCGGTCATTTTCGATGCCACGCACAGCGTGCAGCGGCCCGGTGCGCTCGGCACGGGCACGGGCGGCGATGCGCGCTGGGCGCCCGCGCTGGCG
>CASFKR010000032.1 GCA_949295265.1 uncultured Verrucomicrobiota bacterium | reverse complement strand
TGTTGAGAAACCGCCGTGTACCGGACGGTACGCACGGTGGTGTGAGAGGACGGTGGGTGAACTAATCGCCCACCTCCTACTCGATCTTTAAATGGCACAACCGTGCCCCTCGGGATGAGCGTTAGCGAATCCCGAGGTAGAGCATACCTTATATTCCGACCCTGAAGGGGTCGAACGGAAGTGCGTAGGATGAGTAAAGCGAAGCCAGCGCAGGATTATTATTTGAGCCACACGGAGTAGCCCCCTTCTGAAGTCTCCACTAACGTTCCGACCATGGTGTCAAATAAGGACTTTTTAGAAGGCGGCACGGCCGCCTGGGGCGAAGCCAGCGCAACCATTGGAGCAACGGCAAAGTTATTTTACTGAACTTTCGGGTGAAAAAGTATGGGCGGACTATTCACGAGTATCTAGTCCTGAAAAGAGGCTACAGGAGCCATCTTTCAAGAAATCTGGATCAATGATCCCCAAAAACCGGGATAAGCCTTGCCTTGCCCGCGCTCGCGCAGAAGGTACCGGCGCGGGCGGAGGCCTTGAATGGGACGAAAGCGCGGGATGCGCTTGCCACAGAAAGGGGGACTTGTTATGCTGGGCACGCTTGAATATGAATTCTGTTTTGTCCCTCTCATGAGCAACACCTTCGTCACGGACAACTCCATCCCCGTCCATCCCGTCTCTGCACTCGACTTCATGCCCGTCGAGGAGCTTCGCGCCATTCAGCTGCATCGGCTCCAATACATCGTCAACTACGCCTACGAGCGCCAGCGCCTGTTCCGCAAGCGTTGCGATGAATTGGGAGTGCGTCCCGAGCATATCAAGACGCTCAAAGACATCCGTCTGCTCCCCTTCTCCAAGAAGACCGATCTGCGCGATGAGTATCCGCTCGGCCTCCAGGCGGCACCCAACGAGGAAATCGTCCGGTTCCACTGCTCCTCCGGCACCACCGGCAAGCCGATCGTCATCCCCAACACCTGGAATGACATCAAGGTGTGGCAGCAGGGCGCGATGCGGTGCCTTGCGATGGGCGGCGTCACGGCCAACGACATCGTCCAGGTCGCCTACGGCTACGGACTTTTCACCGGCGGTCTGGGTCTCCACTACGGTGCCGAAGGCATCGGGTGCTCCGTCCTGCCCATTTCCGGCGGCAACACCGACCGCCAGATCATGCTCATGCACGATTTGGGCGTCACCACGGTCGCCTGCACGCCTTCGTACTTCCTGCACATCATCGATGAAGGGCACAAGAAAGGCATCGACTTCCGCAAGGAAATGAAGCTCAAGCACGGTTTCTTCGGTGCGGAGCCCTGGACCGAGGAGATGCGCGCCAAGATTGAAGAGTACACGGGTATGCGCGCCCACGACATCTACGGGCTCACGGAAATTTCCGGTCCCGGCGTCGGCGGCGACTGCGATTACCGCACCGGGCTGCACATTTTCGAGGATCACTTCTATCCGGAGATCATCGACCCCGAAACGCTCGAGCCGCTGCCCGACGGTGAATACGGCGAACTCGTCTTCACGACGCTCACGCGCACCGGGTGCCCGATGATCCGCTACCGCACGCGCGACCTCACGCGCATCAATCCGGAGCCCTGCCCCTGCGGACGCACCATCCGCACCATTCAGCGCATCAACGCCCGCTCCGACGACATGATCATCGTCCACGGCGTCAACCTCTTCCCCTCGCAGGTGGAAAGCGGTCTTCTCTCCATTCCCGAGGTCATGCCGCACTACCAGATTGTCATCACGCCCACCGGCGCGCTCGACACGCTCGAAATCAAGGTCGAGGTCACGCCCGAGAACTTCTCCGACGACATCAAGCATCTCGAAGGGCTCCGCAAGCGCATTGGCGCCGCCGTCAAGTCCATCACGGGTCTCACGGCCACCATCACGCTCTGCGAGCCGCACACGCTGCCGCGCAGCGAAGGCAAAATCCGCCGCGTCATCGACAACCGCATCAAGGGCTGAGTTCTCCCCGCCATCCCTTCCTCCGTGCCATTCCGTCCCCCGGGATGGCACGTTTCTTTTTGCCGGACGCGCCATTTCGCCACCCGGAACGCCCGGAAGAAAAACCGGTTTCTTTCCCGCACGGAAAAAGACTATACTGGCGGCAACCGTTGCACATGCCCGGTTGCGGCTCCGCCATTGCGGAAGATTCGCCGCCGCCATCGCGCCATCCGATTGAGGAGTTTCCCATGTTTATGTTACGGACCCGTCTTTCTCTCGCGCTGCTGACTGCGCTCCTGCTCCTGCCGCTCTTCCCCGCGCAGGCGTTCAAGGTCGCCATTCTCACGGTCAACCACCCGTCGCAGAATGAATTCGACCCCGCCGCCAAAGAACTCGGCTGGGAAACGGAGAAGTTCCTCGGTTTCGAAAACTTCCAGCGCCTCATCGACCGGCTGGACGAGTTCGACCTGGTCATCGCCCCGCCCCTTTTCCAGGGCATCGGAGAAAACTTCATCGATACGAATCAGTATGACATGAGCGCCTTCCGCCGCTTCATGGAAAACGGCGGCGCGATTGTCATGACCGATGCGTCGTACGCCAACGTCCGCGCCTGGGTGGAATCCATCGGGCCCGAATTCGGGCGGGTCGGCATGGGCAACTGCAATTCCTCGCAATGGCATGCGGCGGGCTTTGCGACCAACAACATCGCCTTGCACCCGCTGCGCTCATTCCCCTACCCGTTCAGCGAACCGAATACGTGGGGACACTTCCAACATCTGCCGGAGGATTCCCCGTGGGAGGTCATCACCCGCTGCTCCGAGGGCTTTCCCATCGTTCTCCTGCAGCATGTCGGCAAAGGCTTCATCATCATGACCAACAGGCGGTGGAACCTCATCGAGCCGCTCAAAAACATCGAATGCTACCAGACCATCCTGAGTTCCGGTCTTGATATCGACAAGGTTTCGCTCTCGCCGCTCAAGCCCGGCCCCGTCACGTTCTACCTCTCCACCAAAACGGAGCCGCCGCCCCTGTCGCGCGTGGCGCTGCGCGTCACGGATGAAAGCAAAAAGGTCTGGAATGCCATCGGCAGTTTCAAAGGCAAAGAATGCAGCCTTTCCACCATGATAGAAGCCCGCGGCAACTGCACGGTGGAAATCTTTCTCTCCGTCAACCAAAAAACGATTCCCCTGCTCACGCAAGCCGTCTTCTTTCCGCCGGTTTTCGAGCTCTTCCCCAACCAGTACCGCGGCATCCTCTCGACCGCCCGCCGCGAAAAGACCGTCGATTTTCTCCTGCGCTTCGCACCCGCCCGCGAACGGCTGACCAACGCCACCGTCAATTTCGCCGTCTTCGATGCGGAAAACCGGCAGCTTCTCCGCTCCCGGGTCCGCACCCCGTCGACCCCGGTGGACCGGATGTGGGCGCCGATTGCGCTACCCGCCGACCTCCCGCCCGGCACATACACGCTGCGCGCCATCCTCACCGCCCCGGCAACCGGCTTTACCGCCCGCGCACAGACCGAATTCGAGATTGTCGCCCCGGAACCCGCGCAGGTCATCATCGATGACGACGGCACCTTCCTCGTCTCCGGCAAGCCGTACTTCCCGCTCGGCATTTACCACATGGACAACGAGTTTGAAAAGATGGCGGAACTCGGCTTCAATGCCTGCCAGTTCTGGAAATGGCAGGACGACGGAACCGGCTCGGCCATGACCCGGGCGCTCGACAACGGCTTCATGTGCCTCTACGAATCCCACCACGGCAACCTCCCGGACATCCGCGAAAAATACAGCAAACACCCCGCCCTGCTCATGTGGTATGCCGGGGACGAGCCCGATGAAGGCGCAACTTCCTCCATCCGCAACAACACGGAATTCTGGCATGTGGACCGGAACCACCCCTCCTTCATCAACTCGTGCCGCGACGACCTCTTCCCCATCCATGTGACCGCCTGCGACGTCCTCGGCTTCAACCCCGGCGGAAGCTCGCTCGCCAACTACCTCAAAAACGTCGAGCACTTCATCAAAACCGCCCGGGCGGCCTCCGACGGACACAAAGCCCTCATTCTGGTGCCCGGTGCTCTCTCGCCGAATTCCGGCGCCTGGAGCAAACCGAGTGCCTACATGGCGATTGTGCACGATATCCGCGGCATCTTCTGGTATTGCTGGAAGCAGGTCGGGGGCGGTCCCATCGGCGTCGGGCTCAACCAGTACGAAGAAAGTCAGCGGCTGTTCAAAGACACCCTCACGGAGCTCCGGCAACTGCTGCCCTTCCTCGTCACCCCGAACCGGCGCACCTTTGAGGAGGGGCCGGTCCATGGCATTGTTTGCGCGAACAATGCTCCCGGCAAGCGGATTGCCATCCTCTTCAACACCACCGGCGAAACGCAGAAAGCGGCAATCCGCCTGCGCGAGCTCGCCAACGCGTCCCAGGTCGCGGACTTCTTCACGGGCAAACCCGTTTCCGCCTACGGCGGGATCATCCGCACCGAGCTCGCGCCCTTCGACCGCCTCGTCCTCCGCTGGTAGCCCGGCCCGACCGCTGCGGCAACATCGGCAATTTGCGGGGGATGCACGGTTCCGGTAGAATCGTGCGCATCGCATCTGCGTATTTTCCTTTCCGCTTTTTTCCATCGCCTGCCATGACTCAAGACGAAGTCCTTTCCATCCTGCGCTCGACGGGAGCGCTCCTGCACGGTCATTTCGAACTGCGCTCCAAGCTCCACAGCCCGGAGTACTTCCAGTGCGCCAACCTGCTGCGCTATCCGCGGGAAGCGGGGCGCATCTGCGAAGAGCTCGCCGCCAAAATTCCGGCGGACATCGTTGCGAAGGCGACGACGGTTGTCTCCCCGGCGCTCGGCGGCATTCTCGTGGGTCACGAAGTGGCGCGCGCCCTCGACAAGAAGTGCATTTTCGCCGAAAAGCAGGACGGCGCGCTGGTGATGCGCCGCTTCACGATTGAACCGGGCGAGCTCTGCATCGTCGCGGAGGACGTCGTCACGAAGGGCGGCCGCGTCCAGGAAACCATCGATCTGGTGCAGGCGGCCGGCGGCGTCGTGCTGGCCGTGGCGACGATTGTCGACCGCAGTGCCGGAACGGTCCGGTTTGGCGACATTCCGCACTACTCGGTGCTGCAGATGTCGCCGGTCACCTACGAGCCGGATGCCTGCCCGCTGTGCGCGGCGGGTTCCAAGCCCGTTCACCCCGGCTCGTAAGCCCGGATTTGCTTGCCCCCGCAAGCGGCTTTCGCGCGCCCGCGCGGAAGCCGTTTTGCTTTCCCTCGAGTGAACGGATATTCCCTCCGCAGAGCGCGGACTCAGCGGGGGGCGGCACCCTTGAGGAAG
This sequence comes from uncultured Verrucomicrobiota bacterium, assembly GCA_949295265.1. Taxonomy (GTDB): domain Bacteria; phylum Verrucomicrobiota; class Kiritimatiellia; order RFP12; family UBA3636; genus JAEDLN01. Next base: position 16,433 of record CASFKR010000032.1, on the reverse strand, counting down.
GGGGCGGGATTGACGGGCTGACCGTCGATGAGCAGCTCAAAATGGATGTGTTCTCCGGTTGCCAACCCCGTTTTTCCCATAAATCCGAGCGGAGTGCCCGTAGCAACGGCATCCCCGGGGCGCACCCGGACCGTGCCGTTTTCCAGATGGAGGTAGCGGGTGTGAACGCCGTCCCCGTGCGCGAGCTCCACCCAGTTGCCGCGCGGATGCTCCCGGCTGAACCCGGGAATGCCATCCTCCGCGGCGACAACGGTCCCCGGGAGCGGTGCGACAATCTCGCTCTCGCCGAGCGCGGAACCGGTCCAGACCGCACCGTCGACGCCCGCATGAAAAACGGTCTCCCCCGTCACGGGATGGTGCCGGGCGCCGAACGGGGAGGTCTCCATGAAATCCCCGGGGCGCGCAAAAATGCGACACTGCCGCAGCCCGTAGGGGACGCGCCCTTTGGCGAGCATTTCTTCGAGGGTCCCGGGCGAATCCATGGCAGGCGGAACGAATCAGCCGAGCCCCACGAGGCGCATATAACCGTTGAGCACGGCGCCGATAAACGGCGACACGACACGCGACATGAGCAGAATCGCCAGAATCAGCAGGCTGTAGCGCTCCATGGACAGCAGAACCATGCGCCCGCGGTCCGGCAGCACCGAAAGCAGAATCCGCGAACCGTCCAGCGGCGGAATCGGGATGAGATTGAACGTCATCAGCACGATGTTCGTCTGGATGTACAGATAGAGAAAGACGCTGAAATGACCCACCGGAACGCCACGCCCGGAGAGATCAATGAGGAGCCACAGCAACCCTGTGGCGATGAGCGCCTGCACCAGATTAGAGAGCGGCCCCGCCAGCGAAACCATCCAGAGCGCCTGTTCCGGATTCCGGCAGCGGCGCAGATTCACGGGCACGGGTTTGGCCCAGCCGAAGACGAGCCCGGAGCCGGTGAGCGCCAGCACGGCGGGAATGATGATGCTGCCCATCGGGTCCACATGCGGAGCCGGATTGAGCGTCAGGCGTCCCTGATTTCGCGCCGTGGGGTCGCCGCAGAGCAGAGCGACCCAGCCGTGCGCGACCTCGTGAATCATCACGGCGAGAATCAGCCCGGCGACCATCAGAATCTGTACCGTCAACCGTTCCATCGTTTATCCCTCCGCGGAACCGGTGTTCAGCGCCGCAACGCCCGTCGAGCCGAAGCCGCCGGCGCCGCGGGCGGTTTCGCTCAGGGTATCCGTTTCCTGAATGACAGGACGCAACACGGGGCAGACCACAGCCTGCGCGATGCGCATGCCTTTTTCCACCGTAAAAGGCTCCTGCCCCAGATTGATGAGAATCACGCACACCTCGCCGCGATATCCCTCATCGATGGTTGCCGGGGTATTGACCATGGAAAGCCCGTGCCGGAGCGCCAGCCCGCTGCGCGGGCGCAGCTGCAGTTCCGTGCAGGGCGGCAGGGCAAACGCCAGACCGGTGGGGATTCTGGCGCGCTGACCGGGTGCCAGCACGCACGATTCCACCGCACACAAATCCATCCCGGAATCATCCGGGTGCGCATAAGCGGGCAGGACCGCATCCGGCCGCAGCCGCTTGACCAGCAAAGGAGCATTCATGAAGCAGGATTCTACGAACGCATCCCGCCCGCCGTCAACCGAAACCGGCGGACAACGTTTTTTGCTTGCTTTTCCGGGGCTTTTTTGCTGGAATTTTCCTTCCATTCCCCGGAGGTTTTGATGAAAGAAATCATTGGCAATCTGTCCGCAAAAAACAAGAAATTCGGCATTGCGATCAGCCGTTTCAACAGCTTTTTTACCGAACAGCTCCTGCAGGGGGCCGAAGATTGCCTGTTGCGGCATGGTGCGGCACCGGAGGACATCGTCTTTGTGCGGGTGCCGGGCGCTTCGGAACTTCCGTTCGCCATTCAGCGTCTGTTGCAGAGCAAGAAGTTCGACGCCGTGATGGCACTGGGGTGCGTCATTCAAGGCGCCACGCCGCATGCCGAGCTCATCGAGCAGCAGGTCGCGCGTTCGCTGACGCAGCTATCGCTCCAGTACAACACGCCGGTCACCGGCGGTCTGGTCACCGCCAACAACCTCGAGCAGGCCATTGAGCGGGCAGGCACCAAGATGGGCAACAAAGGCTGGGACGCAGCCTCCGCCGCCATTGAAATGGCTTCGATCGCCGAGTCCATCTGACGTCTGCGCCCTTTCCCGTTTGACCGGGGGAACCCGATTCCCGTTCGTTTTCATCTTCGCCCTATGTCTACGCGTCGGCAAGCCCGTGAATGGGCCGTTCAAATGATTTTCCAGCTGGATGCCAATCCGGAAGCCGGAAAGGAGCCGGAGCGCTTCTTCGCCGAATTCTGGAACGGCTCGCTTTCCCGCGAAGCCCTGGCATCGGTCCACACCACGGCCGACGGTGCGGACACGGTCGAGGTTGGCGACGACGGGGAGCGCGCCTTCACGCCGCTGCGGCTCGGCGGGCGCGCCGAAATTCCGCCGGAGGAAATTCCCGACGACAAAACGCGCCGCTTTTCGCAGAGCCTCGTGCTCGGCGTGCTACGGCACCGCGATGAAATCGACCGGTGCATCAGCGACCGGCTGCGCAACTGGCGGCTGACGCGCATCGGCGCCGTCGAGCGCGCCGTTTTGCGCCTCGGCGCCTACGAACTCGCGTTCGAGAAGGACGAAAATACGGAGTTCGAAAAGCCGCCGTCCGCCGTCGTCATCAACGAAGCCGTCGATCTCGCCAAATATTTCGGCTCCAACGAATCGGGCCGTTTCGTCAATGGCATTCTCGATGCCATCGCCCGCAAAATGCGGGATCAGCGGTATCGTCCGCAACAGCAGAGCCGGGTGTGGTCTCCCGCGGATGGCGGGGACGCCCCGCCCGCGCCTCGCGCATGATTTCGTTCCAGAACGTCAGTCTGCATTTCGGCACCCAGCAGGTGTTGCGGAATGTCTCGCTCCGGATCAATCCGCAGGAGCGCATCGGCATTGTCGGTCCCAACGGCGCCGGCAAATCCACCTTTTTCAATCTGCTCTCCGGCGAACTCTCGCCCGACGGCGGCGAAATCGTTTTTGAAGGCGACAAACCGTCCATAGGCTATCTGCACCAGCAGCTCAGCCATTGGACGGAAGCAGACACCCTGCTGAGCTACACCCTCCGGGCCAGCGAAGACCTCAAAGCCTTCGAAGAGGAAATCCAGACGCTCGAGGCGCGCATCCCTTCCCTGCCCGCCGGCTCCGCGGAACGGACGCGCGCGCTCAACCGCATCGGCGAGCTGCAATCCCTCTACGAACAGCGCGGCGGGTACGACCTGGAGGCGCGCGTCAAAAAAGCCCTCTGCGGCCTCGGCTTCCATCCGGACGAATTCGGGCGCCCCTTCGCCGAGTTTTCCGGCGGCTGGAAAATGCGCGCCGAGCTCGTCCGCACCCTCATCGCACAGCCCGACCTGCTGATGCTCGACGAGCCGTCCAACTACCTGGACCTGCCCGCCGTCGAGTGGATGCAATCCTTCCTGCGCGAATACCGCGGCACCCTGCTGCTCATTTCCCACGACCGCTATCTGCTCCGGACGCTCACGACCGTCACTATCGAAATCGACGGCGAAACGGCGACCCGCTACCCGGGCGGACTTGATTATTACCTGCACGAACGCCGGCAGCGCTACGAGACGCTCCTCGCCGCCAAGCGCAATCAGGACCGCATCCGCGAACAGATGGAGCGCTTCATCGACACGTTCCGCTCGAAAGCCAGCAAGGCGTCGGTCGTGCAGTCGCGCGTCAAAGCACTCGAAAAACTCGAGCCCATCGTGGTGCCGCGCCAGGCCTCCACGGCGGGCAAGTTGCGGCTCCCCGCGTACCACCATTGCGGCGTCACGGTGCTTTCCGTCCGCGACGCGGGGTTCAGTTACGACGGCAGCCGTTTCATCTTCCGGAACGTCTCGTTCGACGTCATGAACGGCGAGCACGTCGCCATCGTCGGCTACAACGGCCTGGGCAAATCAACGCTCTCGCGTCTGCTGGCCGCGGCGCGTTCGCCCACCGAAGGCGAAGTCATTCTCGGCCACAAAGTCGTACCCGGCTACCTCTCGCAGGAATTTGCGGAAACGATTCCGCCGGACCGCTCGCTCATCAATGTGGTGCGCCGGGAAGATGAAAACATGACGGAGGCGCAGGCCCGCACGCTCCTGGGCGCGTTCGGTTTCAGCGGCGATGAAGCCTTCAAGCTCGCGGGTGTCCTCTCCGGCGGCGAACGCATCCGCCTCGCCTTTGCGCGCATTCATGCCCGCAAACCCAACTTTCTGGTGCTGGACGAACCGACCACGCACCTGGACATGAACGGACGCCAGGCGCTCGAAGATGCCATTCTCGCGTACGAAGGCGCCGTCGTTGTGGTGTCGCACGACATCGAATTTGTGCGGAAGACCGCAGCCAACATCATCGAAGTCACCGAAACGGGCGTCCGCAAATTCCTCGGCACGTACGATGATTACCGCGCCCGGCTGCAGCGCGAAGCGGCCGCGGAAGAAGACGCCGGCCCTGCGCCGAAACAGCCGGAACCCAAGCCCGGTTCCCGCAAAGAGCAGCGCAAAGCCCGCGCCGCCGAGCGCGAGCGTCTGCTCCCGCTTCTGCGCTCGCTGCGCCGCCGCGTCGCCGCCTCCGAGGAGCGCATCGAAGCCCTCGAAGCCGAGCAGAAAGAACTCGTCGCCCAGCTCTCGGATCCTGAGGCAAAGCCGGATTTTGAAGCGGTGAACCGCCGCCTTAGCGAAATCGAAACGGAGCTTGCCACCGTCAACCAGCTCTGGGAACAGGCCGCCTCCGAACTCGCCTTCTACGAAGCCGAGTAGCCGGTTCGCCGCACCTGCCCGCCGACGCCGCCCCGGAAGCGGCATTCCCCGCGAAGAGCTGTTTCTCGTCACAAAAGTGAACTTCCGTTCCTACGAGAACACGCGCGCCGTCGTGGAGGCTTCCCTGAAAAAGCTGAATACCGGCTATCTGGATCTGGTGCTGCTGCACTGGCCGTTCGGCCATTACTACGCCGCATGGCGGGAACTGGAAAAACTCTGTCAGGAAGGAAAAATCCGGGCAATCGGCGTATCGAACTTCGATCCGTCCCGCCTGATAGACCTGATAGAGTTCAACCGGATTCCGCCGGCTGTCAATCAAATTGAAACCCACTTGCTGTGCCAGCGGCGCACGGAACATGAATGGCTGGAGAAAAAAAACAGGTCCGGCACATGGCCTACGCCCCATTGGGTCAGGGCCGGAAAAACGACATGTTTCTGCACCCGGCAGCGGTTGGAATCGCAAAAGCGCATGGAAAAACAGCTGCGCAGATTGCGCTGCGTTTTCTCATGCAGAGCGGCGTGATTGTCATTCCCAAATCCGTTCATGAAGACCGGATCCGGGAAAACATGGATGTGTTCGATTTTGAACTGACGCCGGAAGAAATGGAATTGCTGGCAAAAATGGACACAGCAACGCCTATGATCGGCCGCGTCGAAGACCCCGCCATGGTTGAAGCCGCCATGAAATGGTAATCGGCGAAAACTGCCCGTTTTCCCCGCTGCTCAGCGCCCGGAAACCCACGCGGTTTCCGGGCGTTTCGTTTTTGGCGGCACCGAAAGCGTCAACCCGCACCGCATGTGTGGATTCCGCAAAATGCCGCTTCTGGAGCGGTTTTTGCAGTCGTAACAAAAAACTAACAATTCCCCGAAACACTTCTAACAAAAGGCAGAGATACTTTGCGGCGTTCCACCACAAGGAAAAACACAACACATGAAAAAGAACGCTCTGGCCGTTTCGGCCTCTCTGCTGCTTGGCGGGCTTGCCGCACTGGCTCCCGCCGCCGACCTCCGCCTCGCCATCGACGGTTCGACCACCGTCGGTCCGATCGCCAAGGCCTTCGCGGAATACCTCACCCGTCAGGATGCCCGCTTCAACATCACCGTTTCCGAGTCGGGTTCCGGCAACGGCGCCAAGTCGCTGCTCAACGGCACCTGCGACATCGCAACGCTCTCCCGCGACCTGAAGAGCGGCGAAAAAGCCGCCATGGACGAAAAGGGCGTCAAGCCCGTCGTGCATGTCTGCGGACACGATGCGCTGACGGTCGTCGTGCACCCCTCCAACAAGATCACCGGGCTGACCGTCGAGCAGCTCCGCGACGTCTACACGGGCAAGATCACGAACTGGAAAGAGCTGGGCGGCTTCGACCGCAAGATCGTCATCCTCTCGCGCGACTCCAACTCCGGCACCTTCGAGTGCTTCGGCGAGCTGGTGCTCGGCAAGGGCGTGAAGGTCTCCTCCAACGCGGAAACGGCCGGCTCCAACGGCGCGGTGCTCCAGCGCATCCAGTCGACCCCCGGCGCCATCGGCTACATCGGGCTCGGCTATGTGACGGACGCGGTCAAGACGCTCGCCGTCAACGGCGTTGAATCCTCCCCGGAAACGGTGCTCGACGGCACCTATCCGATTGCCCGCAAGCTCTTCATGGTCACCAACGGTGAACCGGAGAAAGGTTCTGCGGCCGCGATGTTCCTGGGTCTGATCCACTCGAAGGAAGGTCGCGAAATGACGGAAGAAGTCGGCTTCGTGCCGGTCTTCGACGGCGAATAACGCCGCCGCCCGGCGAAGGAACGCATCTTTGGTGCCCGTGCGTCCTTCGCAGAAATTCCCGGGAAGGGCATCCGTTCCGGAGCCCTTCCCGCCCCTTTCCGGATTCCGTTCCGGCTCCACCGGCACCGCTCTTCAACGATTTCACCGGTCCCCCTTGAGGCCCGCCTTTCTCCATGCCAAACGCCCTCGAGCTTACCGCCGCCCAAGTTTTTCGCCGCCGCCTGGCAGAGCGCCTTGGCCGCAGCGTGCTGCTGATGATTACATCCGTCGCGGCGCTGGCCGTGCTCGGTATCATCTTCTTCATTGCCCGCGAATCGATTCCCTTTTTCCGGGATCACGGGGTTGTGGACTTCTTCTTCAAAAACGCCTGGTATCCGTCGCACAACCCGCCGGAATTCGGTGCCGCCGCCATCTTCCTCGGCTCCCTGCTGGTGACGGCCGCCGCGATTCTCTTCTCCGTTCCCATCGGGATTCTGGCGGCCATCTGCCTGAGCGACATGCTTTCGTTCCGCGTCCGGCAGGTGGTGAAACCGATCATTGAAATGCTGGCGGCCGTGCCGTCGGTCGTCTTTGGCTTTTTCGCGCTCACGATTATCGCCCCGTGGCTGCAGCAGCTCGGCGAGCATTGGCGCTGGCTGGGGCTGGACTCCGGTACGAACGCGCTGACCGCCTCCATCGTGCTGGGCGTGATGGCGCTGCCGACGATCGTCTCCGTCTCCGAAGACGCGCTCCAGGCGGTGGGTCGCGAACTGCGCGAAGGCAGCTACGCGCTGGGCGCGACGCGCGCCGAAACGCTCTGCAAAGTCGTCGTCCCCGCCGCAGCCTCCGGCATTTTCTCCGCCGTGCTTCTGGGCATCATGCGCGCCATCGGCGAAACGATGGTCGTGTGGATGGCTTCGGGCAACTCGGCCCGCATCCCGGAGCCCTGGTTCAACCTGTTGCAGCCCATCCGGACGCTCACCGCCACGATAGCCGGCGACATGGGTGAAGCGGATCAGACGACCGGCTCCGCGCACTACTCGGTGCTCTTCGCCATGGGGCTGTGCCTGCTGCTCTTCTCCTTTGTGTGCTCCCTGGCCGGTGAGCGCGTCGTCGCCCGCCAGAAACGCCGGATGCAGGGCCGGTGACACGCCGCTGCCACATTTTCGACATGAAAAGCACAACCACCTTACCCGAAACCCGTGCACTGCCGCCCCGGCAGGACGTGCATGCCAACGAAGAAGCCGTCTCCGCCGCGGAAAAGGTTCTGCGCGGGCGTCGGCGCCGCGACCGGCTCTTCTCCATCGGCGGCGGCATCTCCATTGCCGTCATGACCTTCTTCCTGCTCCTGCTGGTCATCCCGATCCTGCGGTATGGCGTGGGCGCCTACGTCTACCGCGGCACCATCGAAGACCGGCGTGTGCAGCTGGAGCTCTTCGAGCGCGGCAATGCCGACCGGCTCGCGCAGGAATGGGCGCAGGTTTCCGCCGCTCGCGCCCCGATTTACAAAGCCTTCCAGGATTTCGAGGCAGAACTCTCCACGCGCTCTGGCGCGCAGCGCCGCACGCTCCGCAAGGAGGGCAAAAAGCTCCATGAACTCGTCTCCGGACTGCTCGGCGTCTTTCCCGACGAACCCATTCCCACGCTGTTGCGCGACCGCTACGGCAAAACCCGCTGGGATCAGGCGCAACAGCAGCTCGAGCGCATTCTCATCATGGAAACGTGGGACTACTCCGGCGAAGAAGCGGTTCTGGTGCGCTCGCCCCGGCGCGACGTCTTCGCGGGCACGGCGCTGGAGCCGGTCTTCGACCTCCTGGAAACGGATCCGGAATCGCTCCTGCTGCCGCGCTGGACGTTCTACCCGCAATTTCTCACGGACGCCTCGATGGATGCGCACTTTTTCGGCGGCATCGGCCCCGAAGTGCGCGGCACCATCTTCCTGATGCTCGGCGCGATGCTGCTGGCGATACCGTTCGGGATCATCGCGGCCGTCTACTTCCAGGAATATGCGGGCGGCACGTGGGTGACGTCGCTGCTGCGCTCGTGCGTCAACACGCTCTCGGGCGTCCCGTCCGTGGTATTCGGCCTGTTCGGACTGGCGTTCTTCATCAACACGATGCACGTCTCGCCCGGCAAGAGCGTTGCCGCCGGTGCGCTCACGCTGGCGCTGCTGGTGCTGCCGCTGGTCATCCGCGCCTCGGAGGAAGCCATTGCCGCCGTGCCGCACACCTACAAGGAAGCGGCGCTCGCGCTGGGGGCGGGCCGCTGGCGCACGGTCCTCACGGTGATTCTCCCGGCGGCGATGCCCGGCATTCTCACGGGCATCGTCATTTCGATGGGACGCGCCGCCGGCGAAACGGCGCCGATCATCTTCACGGCGGCGGTCAGCGTGGGGCGCGCCGTCCGCCTCGGCGACATCTTCACGGAGGCGACGCCGGCGCTCTCCTGGAACCTGTACAACCTGTGCACGGAGCACCAGTCGATCCACGAAGTCGTGCACGTCCAGTACGGCATGGCGCTCACGCTGGTCGCGCTCGTGCTGCTCTTCAACCTCGCCGCCATCATTCTGCGCGCCCGCGTCGCGCGGCGCCTCAAAGGATAAGCCCCCCGATTCCCCTGTTCCGCACTTTTGCGCTTCCATCGCGCCCACCACCGCCATGATTTCGCAACTTCCTCCCGACGTACCCGTCCATATCCGCTCCATTGACTTCTCCGTCTTCTACGGGAACCACGAAGCCGTCAAAAAGGCATCCTTCGACATCGGCCGCGGGCTGGTGACCGCCATCATCGGTCCCTCCGGATGCGGCAAATCGACGTTTCTGCGCTCGATCAACCGGATGAACGACCTCATCCCGGTCTGCCACTTCGGCGGCCGCCTCGAATTCGACGGCACCGACGTCTACGCGCCGAACATCGACGCCGCCTTCCTGCGCCGCCGCATCGGCATGGTTTTCCAGAAGCCCAACCCCTTCCCGAAAACGATTTTCGAAAATGTGGCGTACGGACCCCGCCTCCACGGGGAACGCAGCCGCGCCGCGCTGACGGAAATCGTGGAAAAGTCGCTCCGCGGCGCCGCGCTCTGGGAAGAGGTGAAAGACCGCCTCGACGCCAATGCGCTCGGCCTCTCCGGCGGGCAGGCGCAGCGCCTGTGCCTCGCACGCGCGCTGGCCGTCGAACCGGAGGTGTTGCTCATGGACGAACCCACCTCGGCGCTCGACCCCAAATCCACCGCGCGCATCGAGGAGCTCATCGTGCAGCTCCGCGGCACGTACACCATCGCCATTGTGACGCACAACATGCAGCAGGCCGCCCGCGTCTCCGACTACACGGCCTTTTTCTACGAAGGCGAACTCATCGAATACGCCCCCACCAACCAGCTCTTCACGCGCCCCGTCGAAAAGCGCACGGAAGATTACATCACCGGCCGCTTCGGCTAAGCTTACCAACGCCCTACCCTGCTCCCCGCATGAATATCATCTTCAACCGCGAAACCGATGCCCTCAAGGACCGGATCTACAAACTCGCCGGCCGCGTCGAGGAACGGCTCTCCCTCGTCATCGGACAACTCCTCAACCCGGAGGAAAAGACGCTCGCCGACCTTATCTCCTCGGACCACGAAATCGACACCGAGGAAGTCGCCATCGAAGAGGAATGCCTGAAAATCCTCGCCCTGCACCAGCCGGTGGCGCGCGATTTGCGGCTCGTCGTCGCCGTCCTCAAGATCAACAACGACCTCGAGCGCGTCGGTGACATCATCGTCAATATCGCCGACCGCGTCCGCCGCCTTTCCGGGCGCAATCCGGCGGGGCTCGTCGGCACAATCGACCGCATGGGCACGGCGGCCCGCGACATGCTCCGCGAGTCGATTTCCTCCTTCATTCTGCTCGATACCGCCCGGGCGATGAACCTCATCGCCAAGGATGCGGAATTGGACAGCATGAACGTCGATCTGATAGAATCTGTACAGGCGGAGGCCGTCTACCGGCGCCAGTCTCCCGATGATTTTGCGCCGCTTTTCCTGTTGCACTCCATCTCCCGCGACCTGGAGCGGATTGGCGATCACGCGACGAACATCGCCGAGGATGTCATCTATCTTGCCGACGGACGCATCGTCCGGCACGGCAACGGTGAATAACCCGCCGCGAACCTGCCCTATTTCACCGCTTTGCACCCTTCGTCCGAGTCATGGCACACGAATCCATCCTCATTGTTGAAGACGATGCCGACATCCGCGAGCTCCTCAAGGTCCTGCTCGAAGCAGACGGCTACCAGACCGTGCTGTGCGGCAGTGCGGAGGAGGCGCTCACGAAGCTCGAGCGCACGCTTCCCGACCTGATGCTCCTCGACCTGATGCTGCCGGGCGAAGACGGGCTTTCGTTCTGCCGCCGCATCCGGGCGGACCGCCGTCTGCAGCGGCTGCCCGTCATCATGGTCACGGCCCGCAGCGAGGAATCCAAGATTGTCGCGGGACTCGAGGTCGGTGCCGACGATTACGTCACCAAGCCCTTTGCGGCGGATGTACTCCTTGCGCGGGTGCGGGCGGTGCTGCGGCGCGTGGCCGGCGCCGACGCGGCCGAGCAGCCCGGCAGCGTCATTGTCCGCGGGGCCGTCGAGCTCGATGTCGACCAGGTTTCGCTCAAGGTCGCCGGCAAGCCGGTCGACCTCACGCATGGCGAGTTGCGCTGCCTGCAGCTGCTGATGCGGCGCCCGGGCATGGTCTTCTCCCGCGGTGCCATCGTCAACCAGATTCACGGTCCCGACTATCCGGTCACGGACCGCGCCGTCGACGTCATGATCGTCGGGCTCCGGCGCAAGCTCGGACCGTACGCCGAAGCCATCGAAACCGTGCGCGGTTTCGGCTATCGCTGGCGCGCGCATTGACGGAAAGAAGAGCGTGCCACGCCCCTGCCACCCCCCCCTTTTTTGCGGAAAGTTCAGCATGAATCGTCCCAGTTCCTGGAAAATTTTCGCCCACACGTTCGGGTTCCAGCTTCTCGTCACCGCCTTTGTCGCCGCCGTCCTCACGGTGTACGCGCTGCACGCAGGGCGGGAAATGATGCGCATCACCTCGCATGAGGATCTGACGCAGCGCATGGATTTCGCGTACAACCTCTCCCGCCACATCATCGGGGAAAACGGCGAGGCCGCCGGTGCAGAGGATCAGGATGCGCTGCTGGAGACACTGTGCGCGACGCTGCTGGCGTCCGTTCCGCAGGAGGAGCCCGTGCGCCTGACGGTGCTCGACGCGCAGGGGGAAATCCTGGCCGACAACCACATGGACGAGCGCCACCGCAACCGCTATGAACCGCGCCCGGAGGTCGAGCATGCGTTGACCGCGCTGGAAAAAGGCGGTGACCTGGATCCCCACGGCTTTTCCGAGCGCACCTCCATGAGCCTCGGGCGCCGCATGCTGTACTGCGCCCGCGCATTGCGCCTCCCCGACGGATCGCCCGTCATCCTGCGTTTTGCCACGCCTTCGTACCAGCTGGAAACCTTCTCCGCGCAGCAGCAGCGCCCGCTGTTCCTCGTCGTCGCCATCGTGCTGCTCTTCTCCCTCGGCGTCAGCTACGTGTTTGCGTACCGGCGCGTCAAGGTGCTTGCCTCCATCATCACCGGCGTCCGCGCCTTCGCCCAGGGGAACACCGGGCAGCGCATCCCCGTTTCCGCCATTCCCGAACTGGCGGACGTCACGCGCAACATCAACCAGATGGCCGATCAGCTTACGGAAAAAATGGATGCGCTGCGGGAATCTCGCGACTTCATTTCCATGGTGCACGACAACGTGCCCATCGGCCTGATGACCACCAATGAACACTTCGTCATCTCCTCCTGCAACCCGGTGGCGATTGAGCTCCTCAACCGCGATGCCAATGCCGTCGTGGGGCAGGAAGTGGTCAACCTCGAACTGCGGGCGCTCTGCTACGAAACCCTCTCCGCCAACGAAACGCGGCGCGGCGACATCCATGCGGGCAACTACGTGCTCGATGCGAAAGTGCTTCCGCTCCACGGGGCGGGCGGCATCCGGGACGGCCTGCTCATCGTGCTGGAAAACGTCACCGAGCTCCGGCACCTCGAGACGGTCCGTCGCGACTTCGTCGCCAACGTGGCGCACGAACTGCGCACGCCGATCACCTCGATTGAAGGATTTTCCGAAATTCTCGCCAAGGGTCCCCATGAGCGTGCGCCCCAGTTCGGCGGCATCATTCTGCGGCAGGTCCGCCATATGGACAACATCGTCAACGACCTGCTGGCGCTGGCCTCGCTCGAATCGGATGCGCCGATGGTGCGCGAATTCCGCGAGGCCCCGGTGGGCGAAGTCATCCGCGGCGCCGTGGAAGAATGCCGGATTCTGGCGGAACGCGCCGGGGCACAGATCGATGTTACGTGTCCGCCGGAGCTCACGGCCGTCATGAACCCGGAACTCATCGAACAGGCCGTGGCCAATCTCCTCTCCAATGCGCTCAAATACGGGCTGACCGATGCCCGGAAACAGGTCGAAATCGCCGCGTCGAAGAACGATGCCGGGCATATCGTCATCCGGGTCACGGACTTCGGTCAGGGCATTCCCGCCGAGAGCGTCGGGCGCGTTTTCGAGCGCTTCTACCGTGTGGACAAAGGCCGTTCCCGCGAAATGGGCGGCACGGGTCTGGGGCTGGCGGTCGTCAAGCACATCGCCCAGGTCCACAACGGCCGGGCCACGGTGGAATCGACCCCCGGCAAGGGCAGTTCCTTCTACCTGGACTTCCCGGCTGCCCGCCAGTAGCGCGGCCGGGTCGGCCGCCGGCTGCGCCCGCCCGGTTTAACGCCGCCCGGCAGAATGCGCCACCTGCCGCCCCGCCGCTAGACGGCGCGGTTGGGCGGGAAGCAGGAGCCGCCGGGGAGACAGGGTGTATCGGCGGTCGCGTAGGCATCGATCCGGGCATACGCCGGAAATTCGGCGGGATTGTCGCAGGGGCGGTAGCGTTTCCAGCGCCGGTACATCCAGAGCCACTGGTCGGGATGGCGGCGGATCATCGTCTCAAAGCCGTCGCGGATGGCCATCGTGATCTCTTCGGGCGTCATGCGGGCGGCCTCCTCTGCTGTGATTTCGCGGATGGTCGTCATCACGTAGCGGTCGCGGTCCGGATGGTAGACCATCCCGGCGATGAGAATCGGCACATGCAGACGGTGCGAAAGCGTGCCGACGGAAAGCGAAAAGGTGGCGGGCTTCCCGAAAAAGGCGGCATACACGCCGCCGTCGGGCAATTCCGTATGCTGATCGAGCACCATGGCGACGACATCCTTTGCGCGCAAGGCGCGAAGCACGCCGATCATCGCGCCTTCACGCTCGATGACGTGCTGACCGCTCCGTCCGCGGAAAGAAAGCAGCCCCTTGGAGACGGCGCGGCAGCCCATGGGTTTGAAAACGCTCCAGAGGCGCCGCCCGTGCTCGGAAATGAAATGACCGCCCAGCTCCCAGTTGCCGAAATGGGCGGTGCAGAAAACACCCGGAAAATCCTCCTCCACCCAGCGGCGGCTGATGTCATCGCCCACCTCGCAATAGGTGAGCACGCGCTTTTTGACATGCCGTGAAAACCAGAAGTAATCCATCACGACGAGCCCGGCATGCTCGAACACCTTCTTGAGAAAGGCCTCCTTCTGCGCATCCGTACGCATGTTGCCGCAAATCATGTCGACATTGTCGCGCGCAATGCGGCAGTATTCGAGGCGCAGGCGCCAGACCAGCCAGCCGATGAAGCGGGCAATCCGGCGTTCCGCGCGCCGCGTGAGCATGGGGATGAACAGCATGCCCAGCGCAAAGAAAAAGATCTGCGGGATGGCGAGAATAGCGCGCCGGACGGCGAGATAGCGACGGCTGCGGTGCCGACGGCGGCGCAGCGGAGGGCGTTGGGGGTGAGTCGCCTGTTGAGGGGGATGGGCAAGCCCGGAGCGGGACCGGAGTTGTTCCGTAGGTGCCATGCAGGGTGTGACGCGTGGTCGAAACCTCGACCGGGGTGAAAGGAAAACAGGGGTGCGCGGTGCGGCGGAAAAACGGGCGGACATCAGACCGCCGCCGGGGCGGGTGTTGCCGCGAGGGTGCCGTCGCCATCGGCGGCGGGAGCCTCTTCCTCCCCGAACTGGAGCCGGTGCAGGTGCGTATAAATCCCGGCCGGGTTGGCGAGCAGCTCTTCCTGCGTGCCGTATTCGGCAACGTGCCCATTGGCGAGAACCGCCACATGCCCGCACTTGGAAATGGTCGAAAGGCGGTGGGCAATGACGATGATGGTCAGCTTGCCCATCAGCTCATCGATGGCATCCTGCACGGCGCGCTCGGAATCGGTATCCAGTGCGGAGGTGGCCTCATCGAGGATGAGAATCTCGGGACGCCGCACGAGGGCGCGGGCGATGGCGATGCGCTGGCGCTGCCCGCCGGAAAGCTGAGAGCCGCGCTCCCCCACAATGGTGTCGTAGCCGTTTTCCTTGGCCATGATGAACGCATGCGCGTGCGCGGCCTTTGCCGCCGCGATGATTTCCTCGCGCGTGGCATCCTTTTTTCCGTATGCGATATTGTCGGCAATCGACTCATTGAAGAGGAAGGTATCCTGCAGCACGAGCCCGACGCGGGCGCGCAGCGATTCAATCAGGAGCCCCCGCACATTTTCGCCATTGCGCAGGAGTTCGCCGCCCTGCGGATCGAAAAAGCGCAGAAGCAGCGAAACGAGGGTCGTCTTGCCGCCGCCGGAGGGACCGACAACGGCCAGGCTCTCGCCCGCGCGGATGGTGAGGTTCATCTTGCGGAAGACCTGCTTCTCGCCGTAGCTGAAATCCACATTGCGGAATTCGAACTGCTGAAGCGGATCCGCGATGGGGTGCGCATTCTCCTGATCGGCGATTTTGACGGGCGCATCCAGAATCTCGAAAACGCGGTCCGCCGCGCCGGAACTCTGCTGGATATCCATCGAAATGCGGCCGAGCTTCTTGATCGGCTCGTAGAGCGCCCAGATGGCGCAGGCGAAAATGACGCACTCCTCGATGGGCATCTTCATGACCATCGCATAGAGCAGAACACCCACACCGCCAACGCCGCCGATGATGTGCGTAATCGGATCGCTGAGACTCTTCGCCTTCGTCGCACGGACCATCTGACGGAAGAAACCGTAGCAGAGTTTCCGGAAACGCTCTTCCTCACGTTCCTCCTGACCGAACGCCTTGACGACGGCCACGCCGTCGAATGCCTCCTTCATGACGGACGTCAGATCCGCCAGCCGCTTCTGCCCTTCGCGGCTGATGCGCCGCAAACGCCGCCCGATCAGGATGATCGGCACGATGACCGTCGGGAACAGCACAATGGAGAAGAGGGCGAGGCGCCACTCCAGCAGGAGAATGAAGCCCAGCACCATCAGAAACTTGAGCGGCTCGCGCACCAGGTCGGTAATGACGTTGGAAACGGTCGTCTGGAGCAGCTGTGTATCGGCGACCATGCGCGAAATCATGTCGCCGCCGCGCGAGGAGTTGTAAAACGCCATCTGCAGGCGCTGGAGATGGTTGAAAATGCGCACGCGCAAATCCATCACCACGCGCTCGCCGACCCAGCGCAGATAGTACATGCTCAGGAACTGGGCGGCGGAATTGATGATGATAAACAGGAGCAGAACCGCACAGGCGGCAATGAGGGCGCCGAGCCCGGCCCGCTCGAGGCGCGCCAGTTCCGCCTCCGAGAGCATGGTACCGGCAACCTTGCCAGTCATGCGGCTGACAAATCCCTTGTCCTTTTCCGGCTCCGTCGGCTCCGCTTCGGCGGCCGCCCCGGGCACCGGAGTCTCCGCGGCGGCGATTGCGGCAGCATCCTCCACGATACCCGGCAGC
>CASFKR010000031.1 GCA_949295265.1 uncultured Verrucomicrobiota bacterium | reverse complement strand
AACAAGTAAATGCAAATTCGGAACAACTAAATGCGACCATGTGACATTATGGCGCAATTTGACCCTGAATTAGTCGCATTTACTTTGTCAAGTGACCCCTTTTTTCTCTCTCCACCGGTTTTCCCGGTTTTTCTTACGGAGCGAAATAGACGCCGCTGTTGATATTGATGGTTTCGCCCGTCATGGCGCTGCACCGGATGGCAGAAACCGCAGCCTCGGCAATTTCCCGGGAGGTTGCGATATGGGGAAACGGAAAACGGGCCAGTTTTCGCTCGATTTCCTCGTCGGTCAGGCGCAAATGGATATTTTCCGTTTCCACCATCCCCGGCGCAAGCGTGTTGACCGTGATTCCGTACTTTCCAAGCTCCAGTGCCAGACAGCGGGTCAGCGCATGCATGCCGGCTTTGGAAACCGCATACGGCAACAGCCGCTCCTCCATGCCGATGTGCGCCTGCACGCTGGAAACATTCAAAATGCGTCCCCAGCGACGCCGAATCATCCCCTCCCGGACAGCCTGCGCACAGAGGTAGGCACCGGTCAGGTTCACATTCAGCAGATGGTTGAACCAGGCGCCGTCAGGCATGTCCGGCGGTCGGCGGTACGGATCCTGACGGGCGTTGTTGACCAGAATGTCAAGGTTCGCGCCGCCGACTTTTTCCCGCACCTCCCGCTCATTTGTGATGTCGCAGATGAGCTTCTCCACGGAAAGACCTTTTTCCTGCAAATCGCGGCAGACCTTTTCCGCCTTGTCCGGAGAGTGGGCGCAATTGATCAGCACATGGCACCCCTGCTCCGCCAACACTTCCGCAATGGCGCGCCCGAGTCCCTGCGCCGATCCGGTGACCAGCGCCCGTTTTCCTTTCCAATCATCGGCCATCGTTCTGAATCTCCTTAAAGTGAAGCCCGATCTGTTTGGCGATGCCGGGCCAGTCATTCCGGGCCACCAGATCCGCCGGGAAAAGCGATGTGCCCGCACCCAGCGCAACGGCACCCGTCGCCAGCATCGAGCGGACGGTCGACGGATTCACGCCGCCGGTTACGATAAACGGAATATGCGCAAGCGGTGCCATCACCGTTTTCACATACAGTTCTCCGCCGGGGAGAATCGGGAAGAGCTTGACCAGATCCGCGCCGAATTCCCAGGCGCTGTAAATCTCATTCGGCGAATACGCACCCGGCATGGTGGCCATTCCGTGCTTCCGGGCTGTTTCGATCACGCTTTGCGAGACCGTCGGCGCCAGCAGAAATTCCGCCCCCGCGTCCGCAGCGGCCTCCACCATCCGGACGTTCAGAACGGTGCCCGCTCCGACATGCATCGCCGGAAAGGCCTCCCGGATTTTCCGGATGGCGGCGCCGGTCTTCCGGAGCGCCTCCGGATCGGCGGGGTCGAAGGTGACTTCCAGGAATTTTCCGCCCTGCGCGGCGAATGCCTCCGCGCAGAACAGAATCTTTTCCTCCGGGATTCGGCGCATAATCCCGATCAGAGGCGACGCTTTCAGCAAATCAGAAAATTTCATGTTCCATTCCCTTGAAGTAGCAGATGGCATCCCCTTTCGCACGGATGTCGGTGACGGCACCCGTGTAGTGGCGCAAATTCCGCGGATAGTAGGGGTACTCCGCCAGAACCGATTCATTCACCTCAATCCCGAGTCCGGGTGCGTCCGGAATCCGGATGAAGCCCTTGTCAAATTCCACGCATTCATCGGTGATGCGTTTGCGGAACGTGCCATCGGTCAGCATGATTTCGTGAATCAGAAAGTTCGGCGTGCACGCCGCAAGCTGCAGGATGGCCGCGTTCGAAACCGGACCGCTCGGATTGTGAAACGACACCGGAATGTGCTTGGCCTCCGCCATCGCCGCAATCTTCTTCGCTTCAAACATGCCGCCGCAATGGAAGATGTCCGGCTGGGCGATATCCACCGCATTCCGGGCAAACAGATCGTCGAATCCGAATTTCGTGTACACCCGCTCGCCGGCCGCAATCGGAACGGGCGACTTGGCGTGGATTTCCGCAAGAACCGCAAGATTGTCCGGCGGGCACGGCTCCTCCATCAGCATCACCTTGTACTGCTGAAGTTCGTGCGCAATCTGCAGCGCCGTGCAGGCGTTGAACCGCCCGTGGCACTCAATGAGCAGATCAATCTCCGGCCCCACCGCTTCCCGGACCGCGCCGACAATCGCCGAAGCGCGGGTCATCTCCCGGGTCCCGAGCGTCATGTGCGCCTTCCCGAACGGATCCCACTTCAGCGCCGTCACGCCCAGCCCCACCGCTTTCCGTGCGGCTTTCGCAAACTCTTCCGGCGTCCGGGCGCCGACAAACCAGGCGTTGGCGTACATCCGCACGGAGTCGCGCATTTTGCCACCCATCAGCGCATAAACCGGCGCGTTGAAAAACTTGCCCGTGATGTCCCACATCGCCATTTCAATCCCGCTGATGGCGGACATGAGGACGGGACCGCCCTTCCAGTAGATGTCCCGGTACACCTCGAAGTACATTCGCTCAATTTCGCGCGGATCGCGGCCGAGAATCAGACGCTTCAGATCCTCCACGCATCCGGAGAGCGCCTTTTCCTGCGTGCCCAGCGAGGCTTCCCCCCATCCATAGAGCCCCTCATCCGTTTCCACTTTCAGAAAGGTCCAGTTCGTCCGGAACGCGTCGATGATGAAGGTTTTGATATCCGTGATTTTCATGGCTTTTCCTTAAGCATTTCTTGCACTATACTTGAATCAAAGGCAGAAAAATATAGATTTCATGCTGGAAAAGGGGAAGATGATGCTGAAAGCTGATTTTCTGGAAAAATTACGGACGTTTTCCGAAGAGCTCAAAAGCCTCGGCACGCTCTTCGACTGCGGATTTGTCTGGCATTTTACCGATGCGGATTTGCTGATGAATGTTCTTCCGGAACAGAGTGAGCATCGCCACCCGTACTGCCGGATGATCAAAGGAGATCCCTACCGGGAACTGATGCTGTGCAGACATTTTCATGACGACGAATCCTTCGGGGCGCTGCGGACGGGAAGCGGGATCCGGATTGCCGAGTGTCATGCGGGCGTGAAGACGCTGGCGGTGGCGATGACGGTCGCCGGAGACGTGAAAGGAATTCTGTTTGCCGGACCGTTTGCAGGCGGAAAACCCCGTTCCCAGTCCTTCCAGTTCCCTTCCCTGCCGGACGAGCGGCTGAAGCGTCTCGGCGCGTATTTGAAGATGCGGCTGGACAACCTCTTCAAAGACGAATGGCTGCCCGAATCGAAGCAGCCGCTGCTGACGCCGCTGACCATCTCGGACCGGAGAATCCTCTGGGCGGCGCATATCATGCGGAAACGCTGCGGCGAAGTGCTGACGGCCAGGCGGATGGCGGAAACGTGCGAACTGAGCGTCTCCCGGTTCCTGCATCTGTTCCATTCGGAGACGGGGTACACGTTCAGCGACTGGCTCCAGCGTCTGCGCGTCGCCCGCGCCTGTCGGCTGTTGACGGATTCCCCGTATCAGCTTGCGGAAATTGCGGAAATTTCCGGAATCCGCGACCAGAGCCGGATGACGGTTCTGTTTCACCGGTATTTGAAGATTACACCCCGCGAATACCGGATTTCCTCCCGCCGGAACAACCATGCCGGCGGAAAGACGCCAGCCCATAAATGAGAAACCGCGGAATTCCGCATTCTGGAGAAGTCAGGCATCGGTGGCCCACCATGGCGTCCTGCCGCGCCGACCCTGCAGACGCCGGCCGGACGCCGCTCGCAGGGGGCGTTCCGGTGCGGCGTCTTTCCCGGTTGCACCGCAGATGCGACCGGGACCTCCATGCGGCTGTGGAAGCGATGCATGGAGACAGGGAAACGGACACACTCAAACAGCCTTCTTTGCGCACAAAAAGGGGATTCCTCTAAACGTCATTTCCTCCGGAACACTCGGCATTTTCCCCACAAGGATTCGCCTTTTCCAAACGGAAATCCTCCATGCCGACTGCATTCTTCAACCGTCATTTTCAGTCATTTTTTCATGCCTTTTCTCTTGCGTGCCCCTGCGCAAAACGGTATGATGAGTACGGTTTTTCATATGAAGAACCACCTTCCAACGCCTGTCAAGGCAAGAACAGAACACTATATAATCACTCCATGGATATCTATGTCGGCAACCTCGCCTATGCGACTACGGAAGAAGAGCTTCAGGGCCTTTTCTCCCAATATGGCGCCGTGGCTGAGGCACGTGTCGTAAAAGATCGGGTCACGGGCCGCTCCAAGGGCTTCGGCTTTGTCGAAATGCCCAACGCGGACGAGGCGAAAGCAGCCATCGAAGCCATCAACGGCATCGAGTTCGGCGGCCGCCCCCTGCGCGTCAATGAGTCCCGTCCTCGTGAGGAACGCCCCATCCGCCGTGCTCGCCCCGAGAACGGCACCAGCTGGTAAGTTTCTCCTTCGTTGCGCCCGGGTAGCGTCTGTTTCCTGCCGTTTCGTTTTCTTGCCTTTCGCAAGGTTCGATTTTTCCGGACTGATCGCATTTGCCCCGGTGGCGCGCCGAGTCGCTCCCGCGAACCCCGGCGCGCCCCTCTTCAAAGCCGCCCGGATGGTTGTCGTCCGGACGGCTTTTTGTTGACACCTGTTCCCCGCCCCTTACTCATGCCGGATATCCGCCGCACACGCATCTCCTCTGGCGTCCGCTCCCTTCTCGCCATTCTGATTGCGGCCGCCATCCTCCTCGTCATCAATCTGCTCTCGGCCCGGCTCTACGCGCACTGGTCGTGGGTCGAAGCGGGTCCGCGTCACCTCAGCAACCGCACCATCGAGGCCATCGGAAGTCTGCGCGGACAAATTGATTTGTATGCGCTGTTTGAGCGCTCGCACCCTTTCCGGTATGCCGCCAATACCCTCATTCACGAGTTTGAGGAAGCGTCCACCACCATTCCCGGACTGAGCATCTCGGCGCACACCATCGACCCCAATCAGGACTTGCCCGAAGCCGCCGCCCTGCTGCGCAAGTATCCGATGGGCGTCAATTCCATCCTCATCGTCTGGAATGGTCAGTTCCGCGTGCTGGATGAATTCGAGCTCAACGCCCAGACGGATTCGGACACCGGGGCGGACGCGGATGCGCAGAAGCCGTCGGCGCCCATCTTCCGCGGCGAACAGGCGTGCACGCTGGGGCTGCTGCGCCTCGCCCGCCCCGCCGACATTCCCGTATATTTTCTCACGGGGCACGGAGAATTCGACCCCTCCTCCGCGCACCCCGTTTCCGGCGCCTCCATCCTCGCCCGCAACCTCGCCTCCAACGGGTTCGCCATTCATTCGCTGCTGCTGAGCGAATCGCAGAGCATCCCGCAGGATTGCGCGGTCCTCGTCATCGCCGGTCCGCGCACCCTCTTTTCGCAGCGCGAAATCGAGCGGATTTCCGCCTTTCTCTCCGACGGCGGGCGCATGTTCCTGCTGGTGGATGAGCCGTATGCCAACGGCCTCTCCCCGCTCCTTGCCGCCTGGGACATCCAGATTGAACCGCCGTACGCCTCCCTGACCCGCGGCACGGGCGTTGCCATCCGCAAAACCTCCACCACGCATTTCGGAAATCACCCCGTCACCGTACCTCTCGCCAACACGCGCTGCGTCTTCGCCGCACCCTGCGCGGTAGGTCCGCTGCAGCCCGGCAGCCCCGGCGAGCGCGGCGACAAGCCTGCCGTCTCCGGCCTCATCTTCATCGATCCGCCCGGCGCCGCGGCCTACCCCATTGCCGCCGCCTCCGAACTGGGTGCCGGCAATCGCATGGAAAATCCCGCCAATCCGCGCCTCATCGTCTGCGGCGATTCCGATTTCATTTCCAACGCCGTGCTTTCGTCCGGCATGGAAGGAAATCTGCTCTTTTTCCTCTCCTCGATGCAATGGCTCGCCGGTTTTCAGCGTCCGCTCCCGCAGACCGACGCCGACTTCACCGCACTTCCCGGTTTCGTCTCCGATGAAGAGTGGAAAACCTTCGCCTCCGTCATCTGCCTCGTTGTTCCCCTTTGCGTGCTGGGCTTCGGTCTCCTCTTCTGGATTCCCCTGTGTCGGCGCCTCTCGTGATCCCCTGTTCTCCTGATGTCTCCCATGAAAACCGCACCCCGCACCCTCCTTGCCGCTGCGCTCCTTGCCGCCGCCCTCCCCGCCGCCGCCCCGGCCGCCCGCAAGGCACCGCCGCCCACGCCCGATTACAACCAGGCCATCGACTGGGTTCTGCTCGAAACCAATAAAACCGACGCTGCGGGCTTCGATGTTTTCTACGTGTATCCGACGCTCACCAACGACCCGGATCAACCGCTGATGGACCGGACCGATCCCGACGTCGCGGAAAAAACGGTCGGCTTTGTCACTGCGCAAACGCGCGCCCTCGCCGATGTCGGCGGCCGCATCTTCGCGCCCTACGTCCGCCAGGCGGCCTACGGTCCCGTCATCTCCCAGATTCTCGGCAAAGTACCCGAAGGGGCCCCGGACCCGACCGAAACCGGCGTCCGCGACACCCTCGAGGCCTTCCGCATCTTTCGCGAACGCTGGAATCAGGGGCGCCCCTACGTGCTCTTCGGTCACAGCCAGGGTGCCATGAACCTCTTCGAACTGCTCAAGCGCGACGCCTCCATCTCCGTGGCCGACGGCTTTGTTGCCGCCTATCTGCCGGGACTCCCGAAAATCACGCCGGAGCAGTTCCAAGCGGCGCTGGGCACCCGCTTTTCGCCGGCGGTCGAGCCGCGTGGCAGCGGTGTGGTAGCGGTGTGGCACACGCAGGCCGCCGACTGCACGGAGAATCCTCTCTTCACCGTACCCGGCGGCCTCTGCGTGAATCCGCTCACGTGGACCACCAACACGACCCCCGCTCCGGCTTCACTCAACCGCTTTGCCGAACTCTACAACTACAAACGCCCCGAGTTGGCCGACCGCTATCCCGGTTTTTGCGGCGCCACGCTTCACCCGGAAAAAGGCGCCATCACCGTCGACCTGCCGTCCGATTCGGAATGGGATGCGCACGGCTTCATCGGGCGCGGCTGCTTCCACATGAATGACATCTGGTTCTTCGCGGGCAACATCGCCACCAATGCGGCGGAGCGCGTCTCCGCCTGGCGCGACGCCAAGGCACCCGCCGGAGACGTGGCGGAAGAAACGGCAGACGACGCCCCTGCCGCCCCCGCCGCATAACCGCGCGGCGTCCGAAAACAAAATACAAAGAAACCGCTGACGGATTTCCATCGGCGGTTTCTGAGCAAATGAGGGGAAAGGCGGAGGCCGCTCAGAGCAGTTCGGCAATCTGAACGGCGTTGTAGGCGGCGCCCTTGAGGAGCTGATCGCCCGCGACGAACATGTCCAGCCCCGTCTGCCCCGGCTGCGAAATATCCTGGCGGATGCGGCCCACCAGCACTTCGCCGTGCCCCGATGCGTCGATCGGCATCGGATAGCGGTTGTTCGCAGGGTCATCCACGACAATGACGCCGGGTGCCGCAGCGAGCACTTCGCGCGCCTGTTCGGGCGTCACCGGCTTCTCGAACTCGAGATTGAGCGCCTCGGAGTGCGCCCGCTGCACGGGCACGCGCACGCAGGTGCAGGAAACGCGAATGGCATCCGTGTGGAGCATCTTGCGCGTCTCGTTCACCATCTTCATCTCCTCCTTGGTGTAGCCGTTGGGCTGGAAGACGTCGATGTGCGGAAAGACGTTGAACGCAATCGGGTCCACGAACGCATGAGGCTCGGCAGGCTTGCCGTCGAGCACATCGCGCGTCTGGCGCAGCAGTTCATCCATGCCCTTGGCACCGGCGCCGGAAGCGGCCTGATAGGTGGAAGCCACGAGGCGCTTGAGCCCGAAGGCGCGGTGGAGCGGCGCAACGGGAACGAGCATGATGATCGTCGAGCAGTTCGGGTTGGCAATGACGCCCTTGTGCCACTTCACATCCTCCGGATTCACCTCCGGAACCACGAGCGGCACATCATCCTCCATGCGGAAGGCGCTGGAGTTGTCAATCATCACGCAGCCGGCATCGGTCACCGCCTGGCGGAACTGCCTGGAAATCGAAGCCCCCGCGCTGAACAGCGCAATGTCCACGCCTTTGAACGAGGCTTCCGTCATTTCCTCAACCGTGAGTTCTTCACCCCGGAAAGTCATCTTCTTCCCGGTCGAACGGCTGGAGGCCAGCAATTTCAGGGACTGGAGCGGAAAATTGCGTTGCTCGAGCATCTTGATCATCTCGACGCCGACGGCGCCGGTCGCACCTGCGACAGCTACGGAATAAGACTTGGACATGGTGGGTTTAGTTGCTTTGCCTTCGCGCACGCCCGTGCCTCCGCACCGATTCTGCAGAACCGCGAACGGATTTGCGCCGCGAAACAGGCGGCAAGTATAGAAAACGCCCCCTGCCCCGTCAACCGAAACCCCTGCGACGGATGCGCGGCGAGAGGGGGTTGCAGGGACCGGAGGAGGTGTGGTAGGATTCGCGGCACCGAAAGGGAGTAGCCCGTGCGGCCCGCATGACGGACGAATCGTCAGGACGGATTTCGGAGCGCGAAATCCCGGTTCCCGTTGCAACAGGCAAGACTTTCATTGCGCCTCATCTGAGGCTTCATCTGAACTCGGTTTCTCCGTGCTCGCGGAGAATCCACAACAACAGAACAGCAATGAAAGCACTCCTGCTTGTCGTTCTAGGTCTCGCATGTCTCGTTTTCGGTGCGGAATGGTTTGTCAGCGGTTCCGCACGTCTCTCCCGCCGCCTGGGCGTCCCCTCGCTCCTGGTCGGCCTCACCATCGTAGCCTTCGGCACATCGATGCCGGAGTTTGCGGTAAGTTTCACGGCGTCCCTGCAGGAAGCCAATGAAATTGCCGTCGGCAACGTCATCGGCTCGAACATCTTCAACCTGCTCTTCATCCTGGGTCTCTGCGCCGTCATCAAACCCGTTCCCATCTCCCGGAGCGCCGGACGTTTCGATGTTCCGATTTCGCTTCTGGCGGCGGCCATCGTGATGGCGTTCACGGCGCTGGCCGGTTGCGCGAACTGGCCCTGGGCGACCATTGCCCTGCCGCGCTGGTCGGGCATTCTGTTGCTCGTTCTCTTCGTCCTCATTACCGGCTACCAGATCCGGCGCAGTCTGCGCGAAGGCACGCAGGAAGAAGGTGAATCCGCCTTCGGCAACCACAACGTCCCGCTGTGGCGGCTCATCGGCCTGATTGCGGGCGGCCTCGCCGTCATCGTCATCGGCGGCAAACTTACCGTCTCGGGTGCCGTCGACCTCGCCAAGGCCGTGGGCGTCACGGAGCGCATGGCGAAAATGACATCGCCGTCGGCAACGTGGTCGGCTCCAACATCTTCAACATCTTCTTCATCCTCGGGGTTTCCGCCGTCACCTGCCCGATTCCGGCCTCGCCGGGTGCGCTGGCCGACTGCGTCGTGCTGTGCGTCGCAACCCTTCTCTTCTTCATTCCCTCCTTCCGGGGTGTGCTTCGCCGCCCCGGCGGCATCATCATGATTCTCGCCTATGCCGGGTATACCGCCTGGCTCCTGACGAAGAACTGATGTTCCGCAAAACGTCCCTTCGTTTTCCAAGCCGCCGGCCGCCGTGCCGGCGGCTTTTCCTTGCCGGGTCTCCGTTCTGCGGAACGGCGGAATAACGGAGCGGGCGCATCTCCAACCCGATGGCCGCGCCCGCGTTGCCGCGCGGCTTCCTAAACTGCAGAAACATCTGTGAAAGCCTTTTTGCTGGTCGTCCTGGGTCTGGTCTGCCTCGTCTTCGGGGCGGAATGGTTTGTCAGCGGCGCCGCGCGTCTCTCCCGCCGCCTGGGCGTCCCTTCGCTTCTGGTCGGCCTCACCATCGTGGCTTTCGGCACGTCGATGCCGGAATTCGCGGTGAGTTTCACGGCCTCCCTGCAGAAAGCCAATGAAATTGCGGTCGGCAACGTCATCGGCTCGAACCTCTTCAACCTGCTCTTCATTCTGGGGCTTTGCGCCATCATCAAGCCCGTCCCGGTTGCGCGCAATGCGGGGCGATTCGATGCGCCCGTTTCGACGCTGGGCGCGGTGCTGGTGATGGCGCTGACGGCGGCGGCCGGCTGGGCGAAGTGGCCCTGGGCCGGGATTGCGCTGCCGCGCTGGTCGGGCGTGCTGCTGCTCGTCTGCTTCGTGCTCATCACGGCGCATCAGATCCGCCGGAGCCTCCGGGAAGGCGCTCCGGAGGAAGGTGACTCCGCATTCGGCAATCCCAACCTTTCGATGTGGCAGCTCATCGGTCTGATTGCGGGCGGTCTTGCCGTCATCGTCATCGGCGGCAGACTCACCGTCATGGGTGCGGTGGACCTCGCCACAGCCATGGGCGTTTCGCCGCGCGTCATTGCGCTCACGATCGTTGCCATCGGCACCTCGCTGCCGGAATGGCGAAAATGACATCGCCGTCGGCAACGTGGTCGGCTCCAACATCTTCAACATCTTCTTCATCCTCGGGGTTTCCGCCGTCACCTGCCCGATTCCGGTCTCGCCGGGTGCGCTCGTCGACGGCACCGTGCTGGCCGTGGTGATGTGCTTTTTCCTGATTCCGGCCTGTCGCGGAACGCTTCGCCGGAGCGATGGCGTCCTCCTGTTCCTCGCCTACTGGGTCTATACGGCCTGGCTCCTGATGACCCGCGGCTGACCCCGCACGCCGTCCGCAACGCCTGTGCTTGCGGGCTTATCCCGGATTATTGAGCCACACGGAGGAAGTGAGCCACACGGAGGGGCGAAGCCCCCTTCTGAAGTCTCCACTAACGTTCCGACCAAGGTGTCAAATAAGGACTTTTTAGAAGGCGGCATGGCCGCCTGAACGAAGTCTGCGCAACCATTGGAGCAACGGCAAAGTTATTTTTCTGAACTATCGGGTGAAAAAGTATTGGCAGACTATTTACGAGTATCTAGTCTTGAAAAGAGGCTACAGGAGCCATCTTTCAAGAAATCTGGATCAATTATCCCGGAAAATCCGGGATAAACCTGTGCTTGCGGACGGTTTGCGTTCCCGGGGGGCCTCGGATACAATGCTGGCGTAATGAAACCCGCTTGAACGGCGCGGTTTCCCGAACGGTTCATCCGCTGCATGAGCAATCCGATTCCCCAGCTTCAGCCCATTTTGTCCGGCGAACAGGCGTTTCGCGCGGTCCTGTTCCCGATTGCCGGGATTGAAGAGGAATCGCCCAAAACGCCGGAGCAATGGCTCACGGAAACGGAACTGACCGAATACCGGGCGCTCAACAGCGAAAAAACGCGGCGGGAACGGCTGGCTTCGCGCATCGCCCTCAAGTCGCTCCTGCTCCGCGATGGCATCATCCGCCGGGCGCAGGACGTCTCCGTGCGCAAAGATGAACGGGGTGCGCCCCATCTGGTGATTTACGAACCGGACACGCTCCGGTATGCGGAAATGGCGTGTTCGATTTCGCATTCCGGCCCCTACGTGCTGGTGGCGTACAGTCCGCAGCGCAGGATGCGCATCGGCGTCGACATTGAGCACCGCACCTGGCGGCTGATGATGTTGCGCCGCAAATTCATCTCCCCGAATGACCGCATGCTGGAAAAGGATGATTCGTTGGGAGACGCCGCCGTGCTCTGGACCTTCAAAGAGGCGCTGTCCAAGGTGCTCGGCGAGGGATTCGGTTGCGGATTCCGCACGCTCAGCTGCGTGGAGACGAGTCCGGGCAACTGCGATTTGACGGATGCCGACGGCAAGTCCTATATCGGGCGCTACTGCTGGTTCGGCCGTTTTGCCGTCTCGGTGGTTTACGACATGCCGGATACGCTGGAACCGACAGGCAAGGGTCCCTTCCGGCATCCGTTCTTTGCCCGCATCCGGCGCGGCTGGCAATTGCGCAAACTGCGGCGGCGCCATCAGGCGTCTGCCGCATCGGCGCACACGGCGGCACCTGCAGCGCCCGAAAACAAGGCGTCCGCATCCTCCGAAGATGCGTAGGCGCGCAACGGCGCAGGGTCTTCGGCCGCGCCCTCCGGACAAAAAGAATCGGCAGACGGTGAAAACCATCTGCCGGAAATTGGTGCATCCGAAAGGAGTCGAACCTTCATGCCCGATGGGCACAAGTACCTGAAACTTGCGTGTCTGCCATTCCACCACGGATGCGCGTGAAAGTGGCGAAATTCTTTCATAATGCCCCGAACGTGTCAAGCGAAAACCGCACCTGATTTTTCCCGGATTTTTGCACCGCGCCGGGAAGGAAAACGGCAGCCCCGTCTGACGGCTTTGGCGATGGTGCAAATCATCGCAGCCAGGCAGCCGAAGCAGAGCCGGCGCGAGCTGAGAACGGACGCGGGCGGCGTGTTTCCCGCCGCGCGATACCCGTGTGCGGAGTCGGTGAAAAAGAAAACGGGCGGGGGTCGCCCCCCGCCCGTTGCATCTGCGGCATGGCCGCGACGGATTACTTGGTCTCTTCGGCAGAAGCCTGCTCGCCGGCCGCTTCCGCGGCATCAGCTTCCGGCTTCCATTCCTCGCCGCCCGAGGCAAAAGCCTCATCGAAGGCGGAGGCAAGACCGACGATGTTCTGACCGGCCTTGAGCGCGTCGGCACCCTTGTACTCGTCGGGCATCGTGAAGTTGGCGTCATCCGTGTCGTTGAGACGCAGCGAGAGCCCGATGCGGCGCTCTTCACGCTCGATGCGGACGATGCGCGCTTCCACTTCCTGACCGACCTTGAGCGCATCGCGGACGCGCTCAACGTGATCTTCGCTGATCTGGGAGATGTGAACGAGACCGTCCACGCCGTTGCCGAGATCAACAAACGCGCCGAAAGACGCGAGACGGGAAACCTTGCCCTTGATCTTCTGACCGACCTGGTAACGGGAGGAAATCGTGACCCACGGATCCTCCTGCGCCTGCTTGAGACCCAGCGAAATGCGCTTGTTGGCGGCATCGACCTCGAGGACGACCGCCTCGAGCTCCTGCCCCTTCTGCAGCATCTCCGTCGGATGGACGACCTTGCGGGTCCAGCTCATATCGGAGACGTGGATCATGCCGTCGATGCCATCCTCGAGCTGGAGGAACGCACCGTACGACGTGAAGTTGCGGATTTTGCCCTTGACGCGGGTGCCGACCGGGTAGCGCTCGGCCACGGAATCCCAAGGATTCTCTTCCGTCTGACGGATGCCCAGCGCAATCTTCTGGTCTTCCTTGTTGACGGAGAGGACGACCACGTCGACCTCGTCGCCAATCTTGAGCATGTCCGAAGCACGGGAGATGTGGCGCGTCCAGGAGAATTCCGAAACGTGGACCAGACCCTCGATGCCGGGCTCGAGTTCGACAAAGGCACCGTACGGAACGAGGTTGACGACCTTGCCGCGGAGGCGGGCGTTGACCGGGTACTTGGCCTCGATCGTGTCCCACGGATTGGCCTGAGCCTGCTTGAGGCCCAGCGAAATGCGCTCACGCTCGCGATCGACATCGAGGATGATGACCTCGAGTTCCTGATCGGGCTGAACCACGTCGGACGGATGCTTCACGCGGCCCCAGGAAAGGTCCGTGATGTGGAGCAGGCCATCGATGCCGTCGAGATCGACGAAGACGCCGAAATCGGTGATGTTCTTGACGCGGCCCATGCGGCGCTCGCCGGGCTGGAGCGTCTCGAGGAGCTGATGACGCTTTTCAGCCAGCTGCTCTTCGAGGTATTCGCGGCGGGAAAGGATGATGTTGTGGCGCTCCGGAACCAGCTTGATGAGCTTGAAATCGAACTCTTTGCCGACATAGTCGTCCGGATTGTGAACCGGATTGACGTCGATCTGCGAGCCCGGGAGGAAAGCTTCGACACCGTCGACATTGATGGTCAGACCGCCGCGCACCTTCTTGGTGACGGTACCCTTGACGATGGAGCCTTCCTGGTAGCGCCGGAATACGGCTTCCCACTTGATCTTTTCGTCGGCAGCCCGCTTGGAAATGCTGGGCATACCGTCGTCCGCTTCGCTCTGCAACACGAGCACATCGACTTCATCACCGGGCTTGACGGCCGTGATGTCGGCGAATTCGTTGGCAGAGAGCGTGCCTTCACCCTTGGCGCCAATGTCCACGAGAACTTCGGTGGGACGAACCTCGAGAACCATACCCTTGACGATGCGGTTCTCAATGGTTTGCGCGGTGGTGTCGTTCAGCAAAGAAGCGAACTCCTTGTGCTGCTCCGTATTCTTGGTCTCTTTTTTGAGCATCTGGATAAGTCTGGCGTTTTGGTTGGGTTAATGAGTAATCGAGGAGGGTGCGGAGCCCTCGCTCCGCGCTCCCAAAATCCGTCCGGACGCCAAGACCGGGCGGAAAGGAAGGAAAATGCTATCACAAGCCCCTCTGCCCGCGCAAGCGCAGTGCGCGCGCGAGCAAGCGCGACAGGGGTCACTCCACGTGGCCCTGGAGGATACGCAGGAGCCGCGGGCTGAGAATTTCCCTGCCGTCATCGTCCACGAGGCTGAACCGGTTGCCGTCGTTCGGCGTACTCAGACAGTTCCACGAGCAGTACGGAATGCCGTGCTCCTTCAGCAGGAAAATGACGTCGTTCATCCAGTTTTCCCGCCAGACCAGCTTGCAGTGGCGGATCGTCCCGAACTCACCGCACCAGAGAATGCGGTCGGGATGCGTTTGAGCGAAGGCAAACGCGGTGCCAGCTCCCGGCGCAAATACGCCCGGTCCATCCGCGCCAGTTCCGCACAGTCGCCCGGCGGCACGCCGATCGTCTCCCGGTACTGCCGGTATTTGACGATGTCCCCGGGATATTCCATTTCCCGGTTGTAGAACAGGGGTGCAGCCTGAAGAACGCCGCGCTGATGCGTGAACTCAAACGGCGAATAGAAGTGGAACGTGTATATGACGTTTCCGTCCTCAAACAGCCGCAGCTTTTTCAGCGCGCCGGGCGCATTCCACGAAATGCCGCCGACAATGATTTTGCGCGCCGGATTCCGTTGCCGGATGGCCCGGATGGTTTCTTCCGCAAGCGTATTCCACAGCTCCGGGTCCACATTCCGCACTTCATTCATCAGCTCAAAGGCTACGCCCGGATACGCCTCGAACCGCCGCTCGAATGCCACCCACAACGCGACAAAGCGCTTTCGCAACTCCGCATCGTCCATGAGCGACACCGGTTCCGCAATGTCGCAGAATTGCCGATGGCTTTGTGCAGATTGAGCACCACATTCAGACCGCGCTTTTCGCAGGCCTTCACGAAGGTTTCAATCAGACAGAAAACGGACTCCCGATATCGGTACGGACTTTCCTCGACCACAATCTGGTCGAATCCGAGCCGGATATGGTCCATCCCAAAGGAGGCGATGCGCTCCACATCCGCTTCCGTAATGTACCGCTCGAAGTGTTCGAAATCGCCGATGGTCAGCGGCAGTTTCCATTGCTCGGGCAGCACATTGAAGCGTTTGTAATTGGTGAGCCAGCCGCCAATGCCCATTCCGCAGCAAAAGTCCGGAAAACGCTCCGCAGAAGTCTTTGCACACATGGTTCAGCCTTTCGCCTGCTGTTTCGGTCCTGTCGGACCCGTCCGTTCGGGTTCGGCGGACGGACTGCTGCGGCAACCCGCCGCACACCCCATCCGAATGCGCGCAGTTTACCCTTCCTCTCCCGCATTGTCCATCGCCGGGCGCCGTCCGGTTCTCCCGCGAAAGCGTTTCAGGCCCTTTTCCGTACCGCCAGCCCGCCGCAAAGCCGGAATGCCCCGTTTTGGGGTGACGATTACGCCCCGCAGAAAGCCACTTCCAGAGCGTAATTTCATGATTTTTACACGTTTTTTTTTTTACAGAGAAGGAAATGTTGATTGACCTGTCTGCGTCATTCGTGCTACTGATAAAGGCGGAAATAGATGCGGAACATGGCACCTTTTTTTTTCCCCGAAATCGTCACAATCCGGCACGGGGCTTTACTGCGGGCGTTTTTTTTTTTTTTGCCTCCGACGGTTCGAACGTGCCCACTTCCTGTTATCGTTATGAAACATTGTTTTACGTTCCTGGTTCTTTTCCTTGCGTCCGCTCTCCTTGCATCGGCAGCCTGGGTGCGTGAAGAAGAGAAAATTTCCAATGGCTTTGCCATTACAGACGGCAATTTCCGCCTCCGCGTCAGTGTTCTCGATGCGTCCGCCGGCACGTATCGGCTCGGCTACAACAACTCAAGCGCCAAAGCTTATCTCGCCGGATATGGAGAATTGGACCTGTCCACCGTTCAGGAGGATCTGGGGCTGAACATTACCACCATCCGGCAAAGCGCATTTAGCAGTGCCGGGACAAACCTGACGTCGATCATCATGCCGGATTGCATCACAACGATTGAGTCCAGCGCCTTTCAAGGATGCAGCCTGACCAATGTGGTGCTTTCGAAAAATCTGAAGTCCATCGGCAGTAGCGCCTTTCGCTATTGCCGCGGACTGCGCAGCGTAACGCCCTTCCTGCCCCGCGCTGTTACCACCATCGGAGCGTACGCCTTCCAGCATTCCCCCATTTCCGGAGAACTGGAACTGTTCAACACCGAATTGGCAAACATCGGGCAGCAGGCTTTTCAGAACGCCCAGATTTCGAAAATCACCTTCCCGCGTCAAGCCATCAGCATCGACGGAGGCAGCTTTGGTCTGACCACCGGTGCGGAATTGTATTTCCCGGATCAGGCGCCGCTTTCCATCGGGAGCAAGACCTTCCGGACGCCCAGTACCAGCTCCCGCGCCTTTATCTACGTCTCGCGCCGGCTGGACGGCGAAGACTGGGAAGCTTACACGACCGCATTAACCGATTCCGATTTGTCCAATGCCACATACCCGGGTCCCATGACCCTCGGCATTCTCAACAACCACGCCCGCCACTGGCTCATCAATTACAAATCGCCCTACGAGGCGGGCCCCATGGTCATCTGCGTCAATTAAGCGCCTGACCCCTGCCGCAAAACGAAAAAGACGGCCCGTTGTCTGCGCAACGGCCGTCTTTCTTTTTAGCCTGGCACCTCCACGGGGAATCGAACCCCGATTACCAGGATGAGAACCTGGCGTCCTAACCGTTAGACGATGGAGGCGTGTCGGAAAACGCAAGAACTCTACCAAAAAGAGCCCGGAGGCTCAAGCCTCTTTTTCATCTTTTTGCTTTCTTCCCGTTTTTACGCTCCCAAAGCCGCTTTTCGCAGAATCATATCCTGTTTTCACCGGGTTCCGCCGCCATCGCGAATCGCCGTGCGGGGTTTCACCGGTATCGCTTGCGCCGCGCCGCCCGAGAAAACGAACAGCGCCCTCCGGGGATCCGGAAGGCGCTGAAAAGGCCGCTGGAAAAGCAACGGAGGCGAAGCCGACGTCCCTCTGCCCTGCCCGCGCCGGCGAAGGTCGGGCGCGGCGCGACCGACCGTTCAGACGGTAGCGGCCGCCGGGTCAGCTCCAGCGACGGTCATTGGCCCATTCGCGGTTCCACGCATCTGTGGAGCCCCAAGCCTCGGGGAAATCGGAATGAAGTTTTTCCCGAATCAGGTCCTCGTTGAGCGACTCGATACCGAGACCCGGCGCATCCGGCACGCGGATGCAGCCGTCTTCGATGGAAATCGCGGGATGGATGAGGTCCTTCCACCAGGGGATATCGACCGAGTGGACTTCCAGCGCGAGGAAGTTGCGCGTGGCGGCGGCGACATGCACGCATGCCATGCAGGCGATGGGGCTCTCCGCCATGTGCAGCGCCATGCGCGCACCGAACAATTCCGCCAAATCGCCGATTTTCTTCGTTTCAAGGATGCCGCCGGCCGTCAGGACGTCCGGATGCACCACGGAAACGCCACCCGCTTCGAGAAGCGGACGGAAATTCTCGGCCAGATAAATATCTTCGCCGGTTCCGATGGGGACCGTCGTCGCCTGCGAAAGGCGCACATACTGCTCCGTGCGCTGCCACGGCACGGGGTCCTCCATCCAGGCGATGTTGTACTTCTCGATGCGGCGCGCCAGCTTGATGCAGTCCTCCACGGGGATATGCCCCAGGTGGTCGATGGCCAGCGGAATTTCGTAGCCGACCATCTCGCGGCACTCCCGGAGATAATTCGCCAGATAGTCGAGACCGGTCTCGGTGAGCTGAATCCCGGTCAGGAAGTGCTCGGTATTGAACAGATCGTAGGCTTCGCCGCGCATGGCGCGCGGATCGATGGAGCCGCGCGGCGTCGCAAAGACTGTTTTTTTGTACTCGCGCATCTTTTCGAGCATGCCCTTGGGCGCGCAAAGGGCGCCGGGGACATCCATGAGCAGTTCGATGCCCAGGTCCATCTTGAGGAAGGTGTAGCCCTGCTTTTTGCGCTCGAGCAGCGCGCGCCCCATGTCGCGGCCGCCGCCGTCGGAATCCGTATCGCAATAAAGCCGAACGGTATCGCGATACTTACCGCCGAGGAGTTGCCACACCGGCACGCCCCAGAATTTACCGGCGATATCCCAGCAGGCGACCTCAATGGCGCATACGCCGCCGGCCTGCCGTGAATCGCCGCCGAACTGTTTGATGCGGCGGAAGATTTTCTCGACATTGAGCGGATTTTCGCCCAGGATGCGGCTCTTGAGCATCAGCGCGTACGTACGGCTGGAGGCATCGCGCACTTCACCGTATCCGACAAGACCCTCCTGGTTCGTGTAGAGTTTGAGCAGGGTGCAGCGTTTCGGGGCACCATCGATCTCCGCAACGCGCAGATCCGTGATTTTCAGTTCGGAAGGGGACATGGTTCGATTTCTGATGGATGATAAGGTTTGTTTGAGAAGCCGGTCCGGGCAGACCAGGCGGGAAAAAGAAGAAAGCGATGACCTTCAAAGGGGGGGTCTTTCAAGAAGCCATCGCGACATCCTTGAGGAGCTTGACGACCGTGCGGTCGGCAAAGCGTCCGGAAGGCTGCAGAAGGGTAACCGCCGCAAACACGGCGCCCGCCCGATTCCGGACGGGTGCGGAATAGCCGTCGATGGGCCAGCCGGCAATGCGGCGGCGCACACACCAGCCGGAACGCCGGATGGTGACGACGCTTTTCACGAGATAGTCAAAATCCGTTTGCGACGTACGCGCCGCGTCGAAAATCCGCCGGAGCCCCTCCTCCGACTCATCGGCCAGGAGCGCCGCGCCGGGCGAACCCTCCGAAATCGGATACACAGCGCCCTCATGACCCGTCGTCTGGATGGGCCCCTCCGGATCGAATCGGGCGGCGACGATCTGCTCGAGCCCACGCCGGATGGAGAGTTTCATGGCGATTCCGTGCCGCACCACCGCATCCTGCATCCGCAGCCGCACCCCGTCGAGCGTGGAAAGTTCCTCCTTGTAGGAAAGAAGGACCGGCAGGAGACCGTCGGAGAGACACCAGAGTCCACCGCTGAGTTTGCGCGTCCATCCATGCCCGGCGAGGGTCTGCAAAATCCGGTACGTGGTGCTGGAGGAAGTACCCAGCTCCCGGGCTACGAGCGATTGCGCCGCACCGTCGGCATGCGTCGCAAGGAATTCAAGCACCCGAATGGCGGCCTGAACCGAGGGGATCGTGTTATTCATATTTGAATGAGATTGGTTCCGTTCTGAACGCAGCAATATAGGCTCGGGACCGCATGCCTGTCAACCCTCCTTTCGCCACATCCTCCCTTTTTCCGGAAACCCCGCTGCAGACCCCGGGTTACAGCGCGCAGAACCGCCCGCATGAAGGCGCCGCAACCGGAACGAAAGCGGCCCAAAACACGGCGGAGCCGGCGGACGGCGTTTCAGGCGGCAGAGCGTCGGCGCATATGGTATCATCGGAGGCGCCGGTCCGGTTTTTGTTGCATCCGTCAAAGGAGATCTTCATGAAGCTGGGAATCTCGCATACCCTCAGCCACCATTCACCCGAGGAATGGGCGCAAAAACATTCGGCACTCGGGTTGAAAGCCGTGGTGTTCCCCTGCAACCACACGGCCCCGCAGGCGCAAATCGACGCTTACCGGGCTGCGGCGGCGGCATTCGGCCTTACCATTGCCGAGGTGGGCGCCTGGAGCAATCCGCTGAGCCGCAATCCGGAAGAGCGCGCCAACGCCCGCGCCTTTTGCATCCATCAGCTGGAGCTTGCGGAGTACGTCGGTGCCGCCTGCTGCGTGAATATCAGCGGAACGCCCGGCGAGGTTTGGGACGGCAGCTATCCGGAAAATTATCTGCCCGAGACCTATGAGCAGATTGTGGCGTCCGTGCAGGAAATCATCGACGCCGTACAGCCGCAGCACACCTGCTATACGCTGGAACCCATGCCGCATATGCTCCCGGATTCGCCGGAAGTCTACCTGCAAATGGTCCGCGATATCCGGCGCACCGCATTCGGCGTGCATCTGGATCTGGTCAACATGCTGACGTCGCCCAGGGTCTATTTTGACAACCGGTCGCTGACCGACCGCTGTTTTGCGCTGTTGTCCCCCTATCTTCGCAGCTGCCACCTCAAGGATGCGCTGCTCGAGCACGGTCTTACGGTATCCATCCGCGAAGTTCCCTGCGGGCAGGGCGGCTTTGACCTCGAGCACTACCTGCGGGCGGCGCAAGCGCATGACCTGCCGGTCATCATCGAACATCTCAGCAGCGAAGAACAGTATCTGGAAGCCGTCCGAACCGTGAACGCCCTGATGGCCGGCGACGCGCATCCTGACGGAGGCGCCCGATAAAAATGCTCCCCGGCAAAGCGGACGGCGGGGTGCCGTCGGGGCCGGAGGGGATCGCAGGGAGAAAGGGAAAGAAGGCTTATTCGAATTCGATGACTTCCTGGATGGTTTTGCCGTCGCGCTCAATCTCGAACACAAACAGGCTTCCATTGCCTTCGATAAAGGCGGAAATCAGCCCCTCGGCGCGGCGACGGTTGGTCATGAGCATTTTATTGACGCTCTTGACGACGTCGCCGTCGCGGAGTCCGGCGGCGGCAAAAAAGTCCGGTTCACCCTCGACACCGACGCGATAGCCGTCGATGCGGCTCTCACCGTCGAGATCGGTGACGTAGACCGGGTCCATGGAGTCGAAAATCTGCAGGAGGCGCTCCGGCTCACTCCGGAGGGAATCGTAATAGCGGAGCACCTGTTCGCGGTTGAAGCACCAGCGGTTCGGGAAAACCTCGCGCCCGCCGAACAGGGCGGCCGCCTCCGCGCGGCTGCCGGGGGCGGCACCTGCGGACGCTGTCGCGGCGGCATCCGCTTCGGCGGTTTCGGGGACCCCCGTTGCCGCCGTCGGAACGCTCTTTTCCAGAAGAATCTCTTCGGGCCCGTCCGGGCCCGTCAGCGTGACGGAATCGGCGGAAACGCGGGTCAGCACCACACCGGGGATGACCTCGGCGTTGCGGCTGACCACGCTCTGGCGCACCTCCACGCGGTCATCGAGCACCGCCATGGGCTCATCGCTGCCCACGGACGTACCGGCGAAAATGGTCCCGGCGAGGCGGAAGCGTTTGGCAAGCGCGCCGGGCGCGCGCGGCGCGGGCGGCAGCAGCACCGCCGCCGCATCCTCGAAGAGCCGTTCCGTGGGAATGGCGGGCGCCGCTGCCACGCCGTCGCCACCAGCCGAACCCGCTGTGCGCGCCGGGCGCATCGAGGCGCAGGAACCGAAGAGCGCACCGAGGGCCGCAAGGACACCCACGGCCCCGGCGACGGCCAGGAAAAGAGAAAGCTGTCGGACAGGTGGAATCATAAGCCGGATTCTGTATCCGCCCCTTGCGGGACGGCTCGGATCATTCATCTGAGCAATCAACCCGGAACAGCGGCCGGGATTTCTCCCGGCAACCCGCGCGGGCAGCGCGATCCGTTCCCTATTTGATCTTGCTCCGGGCGGGGTTTGCCTTGCTCACCGCGTTACCGCGGCAAACGGTGGTCTCTTGCACCGCCTTTTCACCCTTGCCGGAGCGGTACCCCGGCGGTTTGTTTTCTGTGGCACTTTCCATCGGTACGGTTTACCCGCACCCCTCCCGCCATTACAGCGGGACGCCCTGCCCTGTGGAGTCCGGACTTTCCTCCAGCCGAAGCCGGCGATCCGTCATCCGCCTGTCCGACAGGGGAAACCGAATGGTGCGCGAGCTAGCGGTAGAGAATGCGCCCGCAGTAGTCGCACGCCACGATGCGCATCCGCGCGGGGTCGCCGGCGAGCATGGTATTGCGCTGGGCTTCCTGGATCTTGGAGGCGGTCAGCGACATGTGGCAGCCGGGGCAGGCGGTGCAGCCCGCAGGGATGTTTTCGACGACCGGGAAGAACTTGCGCCCCAGCCGCTCGTAGTAGGAAAGGAACTTGCGCGTGGCGGCGGTATCGAGGGTCTTGACGAGCTCGGCGCGCTCCGCCTCGGCATCCTGGAGCAGATGCTGGCACTCGACGAGGCGGCGGTTGAGCTCCTGGATAGAGGCGGCAATCTGGGTACGCTCCTTTTCGCAGTTGACCTCGGCCTCCTGCACGTTGGTGCGGGCGGTCTCGACGAAACTCTGCGCCTGCCGGTACCGCTCCTCGTTGTCGGCGAGCTTGTCCTGCGCCTGCGCAATCTGGCGGCTCATGGCCGTAATTTCGGTCATGTTATGGAGGGTCTGGCGCTGTTCCTCCATGCGGGCGATGCTGCCGCGGAGACTCTCGATTTCCTCGGCCAGGCTCCGAAGCCGCGCCTCGCCGTTCTCGATCTGGGCGTTGTTGCTGGCAATCTGGCTCAGGAAATATTGAAGGTTCTCCTCTTCCATGGCACGGCGCTTGGGGATATCGGAGATATTACTCTTCAAATCGTGAATGACCTTATCCTTGGCCTGAAGGGCCAGCAAATCATCGATGACGCTCACCGTGAAACTCCTGTGGGTTGGAAAATTCGCAATACGGTTTTT
Source organism: uncultured Verrucomicrobiota bacterium (assembly GCA_949295265.1). Taxonomy (GTDB): domain Bacteria; phylum Verrucomicrobiota; class Kiritimatiellia; order RFP12; family UBA3636; genus JAEDLN01. The sequence continues at coordinate 10,151 of CASFKR010000031.1, read as the reverse complement.
CACGCTATCAACATCGGCGGCTTCTGTCAAGGCAGCCCGCTTGACCGGGCAGGCGTCTTTTGCGATAATTTCGCGAATTCGTCCGCCTTTTCCGGCCCATTCTCCCCTTTCCATGGAGCCCTTTTCCTGCCGACTTTGCCCCCGTGCATGCGGGGTCAACCGCCTTGCCGGCGAAAAAGGCTTCTGCCGAGCGGGGGGGACGTTGCGGGTATTCCGCTGGGGCGCCCACCATGGTGAGGAACCTCCCATTTCGGGCACGCGGGGCAGCGGAACGGTCTTTTTCTCCCATTGCCCATTGGGTTGCCTGTATTGCCAGAATTATCCCTGGACGGCAGGCGGTGCGGGGGAGGACATCACCGTTGCGCGTCTCGCGGAGATTCTGCAAAGCCTGGCTGATGCAGGATGCCACAACTGGAACCTCGTGACACCGGAGCCCTGGCTCCCCTGGATTCAGGAAGCGGCAGACGGATTACGCGCCTCCGGGACGCGCCTGCCCTTCGTGTACAACACGAGCGGCTACGTCCGACCCGAGGTTGCCGCCACCTATCACGCCTTGCAGGACATCGTGCTGGCCGACCTGCGCTACGCATCCGCCGAATGCGCCCGCGCAGCCTCCCGCGCCCCCGATTATCCGGACGTCGCCCGCGCGTATCTGCGCTGGTGCGCCGACCATGTCGGCCCCCTGCAGACCGATGCGGACGGCATTGCCACCCGGGGCCTGATTATCCGCCTGCTTGTCCTCCCCGGACATCCGGAAGAAGCCGTCCAAAGCCTTCGCTGGCTGGCCGATCACTGCGGAACCGGGCACCACGTCTCCCTGATGTCCCAATACACTCCTGCCCACCTCGCCCTCCAAACGCCCGGCTGGGACCGCACCATCACCGAAGAAGAATTCACGCTCGTTACCGACGAAGCCGAACGCCTCGGCATGGATACCGGCTGGACCCAGCCCTATGGGACCGCCTTCGGCGACGATGAGCTGCTCGGCAAAAACATGCCCCCCGGGGAAGCGGCTGTCGGCTCCCCTCCGCCCCGCCCCTAACTTCCCCTCCCTTTACCCCTTGTCATTCACACAACTCTAACCCCCTCAAAATCATGAGCGGACATAGCCACTGGGCAACCACCAAACACGCCAAGGCCGCGGCTGATGCCAAGAAAGGCAAGATTTTCTCGCGCATCGCCAAGGAAATCATGCTTGCTGCCAAGGTGAATGCGGACCCGAACACCAATCCTGCACTCCGCACTCTCGTTGAAAAAGGCCGCAAGGCCAACATGCCGAAAGACAACATCGACAACGCCATCAAGAAGGGTGCCGGCACCCTCGAAGGCGCTGCCGCTTTCGAAGAAATCACCTACGAGGGTTATGCAGCCGGTGGCGTTGGCATCATCGTCAATGTCCTGACCGACAACAAGAACCGCGCGGCGGCCGACATCGGCCACATCTTCAAGCGCAACGGGTCCGATTTCGCGACGCGCGGCTCCGTTTCCCGCAACTTCGAGCGCAAGGGCACCATCCTCGTGGCTGCCGATGCCAAGATGGGCGACCAACCGGTCGATGAAGACACCCTGATGGAAATCGTGCTGGAAGCCGGTGCCGAGGACCTCGTCTCCTCCGAAGACGGCTTCGAGATCACGACGGCGCCGTCCAACTACCAGGACGTCGTCACGGCGCTCGAGCAGAAGGGCATCCCGACGGTTTCCTCCGAAGTGGCCTACGTGCCGATCGACGGCACCACGGTTGCCATCTCGGACATCAACGTCGCCAAGCAGATTCTCAAGTTCATCAACGCGATTGACGACAATGACGACGTTCAGGAAGTCTTCCACAATGCGGACATTCCTGACGACATGCTCGAGCAGGCGGAAGCCGAGCTCGGCTAAGACGGTTCTTTCATCCGTCCGGCACGACCGCAATCCATCCGGGTTGCGGTCGTTTTCGTTTTTCCCTCCTTCCCCTCTTCCCCTGCTCATGAGCCCCGCACAGCGGGAATCTGACCCGCCGTTTGCATCGCCGGTGGCCTGCTCGGCGAAGAGGCCTTTCCGCCCTCTTCTATTGCTCACGCGCGCGTAAAAGGGGCTCGCGGAGATGCGCTTGCCCGTTCTGCGGCCCGCCTGGCGGCCCGAACGGAGCCCCCGGGCGGCGGAAAAAGGCTCTTCATTCCCGGCTTCAGATTCTCGTTGCAAAAACGAATCGGTTTGCATACCATAACCATGATGACGACGGAGCCGCTTTTCTAAACGATGAATTTCTTAACCATAGCTTCCATCCTGGTTCCTCTGCTCACGGGCATTTGCTTCGCGGGCATGAGTGCGTTTGCTTTGCATACGCTGGAAAAGGGTGCCGTATCGTATGGTCAGGGCTATTCGCGCAAAACATCCGTCGGTTTTGAAGACCTCTTCCTCTTTATTCCGCCGAAACGGATTGCCGAAATGGCATGGCTCTGCGCAATCGTCACGGCGATCCTTTCGTTTTTGGTGCTCGGCGGGGTCAGCGGCGGGATGCTTGCCATCCTAGTGCGGCTGGCCTTCTCGTGCCTGTTCGGCTCGCTGATGTTGCTGGCCCCCTCGCATCTGCTCCTCTTTCTGCGGGCGCGGCGGCGCGATAAAATCAATCGTCAGCTCGTGGACGCCCTCTCGGACATGAGCAATGCGCTGCGCTCGGGCTTCTCCATTCTGCAGGCGGTTGAACATATCGCCGAAAACGGCATCCACCCCATTTCCGAGGAATTCGCGACGCTGCTGCACCAGACGCGCGTCGGGGTTCCCTTCGAGGAAGCGCTCCACAACCTGGATCTGCGCATCGGCTCGGAAGACCTCTCGCTCGTCGTTCTTTCCATTGAAACGGCGCGCAGCACGGGCGGCAACCTCGCCGAAATCTTCGAAACCATTTCCAAGACGATTCGCGATCGTCTTCGGATTCAGGAACGCATCAAAACGCTCACCGCGCAAGGACGGCTGCAAGGTGTCATTCTGTCTCTGATGCCGATTGTCATCGGATTGGCGCTGAATTTCGTCAATCCCGGCATGTTACGACCATTCCTCCATTCACCGGCCGGCATCGGCACCATTGTGGCCGTGATTGTCCTCCTGATTTGCGGCGCTCTTTCCATCCGCAAAATCGTCAATATTGACCCCTGAGGCTTCCGGTTCTCCCGCCTGTCTACCGTCCACCTTTGTCCCCTTGTTTCTCCGGCGAGCTCCCCGATGCCCCCCTCTGATTTTCTCCATCCTTCTCCGCGCCTCACCGACGGCACTGTACTCGGTCCGCAAACGGTTCTTTCGTATGTACGGACGGAACCGTTCGGAGAGCGCTATCTGGTCCGCTATGGCACCCTTTCCCATACGCTGGACCTGTTTGTTCCCCCGGCGGCCGACGCCCAACATGATGCGCAGACCGCCCAACGCTACGAACAACTTGTTGACCTTTCCAACACCGTCCGGCAATGCCGCAGCCTCGGGCACTACTTCACCTGCGGCGTGGATGACGGCATCCCCTGGATGCGGACAGACCACCTGACCGGCATCACGGAAAGCGATGTCCACACCGCCCTGAGCGAAAACTGGCCCGTGCGCGATGAAGACAACGAAGCCCTCGTGCAGAATCTGCAGGAATTCCTCGATGCCGCGAAGGGCCCGATCCACGCCAAAGAGCGCGACCGCTTCACGCTGGATATCTTCGAAGCCGTCGCCGTGCTCCACAAAGCGGGCATTCCCGCGCCTTCCCTCCTGCCGGCGGACATTCCGCTGAATATGCTGGCGCGCTCGCGCCGCGCCTCTGCCCGCGTGGTGGGCTGGGCGCCCGCCCCGGAAGGCGCTTCCATGGAAGCGCTGGTGAAGCGCGACTGGGAAGCCGCCGCCCGGGCGCTGAAAACGCTTGCGGAAGCGTCCGAACACGACCACGCCCGCCGCGCTATTCTCCGCTTCGCGCAGCAACTCTCCGAGGCGGCATTCTCCTCCTCCGAAGAAGCCTACAATGTTTTGTATGCCGCGCTCATCGACGCCGGTTCGACCATTCCGGACGAGCGCGACAACCCCTTTCTCGTTGCTGCCGCAGCCGCCGAAGAAGCGGCCGCAGCGGCGGACGCCGCGCAATCGGCGGCGGCTTCCGGCACGCGGGAAGAGCGGCGGCGCAGAAGTTCGCACCACCATCACCGGAGCCGCCGCCACCACCAACGGGAGCGCTCGCGCCTCTTCATGCTGGCGGAAAGCGGCTCCGAAACCGCGCGCCGCCTCCTCCTGCTCTTCCGCATGAGCGGACTCATCCTGCTCCTGGCAGGCTTCGGCGTCGGCGTCTACTACTTCCTCATGTGGGGCGAAAACCGCGCCCGCGCATCCGTCGCCTTCCACTCGTCGGACAGCTATTCCGCCTTCTCGTACATCCCGATCCGCGAAGACGGAAGCGATGCGCAGACAAGCCTGGAAGACATTCCCGCGGACGTGTTCCTCCAGACCATCGAGCAGTCGGAACGCGCGGCCCGCAACGGCGATGTGCTGGCGGACATCAAACTGGCGTATCTGCCGCTGCTCTCGGGCACCAATTCCGTCATCACCCGGGCGGAAGCAGCCCCCATTGCGGATGCCTTCTCGCGGCATGAACTCTTCGTGAGAGACTCTGCCCGCACCTCGCGCGCGGCAGCCTTCTTCCTCGGATACGAGCAACTGCTCGGGCTCCTCGGCAAGCCCAATCTCATCGACGCCCTCTTCTATCTGCAAAGCGCCGCCGACGACAAGCTGCCGTACGCCTCGCTCCTGCTGGGCGACTGGTTTGCGAGCGATGCGCCGCTCCCCAACTCCGCGCCGCACGGCCGTGCGGAACGCGACCGCCAGGCCATCACGCACTACCGCAACGCCGCCGCAGCCGCCACCGCCATGGGCGAGCCGGTTCTCCGCGATATCGCCAACACCCGCGCCGTCTGCCTCCTGCGCCTCAACCGCGACATCACCACCGGCGCCAACGACTACATGGCCTATGCGCGGGAGCTCGCGCAGTCCGGGCACATCTATGCCATGGCTCTGCTCGCAGAGCCCGGCGGCATTGTCGAGGAAGACCCCACGCTCCACCTGACGTGGCTGCGCACTCTCTCCAACCGCCAGAACGCCGTCCCAGCCGTCCGCGGCTGGGCACAGGTCCGCATGGCCCAGCGCTACCGGGACGGCAACGGCACGCCGCAGTCCGACGACAGCGCCAAAACATGGTTCGAGCGCGCCGCCAACTGCGGCAACGAAACCGCCATCCGCGCCCTGCTCGAATACCTCCGCGCCGAAGGCGACGAAGAAGCCGTTGCGCGCTGGACGGAACGTCTCCAGAACCCCATCCCGGAACCCGATTTCTTCACCCTTCATCCTCTCCCCATTTCCGTAACGAACGCCCCCTGAACACCGGCGTTCTCCCCTCTTTCAACTGCGTTTCAGAAGGAATTTCACCATGTCTTTCGACAGCAAAAGCACCAATTTCCGCGCCTATATCTTCGATGAAGGCCAGCCCGATCTCACGCTGGACGCCTTCGCCGGGCTCGCCATTCCGCCCGTTGAGACCCTCCGCGACGAACCCCTCGAAGGCTGGTCATCCCCGCGCTTTCTCCTCGACCGCGAGCTGGTCCCGGAAACCTGCCGCGCCGGCAAATACATCCGCCTCTCGCTCGCCAAGGCGCTGCGCAAAATTCCCCGCTCGCTCCTCGATGCCTACTCGCGCATGGAGGAAATCCGCCTCATGCGCGACCGCAACGCCTCCTACCTGAGCCGGGATGAGCGCCGCACCATCCGCGAAGAAGTCAAAAAGCAGATGCTCCCCAAAATGCCCCCGACCCTCACGGGCATTTCGGTCGCCATTGACCTCGACCGCCACTATCTCTACTCCGATTCGCTCTCCGAATCGGCCGCCAACCGCGTCTCCGAATTCTTCGCCAAATCCGCGCACAAGAATCTCTTCCCGCTGACGCCCGAAGAAGCCGCACTCCGGCTCTACCAGATTCAGGCGGATTCGCTCGAGCCCGTGGGCTTCTCCACGGAGCCCAATGGCGACTTCACGGTCAACAACATCGGGCTGGACTTCCTGATGTGGCTCTTCTACCGCTATGAATCCGGCGAAAATGCCTTCGACCTCTTTGCGGGCGCGGAGCCGGTGAAACTCGCGCTCGAGGGTCCCGTTTCGCTCGTCCTGCAGGGGCAGGGCGCCCATCTGGCCTCGCTCTCTCAGGGCGAACCGCTTCATTCCGTGGAATGCAAAGCGGCGCTTCTGGGCGGCAAGAAGATCGCCTCCGTGACGCTGGTGCTCGACCGCGGCGGCGACCTGTACCGCACGCGCATTGACGGCCAAACCTTCCACTTCCGGCAGTTCACGGGTCCGGCGGTGGACGCCAACCGGGATGACGGCTCGCTCTTCCTCGAGCGCATGCAGCACATTCAGAACTTCACGGAGACCTTCTACGCGCTTTACGGCGTCTTCCTGAAACTGCGCACTGACGATGCGGCATGGGATCAGACGCTTGCGGACATCCGCGCGTGGCTGCCCACGCTCACGGCGGCCCGCTGAGGCGCCCGTTCCAGTAAACCCTGCAGCAGCACAACCGCACAAAAGCGCGCTCCGGACTCTCACCCGGAGCGCGCATTTTCTCTGCGGGCGAAACAACGGCGGGCGGAGCGGGGAATTTGCGTGATTTGCGGGGCGGATTTGCGTCACAACAGGGTTTTTGCTAGTCTTCCGCCCCGAAACACGCCGATACCTGTCACCAGGAAATGTTCCCGCCGGGACTCCGAAGGAGTAAAACTCTCAGGTGAAGGGATGCCCAGCACATGACATCCCCTCGAAACTGGTCACAGGTGGCTCTCCGGAGAAGTCCAGCACTGGATGCCGAAGGGGCAAGGGACTGCAACAGACGCGGTTACCCCAATCTCTCAGGCAAAAGGACGGAGTTAAACACCCTTGCCGCAGGTTTGCGCCTTCGGGCGCGGCCTCGCCCCATCGCTTCCCCGGAGCCGACTCATTCACCAGGATGAGCCGGCTCATTTTCTTTTCTCTTGTTGTGTTTCGCACGCTTCAACGTTCCTCCATGAAATTCCGTATCCGCACCCGCCTTCTGGCGGCAACGCTGTTGGGTCTGAGCCTGACTGCGACCGCACAAGACTTACCGACAACCCCTGAATCCCCCGCCCCCATCGCCGCCGCTGCCGAAGCGGCCGCGCCGATCGCCGTCGCCGTGGAGGCTGCTGCCGGCGAAGCCGCCGCCGCACCGGCGGAAGCCAACTGGATGACGACCTTCACCCACTATGTGGATGTGGTCGACGGCTTTGTCTGGGGCACGCCGCTCATCGTGCTCATCCTCGCCGGCGGTCTTCTCCTGACCATCCGCCTCTGCGGCATGCAGTTCGTGCAGCTTCCGCGCGCCCTCCGCTACATGCTCAAGAACGAAGAGGGCGGCAAAGGCGAAGTCTCCTCGTTCGGTGCGCTGTGCACCGCGCTTTCCGCCACCGTGGGTACGGGCAACATCGTCGGCGTGGCGACCGCCATCATCGCCGGCGGTCCCGGTGCCATGTTCTGGATGTGGTTCGCCGCCCTCGTCGGCATGGCGACGAAGTACGCCGAGGGTCTCCTCGCCGTTAAATACCGCGACCACGATCCGGTGACCGGGCATGTGCTGGGCGGTCCGTTCTACTACATTGAGCGCGGGATGGGGCCCCGGTGGCGCTGGCTGGCGAAGCTCTTCGCCTTCTTCGGCACGCTCGTCGGCCTCTTCGGCATCGGTACCTTCACGCAGGTCAACTCCATCTCCGGCGCCATCACGAACTTCTTCGACCCCGACATGGCCTGGAAGGTCAACATCCTGGGCAATGATTACTCGTGGATCACGGTCGGCGGCTCGGTCATCCTCGCCGTTGTCGTGGGGCTCGTCGTCATCGGCGGCATCAAGCGCATTGCGGCGTTCTCCGAGAAGTGCATTCCCTTCATGGTGGTCTTCTACGTGTTCTTCTCGCTCATCCTGATTGCTTACAACTTCCAGGCGATTCCGCACGCCATCAGGGAAATTGTCGCCAGCGCCTTCGGCTTCCGCCCGATTGCGGGCGCGACGATGGGTGCCGCCATCATGATGGCCATGCAGAAGGGCGTGGCGCGCGGCATCTTCTCGAACGAAGCCGGCCTCGGCTCCGCCCCGATTGCCGCGGCGGCCGCACAGACCCACGAGCCGGTCCGCCAGGGCCTCGTCTCCATGACGGGCACCTTCCTCGATACGATCATCGTCTGCTCGATGACGGGTCTGTCCATCGTCCTCACCGGTGCCTACGATTCGGGGCTGGACGGTGCTTCGGTCACGACGTACGCCTTCCAGGTGGGGCTGCCCTTCCTGCCGAAATCTGTCGCCGGGTTCATCGTCATGTTCTCGCTGGTGCTCTTCGGGTTCACCACGATTCTCGGGTGGGACTACTACTCGGAGCGCTGCATTGAGTACCTGACCAACGGCAACATGAAGAGCGTGCTCGTGTACCGCTGGCTCTACATTGCCGCGGTGTTCATCGGACCGTACATGACCATCTCCGCCGTCTGGGGCATTGCCGACATCTGCAACGGTCTCATGGCCGTGCCGAACATGATTGCGCTGATTTGCCTCTCGGGCGTCGTCAGCCGCGAAACGCGCTCCTACTTCAAGCGCCTCAAAGCCGGGGAAATCTCCGACCGGTAAGCGTCCGCGCTCCGCACCCCGATGCCGTTGCCGCACGCCCGCGCGGCAACGGCATTTTTCCCGGAAACGGGACGCTCCGGGCGTAAAAATCCGACACAATTCCTTCAAAACGGGTAAATTTTGTCAAAATTTAGCCATTTTGACGCCGCACTCAAAAATTTTTCAGAATTTCCCGCTTTTTGGTTGACATTTCTCCCTTTTTTCACGAGAATGCGCCCTCGTTTCCGTTTCGCAACCCTTTTGAACTTATGAAAACATTCTTCCCCAAAGACCCGGGCGAGAATCGCCAGTGGCTCCTCTTCGATGCCGCGGAAAAGCCCGTCGGCCGTCTGGCGGTTACCATCGCCAATGCGCTCCGCGGCAAGGACAAGCCCGATTACACGCCTTGGATTGATACGGGCGCCTTTGTTGTTGTCATCAACGCCTCCAAGGTCAAGCTCTCCGGCTCCAAGGAAGAGCAAAAGACGTACGAGCGCTACTCCCGCTGGCGTGGCGGCCACACGATTCTGCCGGCCTCCGTTGTGCGCGCCAAGAATCCCGAACGCATCATTCTGGAAGCCGTCAAGGGCATGCTGCCCGACAACAAGCTTGCCCGTGGCATGATGCGCCGTCTCCGCGTTTATCCCGGTGCTGAGCATCCGCACGAAGCCCAGCAGCCTGTCGCCCGCTAATTACTTTTGCAAAGGAATCCCATTATGGTCGAATACATCGCATCCGCCACCGGGCGCCGGAAAACCGCCGTTGCGCGCGTTTCGCTCGTTGCCGGCGAAGGCAAGTGCACCATCAATCACCGGGACGCCGTCGAGTACATGCCCGATGAGGCGTCTCGCATCTACATGCTCCAACCCCTCAAGATTGCGGGTGTTGAAGGCAAGTACGACATCGTCATTTTCGCGAATGGCGGTGGCTCCACCGGTCAGGCCGGTGCCATCCGTCATGGTCTGGCCCGCGCGCTCTGCGCTGCGGACGCCTCCCTGCGTGCGGCGCTCAAGTCGGCTGGTTGCCTGACGCGCGACGCCCGCATGAAGGAGCGCAAAAAGCCCGGCCAGCGCGGGGCTCGTCGCCGCTTCCAGTTCTCGAAGCGTTAATCCTTCCCTCTTCATGCCCGGCGGGTACCCTTGTCGACAAGGGTGCCCGTTGCGGCTTTTCAGGGGGGGGCGCATGTTGAGCGCCTCTCTGCGCTTCGCGAACCGGGTTCGGGCATTGCAATTTCCGCCCCGAATTCGTATTCTTTCGCGCAACCGGAGCCCGTTGCTTCCGTGTCCTGATTTTCCGCGGCGGGCTGCAGCCATCTCCCCTCTGCGCACCGGCTCTTCTTTGCGGTGCCACGCCCCTGCCACGAAGGCGGGGTGAGATCAGGGGTTCATTTTTCCCATGTCTCTGCTTCGTTTTATCACCTCCATCTTCAAGCGTCCGGCCGCGCCTGCCGTCGCTGAGAAACCGGCTCCGGCCGCGCCGAAAGCGGCGGACAAGCCG
>CASFKR010000030.1 GCA_949295265.1 uncultured Verrucomicrobiota bacterium | reverse complement strand
CGGGCGTCGCGGGGACTTCCATCGCGGGTGTCGTGGCGCTCTTCAGGAAGTCTTCGATGTTCATCACCGAAGAGGCGGGGACGGAGACCTTCAGGCGGTCGCGCGCACGGAGCGTTTCATCCGCCAGTTCCGCCCAGGCCGTGCCGGCATTTTCCGTGAGGAAGAGGTCGAGTATGGCCTTGCCTTCACGGACCGATTCGGGCGTGCCTTTCAGGAACAGGCAGCGGGCCTTGGAAATCGTGGCGTCCGCCGCCAGGAACGAGGCGGGATTGGCTGTGAGGAAGGCGTCGTACGCCGCCAGCGCGGCGTCGATGTTGCCGAGCGCCTCTTCGCAGTGCGCAAGGCCCATCCGGGCCGTGTCCGCCATCGCGTGCCTGGGCGTATCCTTCAGGAAATCACGGTAGACCCCGGCCGCCATCTCAAACTTGTTGTCGGCATAGTACGCCGCCGCCAGATGGAGCCGTGCAATCGCCACCATCTCCGGCGATTTGTTTTCCTGAACAATCGTCTCGAAATCAGCGGGACCGGCCGCCTGCAACAGCGCCATCGACTGCTGTTCCGTCTGCGATGCGCGCCAGCTGCGGTACTGACGGATTCCCAGCACAATTACGAGGATGACGACCAGAACGATGGTCACAATGTTGCCATGGGCATTCCACCATTCCTTGACCGCTTCCAGCTCTTCGGGAACGTCTTGGGCATGTTGGAGATTCTTCAGGTCTTTTTTGGGCGTTTGGGCTGCCATAAAAGGAAATCAATAAAAAGAGAGGGACCGAAACGGTGCGCCGGATGCGGCACACGGATGAACAGCCGAAATTGTTTCAAAATACAGGTAAAAAATCAACTCAGGATCGGCGAAGGCTTATCCCGGATTTCCGGATGCGCCACAGATACATCTCCCTCAATCCGTTGCTGCGCCCCTGCCGCGCCGTTGCCGCTATCTGGGGCCACTGAGGCTACTGAGGCCACTGGGGCTACTGGGGCAACTGGGGCTACTGGGAGTGCTGCGCTCCTTTCGCCACGTGCGCTGGCGAGCCGCCCCGTTCGCCCTGTTTCCGGCCCCTGCGCGACCCCGCTCAGAGGTCGCGGCGCGCTAGAACCAGCGAGGCGCCCAGCCCGAGGACGAGCGGCAGAAGAATACCGTCGAGGACGAGGGCACGGACACCCGCCGCCGTTTCCACGCGGATGCCGTCGCCCAGCCGGTCCAGCGCGTGCGAGCCATGGAGCGGTGCCAGGATGCCGTTGGCGACGGAGGTCATGCCCCGGGAGACCGTTTCGAGCCCCTGCGAAAAGGCGCTGGGTTCCACCGCCTCCCCGTGGTCATGCGCATGCGGGGTCGTGTCGACCGGGTCCGTGTAGAATTCGTTTTGCGCCACGAGCGCCACAAGGCACATCGCCGTGGCGGCAAAGGCCGCGACGGGGAAGGAGAGCGCACAGCCGCAGGCGATGCCTAGCGCCGCAAGGAGCGAGAGCAGCGCGAGCATGGAAAGCCCCGCGCGCGCCAGATTGGCCGCCAGACCGCCCCCGGGCACGTAAAGCCGGACGGCGTCGTCGTACCGGATGAGGGCGGCAACCCCCTCGCCCGGGGGCTCCGTGTTTCGGAAAATGACGGTGACGGATTCCTGCGCCGCCCAAGCCCCGGCGGGCAGGGTGAAGTCGACGCGACCGCGGTCGTCCTCGAGCGGACGCGAGAGCAGCAGCGTTCCCTCGCCGTCGCGGCATTCCAGCACGCCGCGGAGGGGCTGCGTGCTGCCGTACGTGGAGAGGTACTGGAAGACCCCCGTGAGCGGCGGCGCTTTGGCGGGGTCGTGCCGCCAGGTTTCGGGAACGGGGAAGCGCCAGCGCCGCTCCATGCCGGGCTCCACCGGCACATGGAGGCGGCTCCCGAGGTCGCGTTCAATCGAGGCGCGGACCGGGCCCGCCCGCGTGGGGTCGGGCGTGCCGTCCGGGAAGATTTCGCGGAAGAGGCGGTCCGCCTCCTCCTGCAGGGCGGCGGGATCGCGCGGCAGGAGCCGTTGCACGCGCGTGTCGTCCGCGGAAAGCCCTCGCACACGCAGCTGCACAAAGATGCCGATGAGAACCGCCGCCAGCAGGACGATGTCGAGCAGCACGAGCCCCAGCCAGCGGCCTGTGAAGATTTCGAGCGGACGCGCCGGTGAAATGGCGGTGAGGACGTGGCGCTTTTCCTCTATGTCCGAGGAAATGCCCGCACACCCCGCCCACAGCGTGGCAACGGAGAGCAGGGTGAGCGCCGTGCCCAGCGTCCACGTCAGGAGCATGCGCAGCTCGGCGGCAGTGGAGCCGTCGGTGCGGATTTGCACGGGCAGAACGAGGACCGCCGCCGCCAGCAGGATGACGAGGGCGGCCACAAAGCGCGAGCGCAGGGGTGCGCGCATCCCGAGCAGCGCACCCGCCCAGATTCGGCGGAGCGATTTCATGGCTGGGCGGCGGGCGGTGCCGCAGGTGCGGCGGCGGATGCGGGTGCGGACGCAGAGGGTGCGGCGCGCCCGACCGCTTGCAGGAAGAAGTCCTCGAGCGGAACGGACGGGTGGTCGACGCGGACACCGTCCGCATCGGCGTAGCGCGCCAGAAACGCGCGGATTTCGTCTACCGCTTCCGGCGTGAGGTTGCCCAGCGTGAAGCGGAAGCGGTCATCCTCCTGCAGGAGAGCGGACAGTTCGCCTTCCGCATGGATGCGCCCGGACACGAGGATGATGACGCGTGTGCAGACGTCCGCCACTTCGCCGAGCAGGTGCGAGGAAAGCAGAATCGTTTTGCCCTGTTCCCGGAGGTGGCGGATCATCTCCTTGACGTCGTGGCGCCCGATGGGGTCGAGGCCTGAGGTGGGTTCATCGAGCACGACCAGATCCGGGTCGTTGATCAGCGCCTGCGCGAGCCCGACGCGGCGGGCCATGCCCTTGGAGAATTCGGCGATGGCGCGGTGCGCGTCTTTGCGGGCGATGCCCACGCTGTCGAGGAGGTCGGGGATGCGGGCGCGGCGTTCCGCGGCGGAGAGTCCGAAAAGGCCGCCGTAGTACTCCAGCGTTTCCCACGGGGTGAGAAATTTGTGCAGGTTGGAGAGTTCCGGCAGGTAGCCCAATCGCGCACGGGCGCGCGACGCGTCGGGCGACAGCCCGAAGAGGCGCACCCGGCCTGCGGTCGGGCGCAGCAGCCCCAACAGCATCCGGATGGTCGTGGATTTGCCCGAGCCGTTGGGACCCAGCAAGCCGAGGACTTCGCCCGGGCGGGCACAGAGGGAGACGCCGTCCACGGCGGTGGTGCGCGGACGGTTCCAGAAATCGCGGAAGACCTTCCGGAGTCCGTCCGCCTCCAGCATGGGGGCGGACGGGTCGGCGGAACCGGAAGGCGGCGTCGAAGAAGGGGGCGAAGCAGTCATCGTGACGGTCAGAGGTCGCGGTTGCGGAGTCCGGCGTACCCGAGTGCCAGCGCAAAGAAAGCGTAGGCGCCGGCATACAGAGCCGTGACGGCAAACAGGGAAGGGGAGAGGGAGGCGCCGGCAGCCATGCTGTCGGCGAGCCAGAAATGCTGGACATTCGGGATGAGGCACGCGGCAACGGCGCCGACCGGCCCCGCTTGCGCGAAGCCATCCGCGAGGAAGCCCAGAAACAGGAGCAGAAACGAGAGCGCGGCGGCGGGCGCCACGGGGAGCCGGACGCACAGGGCCGTCGTGATAGCGCAGAAGATGAGCAGCAGCAGCGCAAGCAGTGCGCCCGCCGGGAAGAGGCGCACATCGAGCAGCGGATTCCACGCCGTAAAGGCGACGGGCGAGCCGTCGCGCGCAAACCAGCCGAGCAGAATCGCCGCCAGCGGATAGAGCGCCGACATCGCCCCGAAGAAGGACAGTCCGAAGCGGTGCGCGCCGCAGGCATTGCGCAGCGCGGCAAAGCCGAGCGCCAGCGCGGGCACCGCCAGCGAGAGCGACCCGCAGAGCACGTCGCGGATTTCGCCCGCCATGTTCGCGGTTTCCACGTAGGCTTCCGCCGTGCGCTCTGCGAGCAGCACGCTCCAGAGTGCGCACCACGCAAACGTCACGGCGACCGCGCACGAACCCGCATATTTGCCGAGCAGGTACGACAGGCGCCGGACCGGCTTCGCCACCGCGAGTGCCGCCGTGCCGTTGTGCAGGTCCGCCGCCAGCGTGCCGCCGGAGGTCAGCGCGCAGACGAGGATGCCGAAGAACAGGAGAAAGGCCAGCCCGCAGTCGCGGGCCAGGCGACCCGAGTCGCCAAACGTGTGCAGTTGCACGATGGGCTGCAGGGCCGTCAGGACTGCACAGCTGAGTGTGATGAGCAGAACGGCGGGCTGCTGCAGACCTTCCAGTGCGGTTGCACGGGCTACGGAAAGAAGCGCTCTCATGCTTGCATCATACCATAAACCGCCCTTGATGCGCGCCCCTTCTGCACCGCAGCCTTATCCCGGCGGAACCCCCGCGGGTGACGTAGGCGGCTTTCTCAGCCGGTGGACGGCTTTCTCAGCCGGCAGATTGCTTTCTCAGTCGGCAGATTGCCGGTGCCGCCTGAGGTTGCATGATTCGACACGCTTCGAGGGTCGTGGCGGTGGCTCCGCGCCGCACGGATGCGCTGGCAGCGGTGTGGCTACTGGGGCTGCTGGGAGTGCTGCGTTGGCCTCGCCACGTTGGCCTCGCCACGTGCAATGGCGAGCCGTCCTGTTCGTCGTGTTCGTCGTGTACGTCCTGTCCTCGGCTCGCTGCGCCGGCTCCCGCTCCGATGATTCCGATGCTCCTCCTTTTCGCATGCAGGAGGGCAGGAAATCGGCGGGCACTAACTTAGTATTAAGGTAACATAAAAATGCTTGCCAAAAATGCAGGGGTTTGGGTATGTTGGTGCAAAAGGTCGGTCCGGTTACCTTCGGCAACCCTTGGAGCGGATGCGCACGTGCGCGCCGCAGACCTGGACGTTAACGCACCACCAGCAGAACTACGACAATGAAACAGACGACTCGAAACGGTTGGATGACGCGGATTCTCTGCGCTCTGGCTCTGATGACCGGCATGATCCATGCCGGAAACACCTGTACGGATGGAATCATGAATGCAGTGCCGGTGCCCGGCGGAAAGGCTCCGGTCGTGGATGGCGATTTGTCCGACTGGGACCGCTCCGGCGTTGTCCGCTGCTGGAATGCCGAGGGCCGCGCCACGCTCCAGAACTGCTCCCTGTATCTCATGTACGATGAGGAGGCACTCTATCTGGGCGCGGAAATGGCGCTCGAAGGCAGAGCGCCCATCAACCGGAACCGCCATCTGGACCGCTACTGGAACGGCGACCTGATTCAGATGCGCATCTGCATCGATCCGGCTCAGCCGTATCCGCTGCCCCGCGCCGACCGCCGCAATGAGGCATCGCCCTATGTGAAGAACCCCATCATCAACTGCGTCAACATCTGGAAAAACACCGATACCGGCGCCGATAATCTCTACCTGACCCCCGGCGCTTTTTTCGACTGCGAAAATACGCTCAATCCGAAGGATTCGCCCGTCAAGATTGTGTTTCGCGACGGCCTGCTGGTGTTCGAGACGCGGCTTTCGTGGGCGGATCTGGGGGTCGCCGACGGGAAGAATCCGTTCCGGTCCGGCGACATGATGACGACGGTGTTCGACATCAAGTGGTGCCCGGGGACGGATGGACACTATACGGCGGCGGTCTTCAACAAGGATCCCGGCGCCTTCGCTTTCCTGAATCCGGGAACCTGGGGACGCGTCCGGTTTGCACCGGGCCCCGTCACCGATGTGCAGCCGCCGACGTATGCGGAAATCGAAGCGCGCGCCAGGGCGGGTGAAACGCCGCGCGAGGGCGCCCGCATCGCCTTTACCCTCCCCAAAAAGGCCAAGGTGTCGGTCAATGTTTTCGATGAGCAGGGCAGGGTCATCCGCGAACTGGCGGGCGGAGAACCGAAGGAGCCCGGCGAGGTCGAATATTTCTGGGACGGACGCGATGCGCTCGGCTACCCGTGCGAAACGGGGCGCACCTACCGCTGGGGCGCCTATGCGCACGACGGCATCGATGTGACGTATTTCGGCACCGTCGGAACGAGCGGCAATCCGCCTTACAATACGCCGGACGGCAAGGGCGGCTGGGGCGCCGACCACGGTCCGGCCGTCGCCGCCGCGGCGGATGAAACCGGGCGGTACTTCATCTGGCACACTTCGGAGTCGGGCAAGGCGCTCGTCAAGACCGATTTCACGGGGAAGACCCTCTGGCGCAGCACGCCCTTCGGCGGTGGCGGCTACGGCTCGTTCAGCTGCGCGACGGTTGCCGACGGCAAGCTGTATCTGGTTCAGGAACTGGACGGAAACAAGGGGCGTTCGGCCGGGCTGATGGTCGTCGATGCCGCCGCGGGCAACTTCCATCCGTTCCCGAGCGGCACCGCCATCATGAAACTGCCCATTGCCACCAACGCACCGGCCGTTCCCGCCGACTGCGCGGTGCGCGAAACCTACGCGTTCAACTGCGCGGGCATCGCGGTCATCGGCGGCGAAGTCTTTGTCGGCGATTACACGGGCGGGCGCATTCTCGTGTGTGATGCCGTGAGCGGCGAGGTGACGCGCGAACTCCCCGTGGCGGGGGTGCGCGGCCTTGCCGTGCACGACGGTGCGCTCCTGGCCGCTGTGCTGCCGGCGGCCGTGCTGTCCGTCGACCCCGCCAGCGGCGCAACGCGCACCCTGCTCGCCGCCGCCGACGGACTCGAGGCGCCCTACGGCGTGACGGCGGGTCCCGACGGCGCGCTCTACGTGACCGACCTGGGCGCCAGCCAGCAGGTCCGGAAATATGCGCCGAAGGCGGACGGCTCCGGCTATACGCCCGTCTACACGGTGGGTCGGCGCGGCGGGCGCGGTCCCATGGGGCGGCTCGATCCCGACGGCTTCCGCTACCCGTTCGGCATCGCCCTCGATTCGCACGGTACGCTGATGGTCTGCGAGGCTTCTCCGCCGAAAATCATTTCCCTCATCGATTCCGCGACCGGCACCGTGAAAGAGCGCTACTACGGCTACACTTCGTATTCCCCCACGAACATCCCCGATTGCGATGATCCGCTCGTGAACTACTACTCGCTGAGCGGCCCCGACTGCTTTGCGCGCGCCCGCATTCCGGCGGAGGGCGGCAAGGGCTATCCCGATGCCTGCTGGGACTTCATGGGCGCGGGCATCGACGATTTCGCCAGCGTGATGAACACCATGAACACGCCGGAAATCATCCGCGCTTCCAACGGGCTCAAATACCTCGTGCCCGATGGCGCGCCGGACCACCGCCACCCTCATGCCCCGATGACCATCTGCCGCATCGACGGCGATGTAATTACCCCCGTGGCCGCCGTGCTTCGCGGACTCGACAGGCAGCGCAAGAAGGCATTCCGGCTTTGGACGGACCTTAATGGCGACGGTCGGCTGCAGGAGGACGAACTCTCGCCCGTTGTGGATTCGATGAACGGTCAGCCGTTCTCGCTCGTGGACGGCAATGGCGCCGTTCATATGGATGCCGACGGCAATCTCTTCATTCCCGTGGAGGAAAACTACCTGATCGGTTTCCCCTCGCGCGGCTTCACGGAGGCGGGGGTCCCCCGCTGGGATGTGGCGGATGCCTACATCGCCATTCCGGTCATTTCCCCGGACATGACCGGGCGCATCCACGCCAGTTTCCGCTCCGGCGTTCTCGGCATCCGGCGCGATTCCGCCGGGAACTTCTACACCGTCATGAACTGCTCGCCGCAGTATGTGACACCCGAATACACGCGCTACATGCGCCAGGGCATGGGGCACACCGCCGACTGCGGCGGCGTGTATATCTTCAAGCACGACCCGCAGGGCCGCCTCCTCTGGCGCGTCGGGCGCAAAGCCATCGACGCGAAGCGTCCGGGCGAAATGCTCCACCACTGGTGCATCGCCGGACTGCTCGGCGATCACTATGTTGTCGCCGCATCGGAATGGGGCGTTTTCACGGTCTACACCGCCGACGGCTTCTACGTCGACCACCTCTTCGACGTGCCCGGTCTCCCCGGGCGCGGCGTCCCGTATTCCTTCGGCGGCGAGGACTTCTCGGGGCAGATCCGCTACTTCCCGGCGCGCGATGAGGTGTGGGCGTACAATGCCGGCCATGTTTTCCGGGTGCAGGGCTTCGAAAAGGGCCGCGTTCTCGGCGAATGGCGCACGGAAGGCACGGTGACGCTCGAGCAGGTGCTACCGTTGCGCTTCCCGGGCAGCAAAGCCCGCGCGCTTTCCGGGGTGCGGCTCGTCCGCGAAAACGGCTGTCTCGTCTTCACGGCGCACGTGGCGGATGATACGCCGCTCGTGAACGTGGGGCAGGGTGCCGCCGACGCCTTCAAGGGCGGCGACGGCGTCGGTTTCCAGATTGGACCCTCCAACCGCTTCAAGGAACTGCCCATGCGCACGCCGAAGGGTCGTCAGGAGGGCTATACGCGCATCCTGGCTGTCCGGCAGGGCGGCGTGGACCGTGTCTATGCCTGGCAGCCGTTCACGAAGGGACCCAAAGCGCCCAACGAGTACTCGACGCCTGCCGGCGGTCTGGCGCCCTTTGAATTTGTCGGCGAAGTGCCCGGTGCCTCCGTCACCTTTACGCCCGATGCGGACGGCAAGGGGTATGCCGCGCGCATCTCGGTCCCGGAATCCTTCTTCGGGCTGACCCTCCCGGGCCGCATTTACTACGATGCGGAAGCCCTCTTCTCCGGCGAAGGCGGACGCGGTCTCCAGGCGGTCCGGCGTGAATATCTGCATACGCCCGACTCTTCCGAGGCGACGATGGTCGATGATGTTCCCACGGAGTCGCGTCTCCGTCCGCAGGGCTGGCAGCCCGTCGAGCTCAACTGACCCCGTCGGCGCGCCCCTGCGCCGCCCCTGCGTGCCCGTGCCCGCGTTCCGCGCGGCGCGGGCACGTTCTTTGCAGCCAGCGCAGCAATGCCAGCGCAGACAGGACGAACAGGACGAACACGACGTACACGACGGACAGGACGAACACGACGGTTCGCCATTCCATACAGCGCTCCGGGTCAGGTAGCCCCGGACGGCTTCTCATCTATACCCGCGTCAGAATTCTTTTTGCTCATCCTTCGCAAAACCGTTCAACCCCTTCAGGATTGGAATATGGAGTATTCTGTGCCTCGTGATTCGCTGGCGCTCATCGCGAGGGCGGCAATCTGCCGCCTGAGGGTGCATGATTCGACCCCTTTCGAGGGTCGTGGCGGCGGCGCCGCGCCGCACGGGTACGCTGGCAGCGGCGCGGCGCTATCTGGGGGCACTGGGGCTACTGGGGCTACTGGGGCTACTGGGAGAGTTGCGCTGGCTTCGCCACGTGCAATGGCGAGCCGTCCTGTTCGTCGTGCCTGTCGTGTCCGTCCTGTTCGTCGTGTACGTCGTGTTCGTCCTGTTCACGGCTCTGTTGTGCGGCTTCGTTCCGCTTGCCTCGGCCCGCTTCACAACCGTCCTCCGGATGGCTCAAAAAACCGGGATGAGCCGGGGCGGGGGGAGGGGATAGTCTGCAAGGCCGGGTTTTGGTAGTATGACGGTACGTTTCCGCCACGACTCGCTGATGAAAGCAAGAATACACCCCTTTTTCGCCCTTTGTTCGGTTGCCTGGCTGCTCCTGGGTTCGCTGCCCGGGGCACAGGCCGCTGAAGAACCCCGCATCACGGACGGACTGGCCGCGTCCGTGAACGGGGAGCCCATTCTCGTTTCGGATGTCGTCAGGCGCGTGCGTCCCGCGCTCGAGCGCGTGCGCCGCGAAGAGCCGAACCTCAGCGATGACGCCGTTTTCCGCAAGGCATTCGCGGAAACGCTGCGCGATCTGGAGAATCAGCGGCTCGTTATTCAGGAGTATTGGCGCGGCGAAATGCGCCTGCCCGGTCATGCCATCGACAAAATGGCCGCCGAGGTGCTCGATGACCGCTACGGCGGCGATTTGCAGCAGCTGCAGGCGGATCTGGCGCAGGAACGGCTCACGTACACCGAATGGAAGGAGCAGCTGGAGGAGCGTCTGATTATTTCCTCCATGCGCCACACGTTCGTCGACGGCAATGTGCACGTCTCGCCCAATGAGGTGCGCCGCGCCTACGAGCAGAACCGGGAGCGTTTCGCGGAGGGGTTGCGCATTCACGTGTTTCTGGCGGCCATTCCGATGACCGAAACCAACGACATCGCGGCGTTCCGCGAAGCGCTGGCGCAGGGCGAGGCATTCGCCGACGCTGCACGGCGGTTTTCGCGCGATGCGTCGGCTGCCAAAGGCGGCGATTTCGGCATGCTCGATGTGGATGCCATGCTGATCCCGGAGCTGGCCGTGCCCCTCAAGCAACTCTCCGACGGAGAAATCTCCGGCCCCATCCAGCTGTCCGGCTCCGTTTATTTTCTGTATCGCAAGGCGTCGATTCCCGCCCGCATCCTGACCATTTCCGAGGTGTGGGACGAGTTGGAGTCCGTTCTCCTGAACGAGCGCCGCGCCGAGCGGTTCCGCCAGTGGGTGGAGAACCTGCGCGCGACGGCGGCGATTCAGGAATTTTCTCCTTTTGAGGAGCATTGATGGCGACCGGGGACCCCCAACAACTGCGGACGCGGATCGAACCGGCGCACGGCTGGTTCAATTTCGGCTTGCGGGAGATGTGGAACTGCCGCGAACTGGCGTATCTGTTCGCCCGTCGCGATGTGCTCGTCATTTATAAGCAGACCATTCTCGGGCCCGCCTGGTTCCTGATTCAGCCGGTTCTCACATCGGTTGTTTTCGCCGTCATTTTCGGTCATGTCGCCAAAATCGGCACCGACGGCATTCCGCATTTTTTGTTTTACCTGACCGGCGTGCTGATGTGGAACTATTTTCGCGGCATCATGGCGGGGACGGCGCAGTCGCTCTCTTCCATCGCCGCGATGGCCAGCAAAATCTACTTTCCGCGGCTGCTGATTCCGCTTTCGTTCCCGCTGTCGAATCTCGTCTACTTTTTCTGGAATTTCCTGATTCTGGCGGCTTTCTGGCTGTATTACGCCGTTGTGCGCGGGGTGGTGCTGGTGCCCTCGTGGACCGTCCTGCTGCTGCCGCTTCTGCTGCTCTACATTGCGGTGGCGGCGCTGGCGGCCGGGCTCGTTCTCTCCGCCCTGACGGTCAAGTACCGCGATCTGGCTTTCACGCTGCCCTTTATTGAGCAGATCTGGTTCTATGCAACGCCCATTGTCTATCCGATGTCGGGGGTTGTGCATCCGGTTTTCAAGGCGGTGCTGCTGCTCAACCCGATGTCGCAAGCCGTCGAAATCGGGCGCGTGATGTTCCTTGGCGCACCGGCTGCCTGCGTAACGCTGACAGGGGTGCTGACCGGGCTGGGCGTCACGCTCGTGTGGTTTGTCATCGGGCTCGCCCTTTTCAACCGGGCGCAGCGCACGTTCGTGGATGTTATCTGACGGAGGAGGAGAAACCATGAGCGGCAACGACATCGCCATCCGTGCGGAGCATTTGAGCAAGCATTATCAGCTGGGAACCATCGGACAGAAGACGTTCCGCGATGAGCTGGTGGCAACGTGGCACCGGCTTCGCGGGCGCGATCCCTTGAAAGAAATGGGGTTTTTGTGCGATGCGCGCGTCACGCAGCACGGTCTGTTCAAGGCGCTCAACGACGTCTCCTTCGAAATCCCGCGCGGCGAGGCGGTCGGGCTGGTCGGGCGCAACGGCGCCGGCAAATCGACCTGCCTGAAAATTCTTTCGCGCATCACGACGCCGACCGCCGGTACGGCGGAGATGTTCGGGCGCGTGGGAACGCTCCTCGAGGTCGGCACAGGCTTTCATCCGGAGCTGACGGGGCGCGACAACATTTTCCTCAACGGCGTGATTCTGGGCATGAAGCGCAGCGAGGTGCAGGAAGCCTTCGACCGGATTGTCGAATTTGCGGATATCGGTCCGCACCTGGACACGCCCGTCAAGCGGTATTCTTCCGGCATGTATGTGCGGCTCGCCTTTTCGGTTGCGGCGCATCTGCGCACCGAGATTCTGCTGATCGACGAGGTGCTGGCGGTGGGCGACCAGATGTTCCGCAATCGGAGTCTGGAGCGGATGAAGGAAATTGCCGCCAGCGGCCGCACCATTCTTTTTGTAAGCCACAGCGAGAGCAATATCCGCACGCTGTGCCGGCAGTGTCTCTGGTTCGAGGACGGGCGCATCCGCATGTCCGGCACCACCGACGCCGTGATGAATGCCTACGCCGGAATCCTCCGCGAATCGGGCACCATCGGGCTGGCACAGCGCCGAGACCGCATGGGCTCAGGCGCGGTGACGCTCCAGTGCTGCGAGGGCGTGTACGATCCGGATGCGCGCCGCTGGACCGTCCAGGTCGGCTGGAAGACCCTCGAGGGCTCCCCCTGGATAAAGCCGCGCATCGTGCTGGGCCTCTGCCGCGCCGGGGTTGAGCGGACGCTGCTGGCCTTCGACTCGGAAACGCGGCCCGGCGCGCTGCCGGAAACGCTTCCGGCGGAGGGTCGGCTGCAACTTGAGTTGACGCCCGATGTGTGGTTCCCGCCGGATGTGTGGAACATCGACGTTGCGCTGTACGGGAGCGCCACCCTCTGCGACCGCGTGAAGAAGGCGGGCTGTTTTACGCCGACCGCAGAGCAGAACGCCAGTGCGTGGCTCTACCCGGCGCAGCCCGCGTGCGACCTGCACGTCGCCCACCGCTGGACCGTCCTCTGAGACCCCCCGCCCGCGCCGCCGTCCGGACTGTTTTTTCAGCGGCGGGTGAACCGGATCGCCTCCACGGTCGATAAAAGATTGCAGAGCCGGGTACGCCGCGTCCTCCCGGATGCGTGCCCGTGCGCGCGTAGCGCGTTGCGGTTGTGTCCGTTGCCGCCTGTTCCCATCCCGTTTTCAGCGGTTCCGTTCCCTTTTTCCCGTATCCCCGGATTCCGTTTTCTTCTTTCGCCATGAACCCTTTCCGCCTTTGCCGGGTTGCTTTTTCTCTTGCGCTTCTTCTTTGCTGCCTGCCGCGGACCGCGTCGGCAGACCCCACGCAACTCCCGGAGCGCCTCGCCGACGCCCTGCGCGAACAGACCGCCCGCGCCGGGCAGATTCAGGTCTGCCTGCTCGCTGTGACGTCGCAGGGCGACGGTGCGGCGATGCTCCTGCTGCCCGGCGATGAGCCGTCGGTTCTGACCATTGCGCCGGGGGACGCGTTCAGCCTGACCGTCTCCGACGTGCCGGTTTCCTTCGAGGTGCGCGCCATCACGGCGGACGGCGTGGACCTGGCGGCCCCGAGTCTCCCCAACGGGGTACTCCGGCTGCGCCCCTTCGTGCCCGCATCGAAGGCCGTGGCTCCGGCCGCCGCCTCGAACGCCCGCCCGCAGGCCGGCGCCGTCTTTTCCGTGCTCGAAGTCGAGGATATCCCGCTCCAGGAGGTGGTGCGCCTCCTCTGCAGCCTGTCCGGCGAGAATGTCGTCGTTTCTCCCGCTGCCGGCCAGAAACCGGTGCGCATCCATCTGCGCAACATTCCTGCCGCCAATGCGGTCAGCCTCATCTGCTCTTCGCTGGGCGTCTGGTGGCGCCCCGACCCGGTCAGCGGCGTGCCGACCATTCTCACGATGGAGGAGTACGAGCGCGGCCTCGCCTCCTTCCGCGAAGAGCAGACGGAGACCTTTACGCTGCTCTACCCGAATGTCATCGAGGTGGCATCCGTGCTGTACGGACTCTATCCGAACCGCGTCTTCCTGACCCTCGGCGAGTCGGACATCCTGGATGATGAAAAGAACGATCTGGCGCGGCGCTTCGACCGGTTCAAGGTCATCGACGATGCGGTGGGGTCTTCGTCTTTTTCGGCGGGTCCGTCCATCAGTTCCATCCGTTCCGCCAGCGGCTCGGGCCGCTCCTTCACGCTCGATGATTCGCGTCGGCACCGCAACCTCGAATCGGAGCGCGATGCCACCTACAAGGGCCTCACCACCTCCGATGCGCAGGCGCTCGAAGAGGCGCGCTCGCGCGGCGATGCCGAGACGGAGGCCGCCCTCCTCGAGGCGCACCGCGACCGTTCCCCCAGCATTTTCGTCACCGTTTCTCGTCGCAACAACCTCGTCATCGTCCGCACCAGCGACGCGCGCGCCATGGATGATATCCGGGCGCTGATCCGGCGCCTCGATGTGCCGACGCCCACGGTGCTGCTCGAGATGCGGATTGTCGAGTTTTCGCTGACGGACGATTTCGAGAGCACGTTCGAATACGAATTTCTCACCGAAAATTCATCGAACGGAAACCGCTACGAGCATACCGCCGGGTTCCCGGGTTTCTCTCCGCTTTCCAACGTAGCCCGCACCGACATGTTCGGCTACCAGCTGCTGAGCGAGCACTTCAATGCCCGTATCCAGCTGCTGGAGCGCGATGGCAAAGCCAGGACGCTGGCGACCCCCACGCTCCTCGTGGCCAACAATGAGGTCTCCCGTCTCTTCATCGGGCAGGAAGTCCCCATTACCACCGGCGTCACGCTCGAGCCCGTCTCATCGACCACTTCCAGCGGCGTGACCTACGTGACCGGCTACACCGTGGAGCCGGAAACCTCCATCCGCTCCGTGGGCACCACGCTGCTCGTGACGCCGAGCATCAATGCGGACCGCACCGTGACGCTGCACCTGATTCAGGAGGAGAGCGCCGTTGTTCCGGATGGCGGCTCCATTCCGTACGGCGATGCGGCCACGCTCCAGAGTTTCTCCGTCGATACCGTGGAGTCGCGCCGTGTGAGCGGCACCTTTATCACGGCGGACGGACTTCTCGCAGCCGTCGGCGGCCTCATCAAGGAAACCGAGAGCGAGACCGTCTCCCGGATTCCGATTCTGGGCCGGATTCCGCTCATCGGCTTCCTGTTCCGCAGCACGGAAAAGACGAAATCGCGCAGTGAGCTCATCGTCTTTATCCGGCCTCACATTTTCTCGACGCCCATCGAAGGGGAGGAGACGAGCCGCCGCCTCCTGGAGCGGATTTCGCGCAATCCCGATTTGCCGACGCTCTATCAGTCGGCGGAATCGGCACCCGCAGCCGCCGCTGCGCCCGCCGCGGTGTCCGGCCCTGCCGCTACGCCCGCACCCTGAGCCCTGAGCGGCTCGTTCCGCGCGTTGTAACGCGGCCCGCGCGCCTTCGCGCTAGCGCTGGAAGGCGGCGAGCCGCCGCGCATGCAGATGCGTGAGCGCAATCGCAAGCGCGTCCGCCGCATCCTCCTGCGGCAGCTCCGGGAGCGAAAAAAGCCGCTGAATCATCGCGCGCATATTCGCCTTCGTCGCCGCACCGCCGCCGGTCAGCGCCTTCTTGACGCGCGAAGGCGGGTACTCCACGGGCGTCAGCCCCGCTTCCGCGCACGTCTCGATCACGACGCCGCGCGCATGCGCCAGAATGAGCGAGGTGCGCGCATTCCGCATGAAAAAGATACCTTCCATCGCCGCCTCGTGCGGCGTCCATTGCCGCAGGCAGGCAGAGAGCGTCTCGCGGATCACGCACAGGCATTCGCCGAGCGGCCGCTTCGCCGGGTTCGGAATGGGGCGCAGATCCAGCACCCGCTGCGTCCGTCCGTCCGTCTCCAGAATGGCAAGCCCTGTGGAGCGGAGGGAGGTGTCGATTCCCAGAATCCGCAGCGGCGCGCCTTCCGTCGGCATCGGAACGGCACATCCCGCCGACCGGCCCGAAGGGATGCCGGAGGCGGGATGCTGAGCAGACGGGCGGGATCCATCCCCGCCCGGAAGGGACTCCGCAGCACGGCGGGCAAGGTACTGCGCCACAAACTGCCCGTTGTACCTGCGTTTGGCCATGGTGCGGAAATTCCCGGATGGGTGGCGCCGCGCGTACACGGCGCCACCCGTGTCATCAGGCCTTGCGGGCCTTGATCTGACGGATCAGCTCCGGAACAACCTCGTTGAGGTCGCCCACAATGCCGATGTCCGCCACTTCGAAAATCGGCGCCGTGCCATCCTTGTTGATCGCAACAATGGTGTCCGACGACTGCATGCCGGCCAAGTGCTGGATGGCACCGGAAATGCCGACCGCGATGTAGAGCTTCGGGCAGACCGTCTTGCCTGTCTGACCGACCTGGTGCAGGTGGGAAATCCAGCCCGCATCGACCGTCGCGCGGGAAGCACCCACGCCGGCGCCCAGCTCCTTGGCCAGCTCGCGGATGAGGTCGAATTTTTCAGGCGCGCCCAGACCGCGGCCGCCCGAGACGATGATCTTGGCTTCGGCGAGGTTGACGTCGGCACCGCCTTCGCGGACCTCGGAGAGGCGCTTCATGCGGCAGGGAACACCGGAGAGATCGACCGGGAGAGAGACGATTTCGCCCGTCTCGTTGTCGGAAATCCGGTTCTTGCGGAAGACGTTGGCGCGGACGGTCGACATCTGCGGGCGGTGGTTCGGGCAGGTGATTGTCGCCATGATGTTGCCGCCAAAGGCGGGACGCGTCTGGAGCAGAATGCCGTTCTCGGTGTCAAAATCCAGCTGCGTGCAGTCGGCCGTCAGGCCCGTGTGCAGGATGGAGGCGACCGTCGGCGCGAAGGAGCGGCCGATCGTGGTGGCGCCGAAGAGCGTGATTTCCGGCTGGAGGTCGCGCACCGCCTTGCAGAACGCCGCGCTGTAGTAGTCGTTCTGGTAGTAGGCGAATTGCGGGGCATCGAGGGTGTAGACCTTCTTGGCGCCGTAGTTGAAGAGTTCCTGCGCGAACGGAGCGCCGTTTTCGGAGAGGACGACGGCCGCGAGCGTGAAGCCCGACTTGGCGGCCAGTTCCGTGCCCTTGGAGAGAAGCTCGTAAACGACGGACTCCATCTTGCCGTCGCGCTGTTCAGCGAAAACCCAAATTTCTTTTGTGCTCATGGATTTCTCAGAAAAGGATGTGCGGGAGGGGAGGGTGGAGCCTTAGATAAGCTGGCGGGCGGAGAGGCGCTCAATCAGCTGGGAGGCCTGCTCGGCGGCCGTACCCTGCAGAACTTCGCGGTTCGACTTCACCGGCGGTGCGAACACCTTCGTCACCCGGGTCGGCGAGCCCTTCAGACCGATCAGTTCCGGATCGGGGTTGAGCTCAGCCACGCCCCACATCGGAATTTCCGCCTTCTTGGCCTTCATCTTGAGCCGCAGGTTCGCGAGGCGGAGCTCGCCCGCTTCCTTGACGACCGTCAGCGCGCACGGACGCTGAATTTCCCATTCCTCGTAGCCGTCTTCCGTGGTGCGGACAACCTTGAACGTCTTGTCGTCCACCACTTCAACGGACTTGGCATACGTCAGCACGGGGATGTCCAGATTGTTGGCAATGCCGGGGCCGACCTGCGCCGTATCGCCGTCCGTCGCCTGCTTGCCGAAGAGCACCAGGTCAACGGGACCGAGCTTCTGGATGGCCAGCGAAATCGTGTAACCGGTCGCCCACGTGTCGGCGCCGCCGAATTCGCGGCCCGAAATCAGAATGCCGTTGTCGGCGCCCACCGCAATGGAGTCGCGGATGACCTGTTCGGCTTGGGGCGGGCCCATCGTGACAACCGTCACTTCGGCGCCATGTTTATCCTTGAGTTTCAGGGCCATTTCCAGCGCGTTCTCGTCGAACGGGTTCATAATGGCGGGAACGCCGGTGCGGTTCAGGCGGTTGGTGGTACGGTCAATGGTAACCTTATCCGAATCCGGAACCTGTTTGATGCAAACTACGATTTTCATTCGGTTGGCAATACGGTAGTGACGGGTTGAAAACGTCAAAAATTCTACCAATTTATTTGAATTGGCGCAACTGCATCCCGCGAAAAACGGCTCTCTGCGCGGCTCTCCGCCGTACTCCGCTGCCGCCTTCACTGCGCTGGCACCGCCGCGCTGTCGCGCTCTCCCGGTAGCGGGCCGTCCTGTCTGTCGTGTACGTCCTGTACGCCCTGTTTCGGCTCGCTTCGCCGGCTTTGTTCAGGCGCGGGGCTGCTCCGTGCGGCTCTCTCCGCGCGCGGCTTTGGCGGCGAGCCGGACAGGGCGGTTGAAAAGTGGAACGAAACTTGTCAGACTCACGCCGTGAAACAAAAGGAAATACAACAGCAGCTGGGACCTCTGATTCCGGCATGGTTTCAGGCGCACAAGCGGGCGCTTCCGTGGCGCGGCATTTCAGATCCGTATGCGGTCTGGGTCAGCGAAATCATGCTGCAGCAGACGCGCATTGAATCCGTTATCGGATACTATGCGCGGTTCATGGAAGCATTCCCGACCGTGGAAGCGCTGGCGCAGGCGCCGATTGAGCGCGTTCTCAAGTGCTGGGAAGGGCTCGGGTATTACAGCAGGGCGCGCAATCTGCAGCGCGGCGCTCAGCAGGTGGCCGCACAGGGCGCGTTTCCGAAGGGTTTTGCGGCGTGGCGCGCGGTTCCCGGCGTGGGAGCGTACACGGCGGCGGCGCTGGCGAGTTTGTGCGACGGAGAGGCGGTGCCGGTTGTCGACGGCAACGTGATCCGCGTTGTTTCCCGGCTCCGGGCGGTCCGGGAACCGGGGCCCCCGGCTGCGGCGCGTCCCGGGATGATGCGCTGGCTGCAACCGGTCATCGAGGCGTCCGGTGCGCCGGGCGATTTCAATGAAGGGCTGATGGAACTGGGCGAAACGGTCTGTCTGCCGCGTGCACCGCGGTGCGGGGCGTGTCCCGTGCGGGCGCTGTGCAAGGGCGCGGCGAGCGGTGCACCGGAACGGTTCCCGGGGCTGCGGAAGCGACGCGATGTGCCGGAGCGGCAGTTCGCCGCCTTTGTGGTGCGCAACGGCGCGGAGGTCATGCTCGTGCAGCGCCCGCCGCAGGGACTGCTGGCGGGCTTCCGGGAACTGCCCATGGTGGAAACGCAGGAACGTCCGACCCTGCCGCGGGCAAAAACGCTGCTGCGCGAGCGGTTTCATCTGGTTGCGTCCCGGTTGCGGTATGCGGGGACGTTGACCCACGTTTTCACCCACTTCCGGCAGGTTCTGTGGATTTACGAGGTCATCGGCAGTCCGGCGGCGGACGGTGCTGACGCGGCCGTTCCGGGATTTTACCGGCCGGAGACGTGCGCGGTGACGACCGCTTCGCGCCGCATCCTGGGTCTCGGGCAGAGGCGCAGAGGAGGAGCGAGCGGAGAGGGTTGAGCCACACGGGCGGGGAACCCCCGCTGATGCGGGCGGCGTTACCCGCCCGCTGCAAAATCAGCGCAGCAAAGTCTCTTGGGGCGGGGTTTCCCGCTGAGGCGCAGAGGCGCAGAGGCTGAACCGGGCGAGGGGCAGGGGCGCGGTCAGCGCAGGATGAGGCGAGTGCAGGGAGCGGTCACGAGAACGCGGCCGGTGCCGAGGATGGCATTCGGGAACTCTTCCGCCGTGTAGGTGCCCGGGATGCATTCGCTGCCGGCGACCGTGAGCGCGGAGACCGTGAGCGTGAAGCCGTCGGTCGCGAGCGAGGCGGTTTCATCGGCGAGCGTGAGCGTGTGCACAAGCATGTCGCAGGGGAGACGGAGGCGGGCGTTGTTGCGGGCAATCCAGTCCGTCGACACGAGCGATTCGGTGGAGGTGGGGGCGCGCATGGGCGTCGCGTAAAAGACGCCGTTGGAACCGAGGGCATTGCAGTGGGCATTGTCGACGATGACGGTGCCGCCGCGGTCGGAGTCGGTGGCGGTCTGGAGGGCGATGGTACCGGCGGCGGAAGATGCCTGAACGCCGTCGGAGCCGGCTTCGCCGGTTGCGGTGATGGTGCCCGTGAAGGCATCGAAGGACGCGGTGCGGTCGCTCAGGCGGATGCGGATGCGGCCGCCGGAGCCGGAGCCGCCGCCGGATGGTTCGGCACCGCCGCCGACGGCGGAGATGGTGCCCGTGCCGAGCAGGGCGGCGCATTCGATGTTGACGGTGCCGCCGGATGAGGCGCCTTTGCAGGCTGCCCACAGCGGGTAGCCGAAGCCGTCGGCGGCAATCGTGCCGTTGAGCGTCAGCGTGCCCGCCACGCGGAGGCGGACCAGACCGCCGCCGGAGTAGTCGACCGTGTCGTCACCGAAGCCGGAGGAGCCGTAGTCGAGCGGATTCAGCACGGAGCCGTAAACCGTGGTGCCGAGGTTGCTGCAACCTTCGCCGCCGTAGGAGGCGCCGCCCGTTTCGCCTTCTACGGTACCGCCGCCCGTGTAGCCGGGACCCGCCCGCATATAGCCGCGCGCGCAGAGCGTCGACTGATTCGAGGCCATGCCCGCCTGGATACAGACGCCGCTGTTGACCGTGAGCGAGCCGCCGATGATGAGGTCGACCGCATAAATCGGCTCGGCGGCGGGGCCGTCGTGGTACCAGTTGCCGCTGTGCAGGACGGCATCGCCCGCAATGGTGAGCGGCGCGCCGAGCGGGGTTTGGAAAACGACGCTCACCGCGGGGCGGGTGGCGAAGCCGGGCTGGAACCAGCCGGCGACTTCCGCCGGCATGTTCTCCGAGGGCCAGGTGAGGGTCATGCCGGAGAGTTCGGAGGAGACGAAGACGTATTCGGAAGCGGTGGGGACATGTCCGAGCGACCAGTTGGACGCGAGCGAGGCGTCGGTGGTGGTGCCTTTCCAGGTGTTGACGGAAGGCGAGGTAACGAGGGCGGACTGATCGACGTCCGCCCAAACCGTCGAGTCCCCGGAGACGGCGCAGATGGCGGTGTAGAGAATGCCGACCGAGCCCGTATTGACGGTGTACAAGGCGGGGGTGCCGTTGCTGAGCCCCGTGAGGGTCATGCTGTTCTCCCAGCCTTCGGTTGTCTTGCCCGGGTTGGTGGAGCCGTAATAGAGGGTCACCACGGCATCTTCGGTGAGCCCGTCGGCGGTGACCTCCAGATTGACGTTCCCGGCAGACGGCGCGGAGAGGGTGTAGGAGATGCCGCCTTCAGCAACCAGAAGCGCGATATCGATGCCGCCTTCGAGGGTTGCGCTTTCCGTGACGGAAAAGCGCGAGGCGTACAGCGATTCATCGACGGTCATGCCGTTGTAGAGCACCTTTCCGTTGCTGAAATACCGGGAATACGCCTGGTCGGGCGTGCAGCCGGCAAAGGTGAGGGTCGCCGTGGAGCCGCTCGGGAAGCTCAGTCCGCTGCTGTTCTGGTAGAACCCGTCATATGCGGTATCGGTGCAGACGATGGAGCCGCTCTGGAGCGTGAGGATCTGATTGGCGCTTTGCGAGGAGAGGATGCGGCAGGTGACGCGCGTGCCGTTGAGCGTCAGCGATTCCCCAAACTGGAATTCGTCGTTCGTGATGAGCTCGCCGCCTTCCAGCCGGTCGTTGCCGGAGAACCGGAAGTCCGTCGAGACCGTCTCCGAGCCGAAGGTGAGAGAGCCGCCTTCGAGCAGGGTGAAGGCGGGGCTGGCGGTGATGGTGCCGTTGTAGACGCAGTTGAAAGCGCCGCCTTCGCCGATGGTGATGGCGCCGCTGTTATCCGAGGCTCCGCTCAGGTTGCCCGTCCATTCGACCGTGCCGTTTTCCACGGTGATGCCGCCCGAGCCGGTCGACGGCGCGTAAGGCCCGTTGGCGATGAGGGTGCCGCCGGAGCGCACTTGAATGAGTCCGCCTTCGCCGACGCGGATCTGTCCGGCCGTGCCGAAATCCAGGATGCCGCCGTTTTCCACGGTTACCGTGCCGCGAATGTTCGGCCATGCCGCGCCGGAAATCTGGCGCCAGATGCCGTTGGCGCCGATGGTGATGGCGGTGTACGGAATCCAGTCGCCGCCCGGGACGTAGAGGACTTCGGCATTTTCGATGAAGACGTCATCGCCCCCGGCGGAAATGGTCGGCACGGTACCGGAGGACCAGTTGGCCGCGGTTTGCCACGTATTGGTTGCACCGCCACCGACCCAGGTGACAGCCGCCGCCTGAGCGGAAAGGGCGGCAAGCATGGACAAGGCAATCGTGTGTTTCATCATGGCATCAGAAAATCAGAGAATCGGGTTTGAGATTGCGGCAGAACAGCCTGGCGGGAGCCGGTGCTTTCGGGCACTTCCATCCCGCATTGTAAAGAATGGGAACCGTAAATACAAGAATGAACGGATGCAGGCTTATCCCGGTTTCCTTGAGCCACACGGAGGAAGGTTGTGAAACTCAGCCTCGCGGGGATTTAGAAAATTGAGCCACACGGAGGGGCGAAGCCCCCTTCTGAAGTCTCCACTAACGTTCCGACCAAGGTGTTAAATAAGTACTTTTTCTCGGCGGCAGAGTCGCCTGAGCGTAGCCAGCGAAGCGGAGGCCGCGCGAGAATTTTGGATTTTGAGCCACACGGAGTAGCAATAAGGACTTTTTCTCGGCGGCAGAGCCGCCTGAACGAAGTCAGCGCAACCATTGGAGCGACGGTAAAGTTATTTTACTGAACTTTCGGGTGAAAAAGTATTGGCGGACTATTCAAGAGTATCTAGTCTTGAAAAGATGCTACAGGAGCCATTTTTCAAGAAATCTGGATCAATTGTCCCGGAAAAACCGGGATAAGCCTGGGACGCGGAGGGAACGCGCGCGGCAAGGAGCGCCAACACAACAAGCCATGAACACCACCGCAGAGCGCGCGGAGGGAACGCGCGCGGCAAGGAGCGCGGGGGAGGAAGGCTGTTCAGATTTGAAAAAAGGGATTCTTTCCGAAAGGCCGTGCCGGGCGTTGCAAATCGTGGAGGCGGCTGTTACACTGAAACAGTCGGAATGCGTTTCTGCAGGAGTCCGCAGACATCGGCTGCGCGGTTTCGCGGACGGTGCCGTTCCTGCAACGGCTTTTCTGACGCCCGAAATGTGGATTTGCCAATGGAATCAATGAAGAACGTTTTGCAACTGCTTTGTGCGGTGTTTTTTGCGCTGGCAATGTCGGCGGAAACGGTTCGTGCCGATTTGCTTGCGTACGAGGGGTTCAATTACGAAACGAACCGTGTCGGCTCGCTGAACGGCTTGAGCGGCGGGGCCCCTGTTCCGGATTATGGATGGGCATCCGGTTGGTCACATGAGTTCTATTCATCGAAGGATGACAATTCCCGCATCGCCCTGGGCAGCAGTACGCACGATGGTGTCCGCTCCACAGGCAACCGGGCCGTTTTCTTCCGGAAATTTGCCCGCAATTTGGCTAGTCCGGTCCGGAAAACGCAGGGGACGCTCTGGATCAGCTTTTTCTATGGTGCCAATACTTCGAAGGCAACCAGCTCTTTTGAATTTCTGGACAGCGCCCGCACGAATGGCGCCCCGGTTACGGTGACGGTGTCCGGGCGGTCCGTCATTTCCATGAACGGCGTCGGCACGGGCGTTACGGCCAAAACGGCAGTCCGGTTTTTCCTGTTTTGCGTGAATTTCTCGGAAACCGGCAATACCGTCTCTCTGTGGCTGAACCCGGATGTCACGTCGGGCACGGCCCCGACCACGGAGCCGCATGCGACGTGTACCACCACCGACAACTGGGGCGTCACTGGCATCCGCTTCACCAACAACAGCGGGTTCACCAACACCTACACCGTGGATGAAATCCGTTTCGGTGATGAGGCGCGCGACGTCTACAAGCTCACGGCTCCGAATGCGGCAACGGCCCTGATTCTGAAGTGACCGGTGCCGGTGTTTCCTTTTATTCTGACCTCTATTTTACTGGTAATCGACGAATGATGACGACGATGGTTTCCAACGGATGGTTTCGCGCGTTGCGCGCGGTGTGTGCGGGTGCGGTTCTGCTGGGTGCGGGGATGACGCCGGATGCGGCTGCGGCACCGGCGGAAAAACGCCCGGTGATTCTGCTCAAGCTGGACGATGTGACGCAAAAAGGCGCCAATGCGGAACGCCCGGTGTCCCAGAATTTCATCGAAATTGTCGCCTTGCTCAACCGGCTGGAAGTTCCGGCCTCCTTCGGCATCATCGCCAATTCGCTGGAAAACGGGACGGACGCGTATTTCGATTGGATCCGCTCGGTCCGTGCGCAGGGGCATGAATTCTGGTTTCACGGGCTGACGCATCAGGAGTTTCCGCGCGAAAACGGTCGCCGGGTCTGCGAGTTTGCACGGCGGCCCTACGAAGAGCAGCTCGAGCACTTCGACCGGGCGCAGACGCTGGCGAAGGAAAAACTGGGCTTTGCGTTCGCCACCTTCGGAAGCCCGTTCAACCAGACGGACGGCAACACCGGGAAGGTGCTGGCGGAGCACCCGGAAGTGACGACCAGCTTTTTCGGTCCCTGGGCGAACGTCCCGAAGGACTGCCGCGTGCTGGAGCGCAGTTTCGACCTCGAGGTGCCGATTTTCAAGCCCAACTACGAACACGTCGTCAAGGAATTTGAGGCGTACGGCAAAGACCTGCCCTACATCGTGCTGCAGGGCCACCCGAATTCGTGGGGCGGCAAGCAGCGTGCGGAAGTCGCGAAAATCATCCGCTACCTCAAAGAGCAGGGCTGCACGTTCCTGACGGCGGAAGGCTTCCGGAAGCAGCCGCTGGCCACCACGAAGCTGACGCTCCCGAAGAAAGCGGCGCCCGCCAAAAAGTCGGCGAAAAAAGCGGCGAAGCCCGCGCCGGAAAAGGCCGAGCCCCCATTGCCGCCGCCTGCGGAACTGCCGCAGCTGCTGGCGAACCCGACCTTTGTGGATGCGGACGGCGATTTGCAGCCGGAAAGCTGGTACCGCTCGACGGGTACGCAGGGCGAGCTCATCCGCGGCAAAACGGAAGACGGAACGCGCTATCTGACGCTGGAAGTCACCGAGCCCGGCGAGAGCGTCATTCTGCAGCAGTTCCGTCCGCTCCCGGCGGATGCCAAACGCATTGCCGTGGCCGCCAACGTGCGCTGGGAAGGGATTGCGCGCGGCAAGCAGGGGTACATGCAGGGATGCGTGCAGCTCATGTTTGCGAATGCGAAAGGCAAAAAGGTCGGCGACTACCTGAGTGTGCGCTCCTTCAACGGCTCTTCGGACGGCTGGGTCATCCTTTCGCGCGCCTTCTCCGTGCCGGAGGGCGCCACGCAGTTCCGCGTGCAGACCGCGCTGTACAGTGTGAAAAAAGGCCGCCTGGACGTGCAGTGGGTGACGGCGGCCGTCGGGGACGCCCCCGCCTTGCCGGAAAAAGCGGAGCTCGCCCGCGAAAATGCGCCGCCGCCCCCGCCGCCCGAGGCGGACGGCCCCGAATTCGCCGGGGTTCGCGGCCTCTCCATGCTGGGGCACGACCCGCTCGGCGCGATGAAGCCCTTCCGGAATACGGACAAATTCCGCCTGACCCGCTTCAAGCCGGAGGCGGATGCGCCCTGCAATGATGCCATCCGCGTGGAAACCATCGGGCACGTCCCGGCAATCTGGGACATGCAGCTGCGCGCGACGGTGCCCGTGGAAATCCGCAAAGGCGACGTCATCCGCCTCGCGTACTGGGTGCGCGGCGTGCGGTGCGCCACGGAATTTGCGGAAACCTTCTTTCTGAATGCGCTGCAGCTCGACCGTGCGCCGTGGACGAAGGTCTTCGACCTCAAGCCGCGGGCGCGGCTCGGTGCGGGCTGGGTGCCGGTGCAGCGCGTCTTCGTTTCGCCCGTCTCGATTCCCGCCGGCAAGGCGGCGTTCAGCTTCCAGTTCGGGCTGGATTTGCAGACCTTTGAAATCGGCGGGCTGGCGCTCCACAATTACGGGCGGGAAATCGACCGCGCCGCCATCCCCGCCATCGCGCCGCCGCTCTACGACGGGTACGAGGACGACGCGCCGTGGCGCGCCGAGGCGCTCGCGCGCATTGAGCAAATCCGCAAGGGCGATTTGCGCGTGGTCGTGAAGGACGCGGCCGGACGCGCCGTCCCGGATGCGGAGGTGCGCGCCGACATGAAGCGCCATGCCTTCGGCTGGGGTTCCGCGATGTACGTGTGGTCCTGGTACGGCGATTCCCCCAAGGCGAAAGCCTACCGCGAAAAATTCCTCGAGCTCTTCAACATCATGGTTCCGGAAAACGGGCTCAAGTGGTCCAGCTGGGCGAATGACCGCAACCGGGAGGAAACGCGGAAAATGGTCGACTGGGCGATTGCCAACGGGTGCGAAATCCGCGGGCATACGCTCGTGTGGCCCAGCTTCCGCCGCAATCCAAAGGAGCTCCAGCAGCTCAAAAACAAGCCGGAGGAACTCCGCGCCGCCATCGACGCGCATATCCGCGACATCGCCTCCGCCATGCGCGGAAAAATCCGCGCCTGGGACGTCATGAACGAGCCGACCACAAATCACGAATTCATGGACATCCTCGGCGAGGCGGAGGTGGGCCGCTGGTGGAAACTCGCCCGCGAATGCGATCCCGAGGCGCAGCTGTTCCTCAACGAGAACCAGATTCTGGCGGAAACGAAGCTCAAGAGCCTTGAGCAGCATCTCGACAAAGTGCTCCGCCACGGCGGCGAACTCGGCGGCATCGGCGTTCAGGGACACCTCGGCGTCGGCACAGCCTCGCCGGAGCGCATTCTGCAGATCTTCGACCGCCTGCACCGCAAGTACAAGGTGCCCATTTCCATTACCGAACTGGACGTGCTCTCGGACAACCCCGAGCACCAGGCCATGTATCTGCGCGATGTGCTGATCGCGGCCTTCAGCCATCCGGCTTGCGACTCCGTCACCTTCTGGGGCTTCTGGGACGGCCGCCACTGGCTCAAGAACTGCCCGCTCTACCGGGAAGACTGGACGCCCAAACCGGGGCTCGAGGTCTACCGCAAGCTGGTGCTCGGCGACTGGATGACGCGCGAAACCGTGCAGACGGGGCGCGACGGCGCCGCCGCTCTGCGCGCCTTCTACGGCGATTACGAACTCACTGCGACGACGCTGGACGGGCGCACGGCGACCGTCAAGGCCTCCTTCCGCGAGCCGACGGCGGATCCCGTGGTCATCACCCTGCCCTGACGGCATTCAACGGAGATTGAACGGCATGCACAACCTGGGAATCCTCGGAACCGCGCTTGCGGTCTGCACGCTCGGCGCCTCTGCGCTGACCTTCGGCGATTTTGAAGTGACGCCGATTCAGGATTGCGCCTCCACGCAGTCCGGGCGGCTCTTCCCCGCGCTTTCCAGCGAGGCCTTCGAAAAGCTGGCGGGCGGTCCGGAAGCGGAATCCTCGATCAACGTGTTTCTGATCCGGTGCGGCGAGACGGTGATTCTCTGCGACACGGGGCTGGGCGGACCGCGCGCGCAACTGCCCGGGCAGCTGCGCGCCTGCGGTCTTGCCCCGGCGGATGTGGACTTCGTGCTGCTCACGCATGCGCATGCCGACCATGTGGGCGGGCTTATCGACCGAACCGGAGCCCCGGTTTTCCCGAATGCGACGGTGCGGATTGCGGCACCCGAATGGACGTACTGGATGGAAGAGGCGCCGGCGGACGCCGCGGCCCGCGCCCGCAAGGCGCTGCGCGCCTATGGCGGGCGCGTGCGCACCTTCGCGTTCGGCGAGGAAGTCGTGCCCGGCATCAAGGCGCTCGAGGGAGCGGGGCACACGCCGGGACACACCGTATTCGAACTGCCGGGCCTCCTCATCGTGGGCGATTTGCTGCACGCCGCTTCGGTGCAGTTCCCGCGCCCGGAGGTCTGCCCGACCTACGACATGGATGCGGAGGCTTCCGTCCGGACGCGTTTGCGGTATTATGACCGTACGGCCGGCGAAAACATCCCGATGGCCGGGATGCACCTGCCGTTTCCGGGCATCGTGACCGTCCGGAAGGAAGCGGACAGCGGGTATCGCGCACAACCGTACGCGCCCGCCGCTCCGGCAGATTGATGGCAACTTATGATGTGGAAAGTTTTTGCGCTGCTCTCAGCATTTTTTGCCGCGCTCACGGCGATTCTCGCCAAAGTCGGCGTTTCCGGGATCGATTCGAATCTGGCGACGGCGATCCGAACGTCGGTGATTCTCGTGCTGACGTGGGCGATTGCGCTGGCGGTGCCGCACGCGGGCGGCGGCGGCATCGCCGCCCTGACGGAGCGAAACTGGCTGTTTCTGATTCTGTCGGGGCTGGCGACGGGGCTCTCGTGGCTCTGCTATTTCAAGGCGCTGCAGCTCGGGGACGCCTCGAAGGTGGCGCCCATCGACAAACTTTCCGTGGTTTTTGTGATTGTGCTGGGGATGCTCTTTCTGCACGAACCGGCCGATCCGAAAGTGCTGGTGGGAGGCGGGCTCATCCTGGCCGGTTCTCTCGTGATTCTACTGTGATGCGCACGCCCGCAGCGGCGGAGCGGCATGGACGCAAAGGATGGTTATGAAGGACAGAAAACAAAACAAGGGTCTCGGGTGCAGGGTCGGACTGGGGGTGCTGTGCGCACTGGCCGCACCGGCATCTGCGCAAGCCGTGTGGACCGGCAGCGGTACCGCATGGGCGGATGGCGCTTCGTGGCGGAGCGGCATTTTGCCCGCGCCGGATACGTCGGCGAGTGTTGCGGCCGACGATGTGACGGCACGGCAGCGCGTGGAGATGCCCGCATCGGCGGCGGCGCAGGGGCTGACCGTGCGCGGCACGCTGACGGGCGGCGCGGACTTCGTCGCCGGGAGCGATGTCGAAGGCGCGGGCGCGCTGTCGCTGGGCGCCGGCGGGCTGAGCGTCGAGGCGGGCGCGGGTCCGGTCGTTTTCGGCACGGAAACGGGCGAAAGCCCCGTGCGGGTGCGCAGCAGCGCGGCGAGCGTCTGGAACAATGCTTCGGGCGACCCGGTCTCGCTGATGGGCGGTCTGTACATCGGCGCGGGCGTCACGCTGACGAACGGCCCCTTCCGCGTGGCGGGGCCCGTCGGTGCCGTCAATCAGAACAATCAGCTGAACGGGAGCGGCGGCGAAGTCGCGCTCTGGCTGGCCGGGGATATCACGTCCGTCGGCGAATCCCGGTTGCGGATGCAGAATGTGCCCGTGTATGCCTGGGGTGCCCCGGTCAGCATCGGTCCGAGCTTCCTCTTCGGGCGCGCAGGGGGCGTTTTCTACGGGGATGCGCCGCTTTCGTTCGTGAACGAGGAGGGCGGCCCCTCCATTGTTTTTGCGCAATACGACAACCAGACGCTTTATTTCCGCGGGACGGGTCCCGTCACGGTGGAAACGCCGATTGCGCTCTGCTCGTCTTCGGCACCGAACAACGGTGCGCTGGGCTTCGGGGCCGGTTCCGGTGCCAGCGTCACGGTGCAGGCGGGCTTTACCGATACCCTCAACGGCAACAGCCAGACCGACACCAGCAGCACCTACAACCTCGGCTCCCGCATCGTCTTCCCCGGGTCCGGCGCCGATGTCACACTGGTTGGCGGCAGTGAGCACGGCTGGCGCGAGAGCGAGACGGCGGCCTCGCTGACCATCGTCGCGGAGAATTCCGGCGCGAACTTTCTGTCGCTTTCCGCCGGGGACGGGCCCAAGGCGTTTGCGCCGTTCGGGCGGCGGCGGCTCACCACGAACCAGGGGCAGACCACGTTCTTGCGCGCGCTGGAACCGGGGCTTGCCATCTCCAACGGCATCACGCTCGGCGCCAGTTGCGGCAATGACGGCGGGCGCCCCTTCGGCTTTGCCTCGGAATACGATTTCACGCTGGCGGGCGGATACTATTCGTCCAGCTCCGCCGCGGCGACGACGGTGCTCAACATGGGCGAGGGCGACGTCACGTTCGGCGGCGAAATCCGCGTCAACGGATCGAACAGCTGGACGCTCGAGCAGGGCGGCTTCCATTTCAATGAAGAAGCCGTCTGGCAGAGTGCGACCAACCGCGGCACGCTGCGGCTGAACCCCTCGCGCCGGAGCGTCATCGCCGGGCGCAACGAGGGTGTCGGCATGCTGGAGCTCAGCGGTGCCGAAATCGTCTTCGATTACGAAGCGAATGCGGCGGCGAAATTCCCGACGGCGACGAACAATGCCGCGGCTCTCGTGCTGCAGGGCGCGGACCTGCGCCTGCGCGGCGCGTGGCAGGGGCGTGCCGACGGCGTGGCAGCCGACGCGGGAACGCGCCTGGCTGCCGGGCGCAACAGCCTGTACCGCGAAGGCGGCGGCACCGGCTATGTGGATTTGGGTGCGCTTACGTTCGAGAATAACGCCGCAGGCGGCATGCTCGATCTGGAGGCGGGGGTCGCCTCTGTGCGTACGCCTGTCGACGGCGCGACGCTCCTGACGGGCAATGCAAACTGCACCGTTCAGCAGAGCGACTGGGCGACCGCCGGTGCGGACGGTCTCGTCTGCGCCGTTACAAACTACGTTCCGCTCGCTGAAGCCGGTTCAACGGATCATGTGCTCGTGAGCGGTTCCGAGGCGCTGACGGGCGGAAAAACGGTCGGCACCGTTAAAGTCGTTGCGCAGGAGCCGGGCGGCTCGCTGTCCATCCCGGACAACGCGACGCTCCGCATCAACCGCAACGGTCTGCTCGTCACGGGTTCCGAAGATTTCACCGTCTCCGGCGGTTCCGTGGCGTCGCTCGCCTGCGAAAACTCGTATCTGCGTGGGCTGATGGTTCATCACTACGGTGACGGTCTGCTGACGCTGGATGCGCGCCTGACGGGGCACCGCTTCTTTGCGGGCGGCAGCGGCACCACGCGGCTGGCGGCAACGAATGCCGTCTCGCAGGGCTACTACCTGTACGGCGGACGTCTGCTGGTGTCTTCCCCCGCGAACTTCACCTCCGCAAGCATGCCGCTCGAGCTCAACGGCGGCACGCTCGTGCCGGAGGCGGATCTGGTGCTGTCCAACCGTGTGACCATCGGGCGGAGCGGGGCACGGCTGGAGATTCCGGCGGGGTGCACCCTGACGCTGGCGGGCGTCCTTTCCGGGTCGACCGGCTTTCTGCGTGCGTCCGGCGAAGGCTCGCTCGTCCTCTCCGGCGCGAATACCTTCGTGTGCCCGGTCACGTTTGACGGCGTGCGCGTGACGCTCGGTTCGCAGACGGCGCTCAGCACGGATGCCGCCGCCACCCGCCGCACCAGTGCGCCCGTGTTCCTCAACGGCGCCACGCTCGACCTGGCCGGATTTTCGCCCAACCTGAGCTTCGTGCGCCTGACGGGCGGCGCCACGCTGACCGACTCCGTCGGCGGCGGCGTGCTGCGCGGCTATGGTGTCGATTTGCGCGAGGGCACCGTCGACGCGTCGCTGGGCGACCTCGAATCGACCTTCTACCGCTATACCGACAACCCGATGCCCGTTTACAAGCGCGGGGCGGGGACTGTGACCGTCCGCAAGCCGCTCCTGCACAGCGGCCGTACGCAGGTGGAGGCGGGGCGCCTCATTTGCGAGGCCCCGCTGCATGACAGTCCGGTTTATCTGACGGGCGGCGAATTCTGGTGCGCCAGTGAAATCGGCGGCTCGCTCAACGCGAAGGCGGGGCGCATCGTGTTGGGCACCGATCCGGAGAGCGGC
The DNA here is from genome assembly GCA_949295265.1 of uncultured Verrucomicrobiota bacterium. Lineage (GTDB taxonomy): Bacteria > Verrucomicrobiota > Kiritimatiellia > RFP12 > UBA3636 > JAEDLN01. Next base: position 7,982 of record CASFKR010000030.1, on the reverse strand, counting down.
GAATCGCTCGGCACGCTGACCGTCGGCGGCGGCATGGGGCTCCAAGCGGGGTCCGTGCTCTCCATCGGCGTCGCTGCCGACCGCCATGGCCAACTGGTTTTCACGGACCACTATGCGCGCATCTGCATCGACGGCGCCGAGCTCGACCTCACTCGGCTGCCCGGCTCCGGTCAGGCGCTCATGGAGGGCATCGTCATCCTCCGCAACGACGGCATCCTGCCCATCGAGGGCGCCTTCGCCAATCTGCCGGAGGGCGTCCAGTTGCCCATCGGCAACGGCAATTCGCTCGTGATGACGTATGTCGGCGGCGACGGCAACGACGCCGTGCTGACAATGCTCAACCACGCCTCCCTGTTCCTCGTTCGCTGACGCACCGGCGGCTCCGGTTTTTCGGCGTCGCCGGTATATCCTCACCTATTTTCCCTTACTGTTGAACCATCCGGCACGGAACGGTGCCGCTGTTCCGTGCCGGATGAAACTCCCTGCTCAAGATGATGAAATCAGTCTCCTTTCTTGCGCTGACCGCGCTTTCCGCATGGACCCTGACCGCAGCCGCTGAACCCGCTGCGGCGCCCAAGTTCCTGTACGATTCGAACCCGACGCATTCCGCGGCGCAAATCGTCCGGGTGCACGAAAGTTTCACGGTGACGCCGCAGGACGGCGGTGCCGTAGAAGTGGCGGCCGCGCCGTCCAACGCCGGGTACCCGGGGCTCTCCTTCGTGCCCGCAGGCGGCGCGGAGACGTGGGATTTTTCGCCGTGGGGCTTTGTCTCCGCCAAATTCACCAATCTGGGTGAAAAACCGCTTTCCCTTTCCATGCGGGTGGACAACAACGGCGACTGGCGGCTCTCCCCGTGGAATGCGGAGTCCGTCTACCTCAAGCCGGGCGAAGCCAAGGTGCTCAAGGTCTTCTTCGGCTACCAGTACGGGTATCAGGCGGGCTATGCACTCGACCCGGCCGCCGTTTCGCAGGTGCTCATTTTTCTCAACGGGAAAGCGGAGCATGCGCGCCGCTTCCGTGTGGAGGAACTGCAGGCGGGCGGCGCGGCAGGGGATAAACCCGACAGCCATTACAATGCCGCCCATGTACCCCACGACGGGAAACTCTTCGGCGGCGGTGCCACGCCCCTGCCACGCCTCGAGACGGCGAACGGCGCGACGGCGCGCATCGAGGGCGATGCGATTCTGGTCGCCTTCGAAAAGCCGAACGGCCGCGTCACGCTGCGCCCTGCGGATAAGAAGCCCGGCGTCTGGAATCTGCGCAATTTCAACCAGGTCGATGCCGCCCTCCGCAACAACGGCACCGCCCCGGCTTCGTTCCGGCTGACGGTGGAGAGTCCGGCGGGACCGACCGATGCGGCGGAGGTGACGCTGCAGCCGGGCGAAAAGCGCCTCATTTCGCTCTCCTTCATCCCCAAAACGCCGTTCAAGCTTGTGCGCAACGAAGCCAACGGCAAGATTGAGACCGAGAAGGGGACCGGCACCAAATTCGAAAGCAACCGCGCCAACGGCTTCTCCATCCGCGCGGATGCGGGCGTATCGCTGGCGCTGCTCGGGCTGCGCGCCTCCGCGCCCGCCGTGGAGTTGCCCGCGTGGTCCGGGAAGCGTCCGCCCGTCGCATCCGGCGAATGGGAACTTACGCTCAACGAGGAGTTCAACGGCGAAACCGTCGATTTGAACCGCTGGAACATCTATACCGCCAACTTCTGGGACCGCCGGACGCATTTTTCGAAGGACAACGTCCTCGTGCGCGACGGCAAGGCGTTGCTGCGCTACGAGCGCAAGCGCGGCTATCACAACGACGATCCCGAGGACAAGAGCGCCGTCGCGCACACGGATTACGCGTGCGGCTTCCTCGACACCTACGGCAAGTGGACGCAGCTGTACGGCTATTTCGAGGCGCGCGTGAAACTGCCGCGCGCCATGGGCCTCTGGCCGGCGTTCTGGACGATGCCCGACCGCGGCGGCGTCCGCGACCACGAGGCCAATCCGCAGTGGCGGCGCGCCAGCACCGACGACGGCGGCATGGAGTTCGACATTCTCGAGCACCTGACCGCCTGGGGACCGTACCGCTTCAACTCCGCTTTCCACTGGGACGGCTACGGCAAAAATCACAAAGCCTGCGGCACCTCGCAGGTCTATTGCGGTGCGGACGCGGAAGGCTTCATCACGGTGGGGATGCTCTGGCTCCCCGGATATGCCGCTTATTACGCCAACGGACAGAAGTTCCTGGAATGGGAAGACGAGCGCGTCTGCTCCCAGCCTTCCTACCTCATCCTGTACATGGTCTCCGGCGGCTGGGCGAACCTCCCGCTCGATATTCAGGCGCTGCCCGCCGATTTCGAAATCGACTACGTGCGCGTCTGGCAGCGCAAAGACCTGATGCGCCCGCAGGACGGACCGCAGCCCAACGAGGGCGGTCCGCGCGCCCAGTACTGAGAACGGGCGGCGGCGGCTTACGACGGCTCCGGCGAATCCCCCGCTGCATCGCGGCGGGGGATTTCCGCCTCCGGCAGCACCGGGTTTTCCGTGCAGGCGAGGGGAGCGACGGGCTCGCCGATGAGATCGCGCAGAACCGCATGCGCGAGGAGCAGTCCCTCCACGCCGACGACCGTCGCGAGCGTCCCGGCGGCGACGTGGCGCCCCGTTTCATGCGTCAGCGGAAGGCGCGGCTCCTCATCGGACGCCACGACGCGCAAGTGCTCAATGCGGTGCTTGCGCAGTTTTTTGCGCATGATTTTGGCCAGCGGACAGCGGTTGGTTTCCGCCAGATCCGTAATGGTGAAGCGCTCGGGATCGAGCTTGTTGCCGCCGCCCATGGCGCTGTAGAGGCGGACGCCCGCCGCATGGCAGCGGGCTGCCAGCAGTACCTTGGCAGAAACGATGTCGATGGCGTCGACAACGCAATCCCACGCCGTCAAATCCAGCTGCTCCGCCGTTTCGGCGCTGTACAGGAGCGTCATGGCGCGCACGTCGGCCTCCGGATGGATGTCGAGCACGCGCGCGCGGAGCACCTCCGCTTTGGGGCGGCCCAGCGTCGACGTGAGGGCGCCCAGCTGCCGGTTCAGGTTCGACGGCTGCACCACATCGGCATCGAGGAGCCCGAGGGTGCCGACGCCCGCGCGGGCGAGGGCCTCCGCGCACCAGGAGCCGACGCCGCCCAGCCCCATCACGAGCACCTTCGCCGCCCGGATGCGCCGGGTGGCACTGCGCCCGATGAGGCGTTCCGTGCGTTCAGCATCCATGACCGCGCGCCAACCTGCGGGGAACGGACGGCTTAGACGTCGACAATCTCGTCGTCGTGCGCCGCCGGTGCGGCAGGAGCCCGCACAACCGCCTTCGACTGCGGCGGAAGCGGCTTGCCGCCGGAGAGCGGCGCATCGAGCGCGGTCTTGACCGTGGCCGGTTTGCGGCGCCAAAACGCCAGCCGGGAGAAGAACTTCTTCATGCCCGTTGCAATGCGGCGGCTCAGGCGCGGATGCCGGAGGGCGTCCAGACGCTTCCAGCCGGCGAGAACCTCATCCGGCGTGAAGTCCTTCCGGTAGAGATTTTCCTCGAGTTCCATCTCGAGGCAGCGCAGTTCGTCGACGCCTTCGACGATCTGCGCTTCGATGGTTTTCCAGCCCAACTGCCGGACGGCGGTCAGCCGCCGATGACCCGCCACGAGCTTGAAATCGGGCGTGACGGTGATGGGGTTGAGCTGACCGATTTTCTGGAGACTCTCCATGAGCGGGGTCAAATCCCCCAAATCCTTCCGGACGCGCTCCGGAATCTCAATGCTGTCAACAGGAATTTTCATGGAGGGCGGTTTTCCGGGAAAACTCAGATGGCGGACGAGCGGATGATCTCGTTCTTCTGACCGTCAAAGACGACAACGCGCGGCTTGTGCGTGGCGATCTCCTCATCGGAGAGCATGCAGAAGGTGAAGACGATGACCTGATCGCCGACCTGGCCTTTGTGCGCCGTGGCGCCGTTGAGACAGCAGATTTTGGAACCGCGCTCACCGGCGATGGCATAGGTTTCGAAACGTTCGCCGTTGCGGAGATTGGCGACGAGCACTTTTTCGAAGGGGCGAATGCCGGCGGCATCCAGAAAATCCGGATCAAACGTCATGGAGCCCATGTAGTGGAGCTGGGACTCCGTGACGCACAGATGGTGAAGCTTGGCCTTCAGAAAAAAGGAGAGCATGGTGCGGCGTTTGTTGGCCGGGGGCGGGAACGGAGCGGGGCGTAGGACCCGCGGCGGGGACCCCGCCTCCGGCCGGATGGAGACCTCAGGAGATCATGTTCATCTTGCGGGCGTAGGCGAACATGCCGCCGGCCTCGACAACGGGAGCGACGGCGCCCAGATCTTTGAGCTGAAAGACTTTGCCGTCGCTGACACGCGTGAGCGTACCGGCTTCCGTATCGAGCGTCGCTTCATCGCCGGTGTGGAATTCGGAGACGAGCGGCTGCTCGGATTCGAAGGGGTAGACTTCGCCCGTCGCCACGGAGTTGCGGAAGAAGATGCGGGCGTAGTATTCGGCGATGACGGCCTTGCAGCCGGCGGCGCCCAGCGCCACGGGCGCATGCTCGCGGGAGGAGCCGCACCCGAAGTTGCGCCCGGCGATCATAATGCCGTACGGCGTCTTGCCCGTCGCTTTGTCGACGAACGGAACGCAGTCGTCCGGCATGCCGGCCATGGCGTAAGAGCCGAGTTTCTCGTATTCCTCGGGAATGGTGGGAACGAGGTTGAGGAACTGGGCGGGGATGATGTTGTCGGTGTCGATGTTGTCACCGACGACGTAAACCTTCGCGGTAAATTTCATGGTGTTCCTTGCTCCTTAGAGAAACTCGCGCGGATCGGTGATGTGACCCGTAATTGCAGAGGCGGCGGTGGTGAGCGGAGAGGCGAGGTAAATCGGCGCGGTCTTGGAGCCCATGCGGCCGATGAAGTTGCGGTTCGTGGTCGAGATGACGACCTCGTTGCCGTGGGTGCGGCCGAAGGTGTCGACCGGGCCGCCGAGGCAGGCGGCGCAGGAGGGCGGTGCGACCGGGAGGCAACCGGCGTCGATGAAAATCTGCAGCCAGGTCTTCTCGCCGATGGTGCGCGTCCGCAGGGCCTCCGCCACCTCGGTGGTGGCCGGGACGAGGAAGGTGTCGATGGCGACTTTGCGGCCGTTGAGGATGTGCGCGGCCATTTCAAAGTCTTCGATCTTGCCGCCCGTGCAGGAGCCGATGTAGGCGCGGTCGAGCTTGACGTCGGCTTTGTCCGCCGCCGGCGCATACCGGTCGGGCGTGTGCGGGCAGGCGACGCACGGCACGAACGTGGAAACATCGTAGCGGAGCGTCTGGCGCACTGGCGCATCGGGATCGCCGTAGAGCGGCTCGAACGGCTTGTCCGTGCGCTCGCGGACGTAGGCGAGCGTCTTTTCATCCGGCTCGATGATGCCGTTTTTGGCACCGGCTTCCACCGCCATGTTGCAGATGGTCATGCGGTTCTCCACCGAGAGCTCATGGATGGCTTCGCCCGTGAATTCCATGGCGCAGTAGGTGGCACCGCCGACGCCGATGTCGCCGATGATGCGCAGGATGATGTCCTTGCCCGTGATGTAGGCGGGAACCTTGCCGTCGAGCACGAAGCGGATGGTTTCCGGAACCTTCAGCAGGATTTTGCCCGCGCCCATCACGAAGCCCGCGTCGGTGTTGCCGATGCCCGTGGAGAAGGCGCCCAGCGCACCGTGCGTGCAGGTATGCGAATCCGTGCCGACGATGACCTCGCCGGGGCGCACATGCCCGTGCTGGGGCAGCCCGACGTGGCAGACGCCGCAGTAGCGCTTTGTGCCCGGGTCGTAGAAATAGGGGAGCCCCTGCTCCTTCACGAAGGCACGCAGCGTTTCCACGTTGCGGTGCGCCTTTTCATCGCGCGTGTGGATGTAGTGGTCCGGAATGATGACGACCCCTTCGCGATCGAAGACTTTTGCGTCGGGACCGAATTCACGGTGGAAAATTCCGATGGTGCCGGGTCCGCAGACATCGTGCGTGAGCAGCACGTTTACGTTGACCCAGATATTCTCGCCGGGTTTCACGGCGTCTAATCCGGCGGCGCGGGCAAGGATTTTTTCGGTAAGCGTCATCATGGCTGAAAGGCGGATGCTTCCGCCGTTGCGGTGGGGTCCCGCCGGTTGAGGGTGGCGGGGCGAAAACCGCGTGAGTTGGTGAAAGAAAAGGGAAGGAGAGGAGGAAAGGCGGTGCCGGGGAGGGGGTCAGGAGGTGCGCCGCCGGTTCACGAGCTCGAAGAACCGGTCTTCGTACACCTCGAACACGTTGTGCTTCTGGAGCAGGGCGCCCAGCTGCTGAATCAGCGAGGAATCGCGGGCCGCCGCGGAAAAGGCGCTTTCAATCTCCTGCCGCGCTTCGCGCGAAAGCCCCGCCTGCTTGTGCTCGAAGAGGTGCTGCTTGGCCATGTCGTAGATGTTCTTGCGGGCCGAATTGCGCACCACTTCCCAGAAGAGGCGCACGAGGCAGACATCCCACGGATCATCCACGCCCCGGACGAGCGCCAGATAGGGGTCTTTCTTCGAGCGGACGTCGTTGGCGGCATCCTGCAAAATGGCTTCGATGGGGCGCGAAACCGTTTCCTCCGAAAAGGATTCGCGTTTGAGCGTGTAGCCGTAGCGGAGAATGTGGACGTCCTCTTCGTGCTCCGCAAGCCATTGCACGTATTTGCGGGCTTCCTCGCCGAAGCCTTCGAGCAGCATCTGCGAATAGGCCGCGGGCGTGATGATTTGCGGCCGCTGAAGTTTCATGCGGCCCGTGCGGATGTGGCACGAATCGATGCTGTCCATCGATTCGCTCACAAGGATATAATCGAGCAGGGTATTACCGAACGTCTCCAGCATCCCGCTGGGCGGGATGAGGATTTCGGTGTTTTCAACCGCATAGCGGAAGTCCATTTTCCGGTCGGCACTCATACGTCCGGAAAGACTAACAAAAAGCCCTTGTATCCGCAATGGCGGTTGCGGCGCGGCAGGACGATTCATACAATGCGGGAACAGGTAAAACATGAAGGACGGTTCCCACGCTCAACCGGCGCCCGTTCCGGCGCATTCTCCGCCCGCTCCGGCTTCGCCGGGGACGGTTGCGGAGGCGGACGCGTCTTCCGCTTTGCGCCGCGTCGATGTGCTCATCGTTACGTATCAGGGCGACGATGTGCTGGGCCCCTGCCTGGCGAGTCTCCGCCGCGCGTGCGGCGACGAGCCGCGCGTCATCGTCGCCGATAATGCGCCCAATGAGCAGACACGCCGCCTCGTGGAGCGCACGCCCAACGCGCGCTACCTGCCGTCGCCCGGCAACCCGGGCTTTGCCGGCGGCAACAACCGCGCCCTGACCCTTGCCACGCGCGAGTTCGTCCTCCTGCTCAACAACGATACCCTCATCGAAAGTGCCGCCTCCTTCACCGCGCTTATCGCCTTTCTGGATGCGCATCCCGCCTGCGCCGCCGCGCAGGGGACGATGCGTCTGCCCAAAAGCCGCAACCACCTCGGCGGCTGCGGCGTCTTTCTCACGCCGCTCGGCCTCCTCTATTCGCGCGGTTTCGACGTGCCGGAGGCACCGGCATTCGACCGCCCCTGCCGCTGTTTTTCCGGCATCGGCGCCTTCCTGATGATCCGCCGCGCCGCCATCGCTGAGGCGGGCGGCTTCCTGTTCCGCACGGAATTCCACTCCTATTACGAAGAGACGGACTTCTGCCACCGGCTCTGGCTTGCCGGGCGCGAGGTTTGGTATGTCCCGACCCCGCCCATTCAACACCTGCTGGGCGTCACTTCGGGCCGCTTCCCCCGCGCGGAAATCATGGGCCGCTTCCTGCGCAACCAGCGTTTCTCCCTGTCGGTCTGCCTGGGCTTCTGGGGACGGCTCTTTCTCCTGCCGGTCCATCGTGCCGTGCTGGCGGCGTATGCGCTTTCCGCCCGCCGACGAGGACAGGCGGACCTCGCCCGCGCCG
>CASFKR010000029.1 GCA_949295265.1 uncultured Verrucomicrobiota bacterium | reverse complement strand
ATAATAATCCTGCGCTGGCTTCGCTTTACTCATCCTACGCACTTTCGTTCGACCCCTTCAGGGTCGGAATATAAGGTATGCTCTACCTCGGGATTCGCTCCGCTCATCCCGAGGGGCACGGTTGTGCCATTTAAAGCATGCTTCGACCCCCTTCGAGGGTCGTAGCGGCGGGCGCATCGGCAGATTGCCTTTTCAGCCGGCAGATTGCCGGTGCCGTTTGAGAGACCGCCCGCCCGGTCTTAGCTGGCGGCTCAGCAGTCGCCCGCCCGCTCCGAGGGCGCGCGAGGAACCCCCGCTGGTGATGCCGGGCGGCTTCTCAGGCGGTGGATCACCGCCCACCCGGTCTTAGGTGCTGCCTGATGAGTCGGCCGCCCACTCCGAGGGCGGCAAAGCCAGCGGAGATCCGACGAATCGGACGGCTGGCAGCGGCGTGGCAGTGCGGTGGCGCTATCTGGGGCCGTTGGGGCTACTGGGGCCACTGGGGCCACTGGGAGTGCTGGGGCAATTGGGGCAACTGGGGCTACTGGGGCCACTGGGAGGGCCGTGCTGCATGCGGTAGCGAGCCGTCCTGTTCGTCCTGTTCCCGGCTCGCTGCGCTGGCTCGTTCCGATGATTCCGATCATTCCGATGATTGCGTCAGTATTTAACACCTTGGTCGGAACGTTAGTGGAGACATAAAACGGGGCAACCGCCCCTCCGTGTGGCTCAATTTTCTAAATATCCTCGTGCGGCTCCGCCTCCTCTCATTCCTCCGTGTGGCTTAGCGCTGGGAGGGGATCAGAGTCCGAGAATATGGGCGAGACGCAGGAATTCGGAGACGGACCACGCCTGCGCATCGCAACCGCGGCCGGTATGCGGCGCGTCGCCATCGCAGATTTCGGGCAGATGTCCGATGCAGTCCGATTCGAGCCAGGGCGCCGCAGAGGCAATGAGCGAACGGGCCGCTTCCAGCGCGGAGGTTCCGTAGGTCTTGTAGAGCGCTTCGGCGTAAGAGGGGAAGGGCCAGCCCCAGGCCGTGCCGTTGTGGTAGGCCGGCTTGCGGCGCGTGTCTTCATCGCCCTCATAGCGGCCCCAATACGGCGAATGGGGATCGTTGAGCAGCCCCGTGGGACCGTAAACGGGCAGCCCGTACGCCGTACGGTCCGGTGCAAGCGTCCGGATGGCGCCCGGCACCAGAAGCGTTTCCGACGAGACGAGGATGCCGCGAACGGTTTCGGGGTCGGTCACCGCGCCGAGCGTCACTGCAAAGAGCTGGTTGCAGCGCAGGTGGTCGTCCGCATGCGCGAGGGTTGCCGGACAGAATCCGTCGGCATGGAGGCAGTCGGACAGATGGAGGCGCCCGGGTTTGCGGAAGAGCGTGAGGAGCGAGTTGCGCGCGAGCTGCGCGAGATGCGCCCACGGCCCCTCCGGGTCGATGGTGGCGACAAAACTCAGCGCATGAATCCAGAGAGCCTGAATCTCAACGGGGTAGCCCTGGCGCGGCGTGCCCGCGGGGAAATTCGTATCCATCCACGTGTAGTGAGAAGGCGAGTAGACGAGGCCCGAACGTTCATCCATCCGGATGCCGTTGGGCGTGCCGCGGCGGTAGCCTTCGACGATGGAGCGCAGGACGGTGCGCACGGTCTTTTTGGAGGGCGTGCAGACCATGTCGAGCACCGTTTCGCGGCCGAGCTTTTCGCAGAGGTCGGCAACCGCGGTGACGTACCAGAGCTGGGCATCCGAGGTGTCGCGGTTGGAGGCATCGGCGCCGCAGATCATGTTGGGCAGGGTTCCGTCCTGTTCGAAGGCGCCGAAGGTTCGGATGATGGAGAGCGCGTGATCGGTGAGGCCGTCGGCGATCATGCCGCGCAGGACGATGAAGGTGTCGCGTCCCCAGTCGAGGAACCACGGGTAGCCGGCGATGACGGTGGCATTGCCTTCGCGGCGGACGATGTAGTCGCGCAAAGCGGCGCTGAGGGCGCCGCGCAACGTGGATTCGCGGGCGGAGGGCGGGGTGACGGCGGGGGTTTCGACGGGGCGGACCTCACCGGGCATCGAGGCGGTCAGGCACAGGGATTCACCGCCGGAGAGCATGGCGGAGAACCAGCCGGGCGAATAGAGGTCGTTGCTGCCGTCCTGGCCGCGTGCGGCTTCGGCGGGGTTGGGGACCATGTAGTGCCATTCCGGCTCCTGCGTGTAGCGGGCGCGGGCGAGTTCCGAGCCGTCGGCGGCGAGCTGTGCGCCGCGGATGTCCAGCGAGGTGGCGCCGGGCGGCGTGAAGCAGAAGCCGTCGTCCGCCGGACGCACCGAGGCGGGGTAGGCGCTTTCGGGTCCGGCGAAGGCCTTGGTTTTCGTGTGGAAGGAGCGGGACTCCACGTCGGGGCGCAGGATGAGCTGCACGGCTTCTCCGTTTTCGAGCGTGTTGGGATCGCCGGAGACGGGCATGCGGCGGAAGCGCAACTGAACGCGGTTGAGACCGCGCGCGAGGCGCAGCGTTGCCTCGACGGGAACGGTGCGCCCGGTGCCGGCGGGCACGGCGAAGAGCCAGCGGGCTTCTTCGCGCGTGGATTCGAAGGTGCGCAGGCAGGAGGCGTCGAGTTCGTTGGAAAAGCCCTGATTGACGAGCCACGCGCGGCACCGCGTGAAGAGGACCTGGCGGTCGCAGGGGACGGCGGGGTCTGGGTTGGCCGCAAGCAGCGCGTCGTACTGGCTGCGCACATCGGGCCAGCGGGCGCGGACGTGCGCCATGGCGCCGGTGCCGTTGGTGAGCAGCGCCACGAAATCGTTGCGCAGGACCTCCATGCCGGAGAAGGCGTGCCGGATGGCGGGCTGCGCGGAGGTGGTGCGGGGCAGCACCTGGAGCTGCACCTCCGTGCGCAGGGGGCGCCCGGGCTCGGCGATTTCGAGGTGGAGCGTCGCCTGGTAGTCAGCGGGGGCATCGCCCATTGGGTGGTCGATGAAGGCGGCGGCGGAGCCGTCGGCGAGCGGGAAGGAGGCGGCGCTTTTGCGGATGAGGCGCCCGGAGGCCTCATCGGTGTAGACGAGGCGGGCGCGGAAGGGGGCGGGCGCCTTCACGAGCAGGAGGTTGCCGTAGGGGAGGGGGACGACGCGATGGGTGTCGCGCGGGTATTCGCACGTCGTGACGGGCGGCATCGTGTCCGCGTCCGGCAGGAAGCGGCGGACGACGGCGAGCGGGTCGGCCGAGAGGGCGCGGGCGAGCTCGTCGACGTCCTCATCGAGGTGGAGCGGGCGGCGGTGCGTGAGCACGCGGCGAATCCGGAGGACCGCCATGCGGAGTTCCTGCTGGCGGACCGACTCCGGGCGGAAGACGCCGGGCGACGCCGCGAGGGCGTTGCGCAGGACGGCCGGCGCATCGGCATCGAGTACGTAGCAGAGCACCTGCCCGGGGAGGAGCCGGAGCGGCGAGGTGAGCGCGGGCGGCGTTGTGGCGGGGGAGGGGTCGCCTTCCGGTGCCGCGGCATCGAAGATGCAGCAGGCGGACGCACGGCGGAAGGCGGGGGCGTTCCACTCCACGGTCTGCGCGTTGTCGGGGTCGAGATTGACGAGGATGAGCGCACCGTTGCCTTCCGGGCTGTGGGGAGCGGGGGCGCGCAGGAGCGCGAGCACATTGCCGCCGCCATGCTGCACCATGCGGACCGTGGTGCCGGGGCCCCATGCGGGAAGCGTCGCCAGAATCGTGTTGAGGCGGCGGATGGCGCCGACCTGATTCTCGGCGGCGCCCCAGCGGAGGGCCGAGGCGCGGTGTACGTCGACCTTCTCCGTGGCGAACCATTCCACACCGTTGGTGATGCCGAAGCAGCCCTGCGCGGAGGAGAGCGCCGCCAGCGCCGTGCGCATTTTCGCGTAGGCGGGGGAGCGCGCCGCCAGCCGGTTGTTGTCGTGTGTCTCCGCATAGTGCGCAAGCGGACCGACCGTCTCGCTCATGTCCTGCGCACCGGGCAGATAATGCTCAAAGGCGGAGCGGTCTTCCGTCTGGAAAATCTCCGAGTACGCCCAGTTGAGCCCCTGGTTGGAAATCAGGTCGCGCGTGACGGAAATCTTGCCGCCGAGCCCTTCCAGCAGAAAGACCGTATCGGGGAACTGCTCTCGGACGCGCGCCGTGATGTAGAGCCACGTTTCCGCGGGAATCATATACCCTGCATCGCACCGGAAGCCGTCGACGCCCTGTGCGCACCAGAACTCGAAGACGCTCGCCATGAACGAGCGCAACCCCTGCTGCGCGTAGTCGAGCTCCACGAGGTCTTCCCACACGACGCCCCAGGCGCCGGGCGAGTGGAAGCGCTTGCCGTCTTTGCGGAACCATTCGGGGTGATGCGTCTGCAGCACCGAGGCCCAGCCGGTGTGGTTGGCGGGCAGGTCAATGAAGATGCGCGCCCCGCGCGTGTGGACGGCGTCCACCAGTTCGCGGAACTGGTCCATCGGCGTGGCTCCCGTGTCGAATTCCGCCAGCGAGGGGTCGACCGTCATGAAATCCGTTCCGGCAAAGGGCGAGCCATAGCGTCCCATCCGCGCAAAGGTCGTCGGGCACGGGTGGACGGGCAGCAACTGGATGATGCGGAAGCGCTCTTCGAAGAGAATGGTATCGAGATGCTCAATCAGCGAGCGGAACGTGCCGCTCGGCGGAATGACGGTGAAGCCCTCGTCGTCGAGGCGGCGCACATCCGCCGAATCGGCCCGCGACCGTTCGCGCGTGCAATCCTCGCCGAACTGCCGCGGAAACGCGCAGTAAATGGAACTCCAGCGGCAGGTCCATGCCGGCTCGACCTTGACGCACACATCGGGTCCCTCCGGCCACAGCGCCACATTGCTGCCCTGCGGGAAGAAGCAGCATTTGGCGCGGAAAAAACCGATATCAATGAGCGGCATGCGGACCGCGAAGTGCAGTTTGCCGTCGGTGGAAGGGCGCCGTTCCATCGGCAGATCATTCCAGTCGAGCGGCAGCGCGGGGCGGTCGGAATCCATCGATTCAATGATTTCGCGCCGCCGCCGTTTGGCGCCGCCCAGCGAGGTGCGCAGGACGGCGCGCCCGCCGACGGCGTGGTCGACGGTGAGGGTGAAGGTGATGGAATCGCCACTGTGGCGGAGAAGATTCTGCCCGGGTGCGGGGGTCTGGGTCAGGGTCATGGCAGGGAACAGAGGTGGCGCGTGTCGGGGGACAGCGAAAGAGAACGAAAAACGGCGGGGCTTGTCTGCCGGAAAATGGCAATCCTTTTCGAACGGTTTTCAAACCGTACGGCAACGAAACGGGGGACGGAGATTCGTCGGAAGCCCGTTCCTCACTATACGGCATCTGGACTTTTATTTCAACTTGCCGCCGCGTTTTCAGCCTCTGTTTTTCAGAGCATTCCGCGGGCGGCGGTGCCGCCATTTCTGCCGGTCGGGGCGGGGAACCCCCGCAGGTGGTGCCGGTCGGGCGGCGGTTGCCGCTTGAAAAGACCGACCGGCCTAAGCCGCTGGCTGATGAGTCGGCCGCCCACTCCGAGGGCGGGTAAATCCAGCGCAGACAGGACGAACAGGACGGACAGGACGGTTTTGCTTCCGCATGTAGCGCAGCTCTCTCACTCCCAGTAGCCCCAGTGGCCCCAGTGGCCCCAGTAGCCCCATCTGCCCCACTCCCAGCAGCCCCAGATAACACTGCCGCATTGTCACGCCGCTGCCAGCCGTCGTGTACGTCCTGTATCCGGCTCGCTACGCTGGTCTTGCAGGGGGAAAATCAGAAAAGGGGAAGAACCGCAACCCGAGGTTAGCGGATTTTGACGAGGAGGAAAAAGAGCAGGGGCATGAGGCCGGCCTGGATGAGCATGAAGCGCATGAGAATCTGTCCGGGTTTCCAGCCGTATTTGACTTTGAGATGGTCGTGGAGCGGGAAGCGGATGGAACGGATTTTCCGCAGCGGCCAACACAGATGCGAATTGTCGCCGCCCTGCGTACCCGTGTCGATGTGCGCGGCATTCATCATTTTGAGCAACGCCATTTTCAGCACGCCGGAAAAGCCGTTGACCAGCACGACGGGCGTCATCACAAACAGGAAAAACGGATTACCGGAAGCCAGCGCGGCCACGCCGACGAGCAGGCCCAGCGAACGCGAACCTGCGTCGCCCATGAGCATCGAGCTGGGGTGCGCGTTGTACCAGAGGTAGCCCGCCGTCGCACCGCCGTACACCGAGCAGAGAATCGCCCAGCGGGCACCCTCCGGATTGTGCGGAATGAGCAGGTACCCGGCAATGACTTCGTGCCCGACGACGCCATACAGAAAAGCGGCCAGCCCGAAAAGCGACAGCAGCGTGAGCGCGCCCGCCAGCCCGTCGACGCCGTCCGTGCAGTTGGTGGCATTCATCGTCACCCACAGCGCAAGCGTGGCGCAAACCGTGTACACCGGCCAGGAAAGCGTGACTTCGTCCTTGAGGAAGGGGAGCCACACGTTGACGTCGTGGAAGCGGCAGAGCACCAGCGCCGTGGCCCCGCAGATCACGAGGTCGAGTGCGCCCTTTTTGAAGGGACCCCACGGGACGGCGGCCTTGTCGTCGAGGTAGCCCGTCATCATCGCGCCGAATAGGCAGATGACAATCGCCCACTGCTGATTGAGCAGGAGATACCAGTCGGACGGCTGGGCGGCGAGGTCGCGCAGACGGCCGAAGAGTTCGCTGAAGGTATTCAGCTCATCGGTATCCGACGGGAAGAAGGGCAGGACGAGGACGAGGGCGGGGAGGGAGAGCAGGAACATGAAGAAGCCCGCGCCGGTCGGCTTGCCCTTGGCTTCCTTGCCGTCCTGAACGAGCGCCTTGCCGCGGTCGCGCGGCAGCCGTTGCGCGAGGCGCGGGAGATACAGGAGGCACAGGGCGGCGGTGAGGCCGGCGCCCAGCGAGAGCAGGAGCAGGTGCGAGCCCATCATTCGGAATGGGCCCCAGAATTCGGTCAGAAACTTGAGGTGGTAGAGCATGGGAGCGGAATCAGGGGGCGGGGGGCGCGAGGAGCGCAATCGCTTCGGCGACGGAGGCGACGAGGCGGTCGGCGCACGCGCGGACGGCAGGCGGCGAGGCGGGGAAGGTGAAGGCGACGTCGGAAGCCTGCAGGAGGGGGATGTCGTTGAAGGAATCGCCGATGCCGCCCATGCGGGTGATGCCGAGGTGCTGCTTGACGAACGTCACGGCGGCGCCTTTGGAACAGGCGGCGGGAGCGATGTCCAGGATGGTGATGTTTTGGAAGGGGGTGACCACGGCGCCGAAGCGCGCGGAAATTTCAGCCGCGAACGTATGCGCCGTTTCCAGGTCGGGGAACTCCGCCGAGATGGCGTGAATCGTGTTTTCCGGGATATCCGCCGCGGAGGCGATGCGGCGCCAATGGGCGGGCGCCTGGTCACGGGCGGTCCAGAGGACTCCGGCGGCCTGAAAAGCGACGATGGCGCGGTCGCGCAGAAAATCGAGGATTTCCTGCGCGGCCGCATTCGGGATGACGGTTTCGCGGAGGGTGGTGCCGTCGGCGCCGAGAATCCACGCTCCGGAGGAGACGATGAGAAAGTCGGGCTCGATGGCGGGGGGCAGTTCGCGCTTGAGTTCGGAGAGACAGCGGCCGGTGCAGATGCCGAACCGGAACCCTGCCGCACGGAAGGCGCGGATGGCGGCAACGTCCTCGGGCAGGATATGCGGGTAGGGGTGCCAGCGCTGGAGCGTACCGTCGTAGTCGCTTGCCAGCGCAGTTTGCGCGCTGTCTTCCATGGCGGAGCGGACCGGCTAGAGCGGCAGAACCGCCTTGATCCAGGCATCGGCGATAAGCTGATGCCCGGCGGGCGTGGGGTGTACGCCGTCCGCCGACCAGTGCGGACCGGGTGCGCGGCGGCAGGCGTCGTCGAAGACGGACTGCAGCGGCACGAAGACGGCGCCGAATTCCTCCGCGAGTTTGCGCGTGTAGGCGGCGCGCACGGCGACTTCGGGGGCGAGCCCCTGCGCCATTTCGTTGTGGGGGACGACGAAAGGCTCGAGCAGCACGAGGCGCACGGCCGGGAGCTTTTCGCGCGTCCACGTGAGCAGTTCGCGGTAGATGCGCTCCGCGCGCGGGGGCTCGACGCCGTTGTTCACATTTTCGTGCCAGGAGTCGTTGACGCCGATGAGGATGGAGAGCAGATCGGGGTTCAGGTTGAGCGCATCGCACCGCCAGCGCGCATACAGATCCACGATGCGGTTGCCGGAAATGCCGCGGTTGATGAAGCGCAGGTCGCGGTCTGCAAAATCGCAGGAAAGACGGGATTTGATGAGCCCGGGGTAGCCGGGACCGACATCGTCCGTTTCGTAGCCGGCGCCGCCGGAGGTTTTGCGCCCGCAGTCGGTAATGGAATCGCCCTGAAAGAGGATAATCATGGTTTGCAGAAGAAAGGAGGGGAAAGAATCGGTAATGAAAACGGGAGAAAAAGCGGCATTCAGTTCTGCTCTTTTTCGAGCAGGAGGCCTGCGAGATCTTCGACGGACAGGTGGTACCGGCGTCCGCACAGGTGGCAGCGGAAGTCCTGCGGCCGGTTGGCCGAAATCCAGGAGGTGAGCACCTTTTCGGGTTCCGAGGCGTAGGCGTGGAGGACGCTTTCGCGCGAGCAGGTGCAGCCGAATGCCAGTGCCCGTGTGGGCCCCGTCATCAGGTCGTCGAGCCCCAGCACGTCGCGGAGCGAAACGAGCGTGGCGTCGAAGGAGATGAGCTCGCCGATGGTGCCGTCCTCGAAGAGGCGCGCGGCGTGCGAGAAGGTGGCTTTCGAGCAGCGCGGCATGCGGATGACCGCGAGGGCGCAGAGGCGCTCGATGCTGTTTTCGAAGACGGACGCCGCCATGCAGAGGCGCGCCGGGGACGCCGTCGAGAGAAAATCCTGAAAAATGGTCTCCGGGTTTCCGGGCTCCGTGGCGAAGGAAATCTGCGAGCGCACGGTTCCGTCGGGGCGGAGGCGCGAGATTTTGACGGCGGCATTCCGTCCGCAGAAATCATCGGGCGGCGTGGCGGGGGAGGCGGGGAGCGTTTCGGGCGCCTTTTCGTGCAGATAGCCGCGCAGGTGTCCGTTGTTGTCGAGTTCGACGTGGAAGCCGCCCACGCGCCCCTGGACGGCTGCGGAGACGCAGAGCGTTTCCTCGGCGTCATTGAGGTCGATGCCCAGCAACGCAATGCCCGCCAGTGCCTTGCCGAGCACCAGCGAAGCGGGCTGCGAAAGCCCGTGGCCGGCGGAAAGGCGGCGCGTCGTCTCCGTGACGTCGGCATAGAGAAACCGGAGGTCGGTGGCGGGAGAATACGCCTCGACGCAGGCGTCGTTGGTGCGGGCGAGAACCATACGGAAAAAGGGGGTGGGGGAGAAGGGACCGGGCGTGACCGGACCGGTGAAAAAGGTGGCAGGGGCGTGGCAGGGGCGGTTATTCGGGGAGCCAGGCGCCGTGTTCGCGGAGGCGGGCGCGCAGACGCTGCGCTTCCACGGCGCGCACATCCGGCTCCGCCTGTGCGGCGGCCATGGAGGCGGCCACGCCGCAGGCTTCGCCCATGCACAGGCAGACGGGCATCACGCGCGTGGTGCCCTGCACGACGCGCGTCGTCGAAATGGTACGCCCGGCGACGAGCACGTTGCGGAGCGTCTTGGGAATCAGGCAGCGGTACGGAACGCCGTGCGATTCGCCCGGCCCGTAGCGGCACTGCCTCTTCTCGACGGCGGCTTCGCCCGCTTTGCCGGCACCGCTCTTTTCCGAGGGACGCGTCCCGTGGACGTCGAGGTAGTAGGCGTTCCGGCAGATTTCATCGGGGAAGGAGCGGCGCGCGAGGTAGTCGTCTTCCGTGAGCACGTAGTCGCCGACGATGCGGCGGCTTTCGCGGATGCCGAGCGCATCGGCGGTCTGCGAGAGGAAGGCATTGCGGAAGGCGGGGGAGAATTCCGCGCACGCATCGCGGAACGAGCGCGCGATTTTGCGGCCGCGCATCAGGGCGCGGGAGACGCAATCCGGGTCCGTGGGGTCCACATTCCAGATGTGCCCGGCGTTGAAGCCGACGACCCCCGGCCCGATCAGCGAGTTGCACGCATGCAAATCCTCGATCAGGGGATATTTGCCGGATGCGAGAATGTCGCGGATGGCTTCCCGCCCCTTGCAGTAGCGGATGCCGCCCACATGCTCGTAGGCGTAGACGTCGACGTTGCTGAGCGTGAAGCAGTGCGTGGCGGGCTGCAGTTCGTGGTCTTCGCCGCCCATTTCAAACGGGGCGCCGGCCCAAGCCGCCAGATCGGCATCGCCGGAGCAGTCGATGTAGACCTTTGCGCGGTAGGCGGTGAGCCCCGCCTTCGAGGAGGCGATGATGACGTCCACCACGCGGTTGCCGTCCGCATCGGCTTCCGGGCGCAGCTGCACGCCGCAGAGCATGGTGTGAAAACGGACTGTGGCGCCGGCTTCCGTCAGCAGATCGTCATAGATGGTCTTGAGCGCTTCCGGGTCAATCGGCGCCCAGTCAAACTGGTCCGGCCGCAGGTGCGGCATCTGCGCCAGGCAGGCGCGCAACACGCGCTCGGCCAGTCCGCGGTAGATGATTTTCTCGTGATCCGTGAACGGGCACCAGGCGGGGACGAGTCCGCTCGTTCCCATGCCGCCGAGCGCGCCGGAAGCCTCCAGCAGGAGCGTGCGGGCTCCTTCGCGGGCGGCGGCCACCGCCGCCGTGCAGCCGGCGGGGCCTCCGCCGACCACAATGACATCGAACTGCTCATCGAGCGGAATTTCACGGTTCAGGGAAAACGTTTTCACAGGCAAGGCAAATCAAAAGCGCGCAACGATGCGCAACGGGGGATGGAAAAAGGGGCGGGGCGGGCGTGACCGGGCGGCGGCGGTTGTTGCGCGGCGCCGCCACGGTCGCGCCCTGCGGAGCGCGCGGAGCGGCTTAGAGCTGCTCCATCGTGACGACGGGGATGTCGCTGGCCGCAGCCGGTGCGAGCGGCTTGAGCTGCGAGACGTCGAACTCGTAGCCGTTTTCGGTGAGCGGCCACACGACGGGGGCGGTGTTGAGCACAGCGGCCTTGAAGCCCTGCACCGTGGCACCCATGTTGCCCGTGTGTGAGGAGTTGCAGCCTTCGTTTTCGATGGAGAACGGATAGGCGTAGCCCTTGGCCATCAGCGTCTCGAGGAAACGCGCCCAATCCATCGAATCCGAGCCGCCGAAGCCGGGAACGCGCGGCTCGTAGTGATGACGGTCCCATTCATTGGCCGGAAGCGGCACACCGGCGGCTTTCGCCAGATCTGCGGAAACGGTCTGCTGCGGGAAAAGGCGGCCCCAGTGGATCGAGGCGGCGTCGTTCGGGAAATTGCGCGTGCCCTTGATGTGGATGCGGCGGATGCGCGAGAAGTCGGACTGCAGCAGGACGTCGGTCGGGTCGATGTGCTGCCAGACGTCGTGCGAGGGGTCGTACGTTTCGGCGTGGGCGCGCGAGGGGATGAGCGCGTACATCAGCTTGCGGGCCGCCAGGCAGCACGGCAGGTTGTTGTAGGTATCCATCGCCGTGGCGGGCTGCCAGCCTTCCATCGGGCAGTTTTCGTAGACGAGCGTGACGCCCAGGCTTTCCGCATAGCGCACGATGGGCTCGAAGATTTCCTTGTAGCGAAGGAGGTTCTTCTCAAAGCCGCCGTCCTGCTTGGCCAGATCGTGGTCGAAGCCGACGAACGTGCCCACGACGATGTCGTTGGCGTCGCCGCCGAGCAGGTGGGCAATGCGGATGAGCTTGAGGATGTGGTTCTGGTTTTTGACGCGCTGGGCGGGGTCGCCGCCGATCATGTTGTCGTATGCGCCCAGAGAAATGCGCAGATTTTCCGCGGAGAGACGGTCGAGGAGCTTCTGCGCGTCATCGCGCGTAAAATGGTCGTAATCCAGGTGTGTCGCCACGTGATCCTGGCGCGTACCATCGCGGCGGAATACGCACAGTTCCATGCCTTGTGCGCCGATTTCTTTGGTTTTCCCGATGACCTCTTCGAGCGTCAGCTGCGGGAAGGCGGACGTCATGACCCAAATCGGATTATTCATTGCGTTTCAACTGTAGGGGTGTATGAAAGGGATAAGACTGCGTCTATTCTACAAAAAGCACCTGAATCTCGACAAGGTACCCGCCCGCTCAGGCTTATCCCGGATTTTTGAGCCCGACAGGCGGCGGCCCCTCCCGCTGTAAAGCCATGCGCAACGGAGCCATGCGAGGATTTGCTTCCCGCAGAGACACAGAGGCTCAGCCGCGTGGGCGTGCCGCAGACACGACGAACAGGACGGACACGATGAACAGGACGTACACGACGAACAGGACGTACACGACGAACAGGAGGGCTCGCTACCGCATGTCGCACGGTCCTCCAAGAGGCCCCAGTAGCCTCAGTTGCCCCAGTTGCCCCAGTAGCCTCAGTGGCCTCATCTGCCCCACTCCCAGTGGCCCCAGATAACGGCGGAGCCCGCATCGCGAAAGCGAGGGATCGAGCGTAAGGCAGCGCGGAGGAGGCAGCGCAATACGCCCAGTGGTCCCAGTCGCCTCAGCTTAAGCACGGATTTTCTCTGCGTCTCTGCGGAAGACAAAGGCTGATATCACGCCTCCTTGGCTGAAAGGCTGTTTCCACGACGGGGGAAATAGCATCAAGATGGCACTAAGTTGAGAAGAAATGAGTTGCTTTTCGGTTTGCAAGTCTGCTATGCTGACGAAAAAGCGGGCGGTACTGGGACGGTCGCGCGATTTTGCAAAGGAACCGGAAATGCTATTGATCAATCTGTGGAAATGGGTCTGTTGTTTGGGTATCTTGCTCCTGTCGGGAGTCTGTTCCGCAGATGGTGCAATCGTGAGCGTGACGGGTCCCGGTGAGCAGACGGTTCTGCCGGACGGCGATGTGGTGTTGCGCGTCACGCAAAGCGGGATGGTTACGGTGCAGGGTACAGGCCGGGTCCGCGTGCTGCTCGTCGGCGGTGGCGGCGGCGGTGGTGTCTACGCTGGTGGCGGCGGCGGTGGCGGCGGTGTTGTCGAGATTGAGTCGCTCGAGCTGACCGACGGGTCGTATCCCGTGGAAATCGGGGCGGGCGGTCTGGGCGCCATCACCAATCTGGTGGTGGAGTTGGCGCGCAATGCGCAGCCGGGCGGAACGACGCGCGCGTTCGGGTATGCGGCCGGCGGCGGTGGTGCCGGTGGCGGCGGTTATCTCGTGAATGCGGACGGAACGGCATTGGCCTGGAATTGGTATGACGTCGGCGGGGACGGCGTCCTGGGCGGCGGTGGCGGCGGTGCCAGCGGTGCCAATACACAGACAACGGAGCCCTTCTCCGGACGGGGGTCGGCTGTGCTGGCGGACGGTACGACGAATGACGGCGCCGCAACGGAGCGCCTGACCGGCAATCAGCGCGCGGGCGGCGGCGGTGGCGGCGCCGGCGGGCGGGGGCTCTCCTATGTGTATGACGGTTGTGCGCCCACCGGTGGCATTGGCGTGGCAACGACGATTCTCGGAGATGTGACGTATTTCGGCGGCGGCGGATCCGGCGGGTTTTCGTTCGCCAACAACAAGGAGTACATTCCCGGCGGGCTGGGCGGCGGCGGTGCCGGCGGTTTTATGAATACGGGCCGGAATATCGCCTATCCGGGACTCGATGCCGATGCGAATTCCGGCGGTGGCGGCGGCGGTGCCGGGGCTTTCTACCATCATCGGCTCGATGATTCCGCTGCGAACCACGGGAACAACCTGCTTCCCGAGGAGGAAGGCGGTTATCAGGGCGGCAATGGCGCAGATGGTATTGTCGTGATCCGCTGGACCCCGCTCTACACGGCGGATGCCACAAAGCAGGAGGGCGGCACCATCGGGCGCAAGGGCGATTATTACATCCACACGTTCACCGAGGATGACGTTTTCACCGTTTCGCGGGCACTCAAGGTCGACGCGCTGATTGTCGGCGGCGGCGGTGCCGGCGGCTGGTGCGGCGCGACGGGCGGCGGTGGCGGCGGCGGTGTCTGCATCACCAACAATCTGCATCTGCTGCCGGGAACCTACGCGGTTACCGTGGGTGCGGGCGGAATCCCTTCGGAGACGGATGCGGATGCGGGCCGCGATGGTCAGCCCAGTTCCTTCGGGAATCTTACTGTTCCGGGCGGCGGCGCCGGGTCCAACAATTGGTCCCCGGGGCATGACGGGGCTTCCGGCGGTGGCGGCGGCGGTCATGGCAACCGCAACTACGGTCCCTATGCGGGCGGTATCGGGATTCCCGGGTTCGGGCACGATGGCGGTGCCAACAGAATCATCCTTACCAGTACGAATTACGTGAATACCGTGGGCGGCGGCGGTGGCGGTGCCGGTGCGCCGGGCCAGCCCGGGATTCAGGAATTTGCCGTTTCTGCGGAAGACGGAACAGTAACGTACACCATCGTGCAGCTTGCGCACGGCGGCGACGGCGTCGCGTGCGATTTCTCCGGCGAAGAGAAGTGGTATGGCGGCGGTGGCGGCGGCGGCGGCCAGAATGTCAATGCACAGGTTGTCGGCGAGGGCGGCAAAGGCGGCGGCAATGGCTCCGGCTACAATGGCGGCAACAACTACGCCTGGGCGCCTGAAGACGGCGAGCCTTACACCGGCGGCGGTGGCGGCGGCTGCGGAAAACTCGGCAACGGCAAACCGGATGAAACCGCACACGGCGGTTCCGGCGGCAGTGGTATCGTCATCATCCGCTACATCGCCCGCGACGACTGCACCCTCCTCCTCCTCCGCTAGGCGGGCGGCAAACTGCCGCCTGTGGTGCCGGTCGGCGTTAGACCGACCGGCCTTGGGCGCTGGCGCATGCGTCGGCCGCCCACTCCGAGGGCGGGCGGGGCGGCGGTTGCCGCCTTTTCTGCCGGTCGGCTTCTCAGGCGGTGGATCACCGCCCGACCGGCCTTGTGCGCTGGCTGATGCGTCGGCCGCCCACTCCGAGGGCGGGCGTCGGGCACCGCCGACAGGCGGGGCAGCGGCGTGGCAATGCCGTGGCGCTACTGGGACCACTGGGGGGCACGGTTGTGCCTTTTGTTGGGGCTACTGGGGCGGCTTTGCAGCGGGCATCTGTGCAGCGCAAAATCCGGGATATGCCAGGCGGTGGATGTTTTGCGGGGGATAAGGTAGGATGCAGGAAACAACGGATTATCGGATGGAATCGGTCATTGTCATTGGAGGCGGAGCCGCCGGGCTGGCTTGTGCCGCTCATTTGGAGGGGGCACTGGTCCTGGAACGGCTTCCGCAAGCGGGACGCAAAATCCTCGTCACCGGCGGCGGGCGCTGCAATTTTACGCATGAAGGCTCGCCCGAAGCGCTGGCGGCGGCCTGCACGACCACCGCCGCAAACCGGTTTACCCGCGCCGCGTTTCATACTTTTCCGCCGACTGCACAGGTGCGCTGGTTCGAGGAACTGGGGGTCTCGGCCCGGCTGGAGGCGGGCGGACTCTGGTTTCCCGCTTCGCAACAGGCGGCGTCCATCCGGGAAGCGCTGCTGCGCGCGGTCGGCGCGCGCGGCGGACGCATCCGCACCGGTGTGCGGGTGACGCGCCTCCTCCTGCGCGAGGGCGCCGTTTGCTGCGTGGAGACGGCGTCCGGCGAGCAGATCGAAGCCCGGCACGTGGTGCTGGCTGCCGGCGGCGCGGCGCGGCCGGGACTCGGCACCGATGGCGATGCGGCGCGGCTGGCTGCCGCGGCAGGCCTCGACACGCATCCCGCCATTCCTGCGCTCGGGGCGCTTTATCCGGACTGGGATGCGGCCTTTGAAACGCTCTCCGGCGTTACCCTGCCCGATGCGGAAATCACTGTGAGCTCCGCCGCCGGAAAACGCTCCGCACGGGGCGGACTGCTTTTTACCGGACGCGGCTTGAGCGGTCCCGCCGCCCTTAATGTCTGCGCCGATTTCGCATCCGGTCTTTCCCGGGCGGATGCCGGGGAAGCGCAACCGCAGGGACGCATTGCGTGGCGGGCGGATCAGAACCGCGCGGAGGACTGGATGGCGATTCTGGAGCGCGAAGCCCGGGCGGGGCAGGGGAGGCGTCTGGTGCGCACGACGCTCTCCGCGTGGCTTCCGGCTTCGCTGGCGGCGGTGCTCTGCCGGGTGGCGGGTATGCCGGAGGATTGCATCCATGCGCAGGCGCCGCGCGAACCGATGCGGCGCCTGTGCGCGCTCTGCGCAGCGTGGCCGCTGCGGGTTCTGCGTACGGACGGACTGGACAAGGCGATGGTTTCGCGCGGCGGCATTGTTCTTTCGCAGGTGAAGCCCGCAACGCTGGAATGCCGCTCCATCCGCGGATTGTACGTCATCGGGGAGGCGCTGGACGTCGATGCAATCTGCGGCGGGTACAATCTCGCCTGGGCTTGGGCCAGCGGCGCCACGGCGGCACGCGCCATCCGGGCGGAGGCGCCGGACGGCGGCGCATGAGGTGCGTGCGGCCGAATCGGCGCAAAAGGATTACGCTTTTGAAATAAGGCGTGGTTCTCCCTGTACAAAATTGTAATAACAAGGATGAAAAGCCGGAAACTTTACCGGAAAAGGGCCTGAAAACTCCGTTTCCGGCACGCTGGCATGCTTTCTGCTACCTGTTTTGCATCTATTGCAGGGTCACGAACCATGAATCAAAACCAACGAGCCTTTATTGACGAATACCGGGTTGCGGACGACCATCGTCCGATCAACATCCGGGTGAAGGATTTTGAAGCGGTCGAGTTGCCGCTGACGGATGCGCAGGTCCATGCGCAGGCGGAACGTTGCATGAGTTGCGGCATTCCGTTCTGTCAGGGTGCGGGCTGTCCGCTGGGCAATGAGATTCCCGACATCAATGCGGCGGCGTTTCGCGGCGACTGGCGGACGGCGTGGGGCATTCTTTCCCGCACCAGTTCCTTCCCCGAGTTCACCTCGCGGATTTGCCCGGCGCTCTGTGAGGGCAGCTGCACGGCGGGGCTGGCGCGCGAGGCGGTCATGGTCCGCCAGATTGAAAAGACGGTCACGGACAAAGCTTTTGCGCTGGGGCTGGTGACGCCGCCTTCCCCGGTGACGGATCTGGGGCGCAAAGCCGCGGTAATCGGGGCCGGCCCGGCGGGACTGGCTGCTGCGGTGGAACTCCGCAAGGCGGGCTTTGCGGTCACGGTCTACGAACGGTCCGCGAATGTGGGCGGTCTGTTGCGTTACGGCATTCCGTACTTCAAGTTTGACAAAGTCCTGATTGACCGCCGTCGGCGGCTGCTCGAGCAGGGCGGCATCCAGTTCCGGTGCGGCACGGAGATCGGCACGGACATTTCCGGCGCCTATCTGCAGAAAAATTTCGACGTGGTCATCGTTGCCATTGGCACGCCGGTGCCGCGGGATTGTCCGATTCCCGGGCGCGAATGCCAGGGGATTCACTTTGCGCTGGAGTTTCTGGGCGGGCAGAACCGGATGCTCGGCAAGGAAACGGCGGAGAATCCGATTCAGACACATGGCAAGCGCGTGCTGGTCATCGGTGGCGGTGATACGGGTGCGGACTGCGTCGGCACGGCGAACCGTCAGGGTGCGGCAAGCGTGACGCAGATTGAAATCATGCCCTGCCCGCCGGAGAAGCGCGATGAGCTTTCGACGCCGTGGCCGCTCTGGCCCTACAAACTGCGGACGAGCACGAGTCACGAAGAAGGGTGCAGCCGCCGGTGGGGTCTGAACAGCCTGAGTTTCATCGGCAAGGACGGCAAGCTCGTCGGCGTTCGCGTCCAGCAGGTGAAGTGGAGCTTTACGCCGGAGGGGCGTCCCGCGAAATTTGAGCCGGTTCCCAACACGGAGGAGGAAATTCCCTGCAACGAATGCTTCCTGGCGATGGGCTTTTTGCGGAATGACCGCACGGCGATGCTTCAGAAGCTGGGGCTCGAGGACGGTCCGCAGGTCTTCGTCTGCGGCGATGCGGCATCCGGTCCTTCGCTGGTGGTGCGAGCCATCGCCGACGGCCGCAAGGTCGCGGCTGCGGCGGTCGCCTCCGTTGCCCACTGATCCGGCCGGGCGGCGGTGTTGCCTCTTCTGCCGGTCGGCTTCTCAGGCGGTGGATCACCGCCCGACCGGCCTTAGGCACTGGCTGATGAGTCGGCCGCCCACTCCGAGGGCGGGGGCTGGAATGCGGGGTCGGTTTTCGGTGGTCTGGAGGAGCGGGTTATGCTATCCTGAAACGCACGGAGAGGATGCAGGATTGCCGACCTTTCTCCGGGAGTTTTCACCATGTCCGACCTCTATTCACCGAACGAAACGGAACCCTCGCGCTCTTCTCTGGAACGGGCGAAGGGGGCGCGCGCGTTTCGCACGTCGGCGATTGTTCACGTGGTGCTCCTCATCCTCATTGTCGCGGCCAGTTACGTGACGTTCAAACCGCCGGAAAAGAAGTCCGTGGATATTCTGACGGACTTCACGGTGGCGGTGCCGCCTGCCGAGGAGGAGAAAAAGGACGAGGAAGCGCTGCCGCCGGAGCCTGAAAAGCCGCCGGAGCCGCCCGCGCCCGAGGAGAAGAAGGACGAAGAGCCGCTGCCGGTGCCGGAAAAGCCCAAACCGAAACCCAAGCCGAAAAAGGCGCCGATTCAGGTGAGCCGCAAAATCGTCACGAAGAAGCCGGAAACGACCCGCCAAATCGTGAAGAGGCCCTCCTCCATCAAAAATCCCGACATCAAGCGGTCCATCGATGCGAAGGGTCCCAAGCTCACGGATGATGAAATCCGGAAACTGCTGGCGCAGGGAGCCAGGTCGGCGGAGACGACTTCGATTCCGGCAACGGAAACGGAGCGCTGCCTCACGCTGATCCGGGACCAGCTCTACAGCGCGTGGGTTCGCCCGGATGCGTCGAACATCGCGCCGCGCGCGCCGGTCATCGAAATCAGCATCGGCCCCGGCGGCGTCGTGCGCCAGGTGCGCCTCAAGAGCAGTTCCGGCAATCCGGTGCTCGATCAGTCGGCCCTTTCTGCGGCACGCGCCATTCCCTCTTTCCGCAATCTGACGGAGCGCTTCATCCGGGCGAATCCGACGGTTACCGTGAATTTCCAGTTGAAAGGATAACGCCAATGCAACGTGGTTTTGTGCGGGCGCTGACGCTCGCCCTGCTGTGTGCGCCGATGGTCAGCCCGGTGGCAAGCGCCATCCGGCGTCCGGACATCCCGACCGGCGCATCGGCGCGGGTTCCCGATCTGCTCACGCCGTATGAGCGGCGCGTCCTGCGCATCGAGCTCAAAAATCTGACAGAGGAGATTTCCGCCGCGCGCGCAAAATGCGGCGAAGACCCCTCGCTGGCGCCGCTGGCGCAGGCGGTCCGCGATTTGCGGGAGGCCGATGCCGCCACGGAGGAAATCGAGGCCGCCCGCCAGCGCTATTCCGATGCGCGCGAGACGCTTCTTTACCAGATTGACGGCATGCCGCAGAAAATCAAGCGCCTTCAGGAGGTCGGGCTTTTCCTCGAATATGATTTGCGCCGTTCCAAGGAAGCCCGCGCGAAGACGCCCTCGGTGACGTATGCCGAAGCGGCGGAACCGGCGGAAGCGCCGTCCGCTACGGAGTAGGGGCCGCCGCGGTCGCCGGTGTGCGGTCGATTTCGAAGGCGTCCTGAAGGGCGGCGACGCAGTCGGCGAAGCGCCCCGTTTCATACGCGAGATCGAGCACCGTATAGCGGCGCGAAAGCATCTGCGCCACAATCGCGGAAGCCGCCGCGCGGGCGGGCGTGAGCCCGATGTCCGCCGGGGTGACCGGACAGCCCGCGCACAGCAGCATGGCGCGCATCCGCGGGAAGTACATCAGCTGGCGGTCGAGTTTTTCGCGCAGGTCCTCCCAGCCGTAGGCGAGGGCGGCGAGCCGCTGGCGCAGCGCCTCCGGGCTGAGGTGCTTGGCGCGGCTTTCCGAGAGGATGCGCGACCGCAGCGCGCCCTCCGGCAGGAGCGAGGAAATCATGGCCTCGCGCGCAGACCAGTCCGGATAGGTGGCGAGGGCCGCCGGGATGTGGTCGGGTGTGAAGGGCGTGCGCAGAAGCGTGATGTAAAACACGAGGGCGCAGAGCGAACCGAGGGCCGCGAGTTTGCCGTGTGGCAGGGGCGTGGCATGGGCGGAGAGCGTCCAGACCTGCGCGAAGAGGTCCTCGGCGCCTCTGGCGGGATAGGGGGACTGCGCGAGGGTGCAGGCGCGCCCCACGTCGAGAAGGCCGTCGACCAGATCCTGCAGCGCCGCGGCATCGCCATCGGCGAGTTCCTTGGGGTGGATGGTGCGGGAGACGAGGCGGTCCTGCGCGGCTTCCCAGGCTTGCGGGGGAATGGCTGTTTCGCCGACGGCGGCGGCGAGCAGCCAGTCGGCTCCGGCGGCGAACTTGGAAAACAGGTCGCCATATCCGGCGGCGCGCGCGTCTGCGGGGGCGCGGAGGAGCCGGGGGAGGTCATATCCGACGAGCCCGGGAGCGACGGGCTTTCCGGGTGTCGCCTGGAGGATGCGCAATGTTTCGGGCGTTTCGGTGACCAGCGGCGAGGCGGCGCTCACGCTGTCGGGCCGGGACAGAAAGAGCGCCCACGGACCGCGGAAGTCGGCGGCGAGCAGTTTGGCGCAATCGGCGATGTCCCCGCCGCCGACGGCAACGGGGACGGGATGCGCATCCGTATGGGCGACGGCGGCTTTGACTGCATCGAGGGTTTCGGCCGCGGCCGTGAGGGTGCCGTCGGAAACGTGGGGACGGAGCACCGGTACGTTGCTTTCCTTGAGGGCGCCGTAGAGGTCGCGCCCGGCGAGATTCCAGTTCGCCTGATCGGTCATCAGGAGGGCGGGCCGGCCCGGAAACTGTTGGAGAAAGCGTTCGGCAAAGGTCTTCATGGGTGCGTCGCCGGGGCGGGAAAAGGGGCGGAAAACCGCAGGATTACTGGGAGAGGAGCCGGTCGATGATCAGGGCGCGGTGATTGGCATCGAGGAGCGGGTGCTGATTCTCGCGGAGAATGGTGCAGAGCGCACGCAGATTGCAGAGCGTGGTGGAATCGACGTGTGCGGCATCGCTGACGAGCCCGTTGCCCGCAAAGCAGACGATGCCGATGACGGGGAAGTTCTCCGGGAGCAGATCCCGCACCATCTCCGCCAGATCGAGCGCCTCGCGCCGCGCCTGCGCGACGGGGGAGTGCGTCGCCGCAATGCCGCGGACAAAGACGTTGCCGCCTTCCACGGTGACGGGGCCGGACCAGTTTTTCGTCTCAATCACATAGAGCGCCCCGGGCGCGATGACGACGTGGTCGAAATCGCTGCCGCCGGAGAGAATGCCCGCGCGGGGCACGCCGTGAATGACGACCCAGCCCTCGGGCAGCGTCGCGAGCTCGTGGGCGACCATTTCCTCGCCGTGCGCACCCTTGAGGAAGCGGCTGAAGCGCTGTTCGCACCGTTTGGAGGCGGCCCACGCCATGAGGGCGGAGAGAAACAGGACGACGGCCGCCGGAACGGGTGCGAGGCGGACCGGCAGGATGCATCCGATGAGCCACCCGGAAGCAATCAGAAAAACCAGAAACGGCCAATAGATTTCAGCCAGTCCCAGCAGGCGCACCCGGATGCCGGGAAAGCCGTAAACAGCAGCATTTTTCATTGTCATGCTTCCAGTATATCACAGAGAGCGCCGTTGCGCGCCGCGCCGTGCCGCGGCGCAGGGGCTCAGATTTCTCCGCGGAGCCAGGCTTCCAGCATCCGGCGGGCAATGGAGGGCGGCGGCGGGAGGGGCGGCAGCGCGTCTTTGGGGTAAAAGCGGCAGCTGGCGATTTCGACGCCGTCGGGATGGAGTTCGCCGCCGGCGTATTCGGCGCGGAAGCCGAGCATGAGATTGCACGGAAAGGGCCACGCCTGGGAGCCGACGAAGCGGATATCCCGGACGGAAATGCCCGTCTCCTCGAAGGCCTCGCGCGCAACGGCCGTTTCGGCGCTTTCCCCGGGCTCGATGAACCCGGCGACGAGCGTCCCGTAGTGATGCCGATATTGGCGGTTCTGCTCGAGCAGGACCTCATCGCCGCGGGTGATGAGCGTAATGACGGCGGGTGCGATGCGCGGATAAAACCGGGCATCGCACGCCGGGCAGACCATGCAGTGCTCCGCGGGGTTGACATCGCGCTCGAGGATGGCGCCGCAATGGCCGCAGCGGCGGTTGTCGAGCCGCCACTGCAGGAGCCCGCGGCTGCGCGCAATGGCGCTCATTTCGTCTTCCGGGACGAGCCCGTGGAGCTGCCGCCAGGTGTAGAGGCGGGCGCCGGGCGCAGGCGGGGTCGCCGTTTGGTAAATGCCGGGTTCACACTCCGTCGGCTCCATCGAGGCGAAGCGGAACCGGGTCTGAAGGGAGCCGTCGGGGAGCGGAAGCGCCCAGATGCTGCCTTCGTGGAAAAGGTGAGAGGGTAAAAGCATGGGAGGGGGAGGAAAAGAAAAGGACGGACCGCAGGAAAGGCGGTCCGTCCGTGTCAGCGGTTGTTCAATGACCGCGGGTCGTGTGTGCGGGTGCCGCGCGGGGGCGGCGGCGCGTTACTTGGACTTCACGACGGCGTAGGGCTGACCCTTCTGCACGGTTTCGCCGGTCTTGAACAGGAAGCGGATGACCTTGAGATCTTTGTCCACCTTGATGGGGTTGAACATCTTCATCGCTTCGATGATGCAGATGGCGGTACCGGCTTTGACGTCCGCGCCTTCCTCGATGAGGTTGGGGGCGTTGAGACCGTTAGCGCGGTAGAAGGTGCCGGTGAAGGGCGCCTTGAGGGTTTCGCCCTCGGGCTCACCGGCGGGTGCGGCGGCGGCCGGCGCAGGGGCTGCG
>CASFKR010000028.1 GCA_949295265.1 uncultured Verrucomicrobiota bacterium | reverse complement strand
CGTCGGGACAGGTGCGCGCCACCGCGCGGCGCAGCGCGGCGACGGCGGTTGCGCGCTCCAGCGGCTTCGTGAGCGCGCGGGCGTCCTGCAGGTCCTCGGAGAGGGTCAGCATCCGCGCGCAGACGGCGTCGTCCGGGATGTCCGCGCCGAGCAGCACTTCGCGGAACAGGCGCATCCACGCCTCGTTGGAGCCCGGGATTTCGCCCATCTCCCGCAAAACCGCCTGCTCCGTCAGCGCGGAAAAAGCTTCCGCGCGCCCCGTCAGGGACGGATGGAAGCGCGCCGCCAGCTCGCCCGCCGCCGGAGTGGCGGATGTTTCGCGGAATTTTCCGTAGAACGGCAGTCCGCCATTCCAGTCGATGAAATCGGGTGCCGTTGCCACGCCGGGGATCTTCCAGGTCTGCTCCGCACCGTCGAGCACGAGCAGCCGCTCTGTACCGGGAAGAACCGCCCCGCCCGCACAGGCACGCACACGGAACGGAATGACGAAGGGTCCGATTCCGTCCACATTGCCGCGCTGCTGCAGCGAGAGGGTCAGCACACGGGTGGCGGCGTCGTAGCGCCAGGAACCGGTCAGCACCGGATACCCCGCGGTGAAAAGCCAGCCGGAGAAAAAGCGGTCGAGGAGCGCCGGGTCGGGCGCCACCGCGCGGAACGCATCGAGGAATTGCTCCGTCGTGGCATTGCCGCCGTTGTACGTCGCAAAATACGTCCCGGTCGCCTGCCGGTAGCGCGCATCCCCGAGCAGCATGCGGAGCATGCCGAGCACCTCGGGCGCCTTCTGATAGGTTACGCCGTCCACGACGTCATCGGGATGATCGAACCCCTCGCGCACAATGGGCGCGGCAGCGCCGGCATCCTCGGCGGAGAGCGGTCCGCGCAAGGGGTCGCGCAACCCGTCGAGCTCATCAAGCCGTGCGGCATCGGCACCGAACCGCGCCGCCAGATAGGCCTGTTCGACGGTCACCGTATATGCCTCGTTGAGCCACATGTCGAACGGCGTTTCCATCGTGACGTCCGAGCCGCAGTGGTTGTGCTCGTACTCGTGGACGATGACGCCGTAGGCATAGACGAGCCGCCGGTCGGTCGTCCAGCGGTCCAGCAGCGCCGCTTCCGTGATGATGGTGGTGTTGCCGACATTTTCCATGCCGCCGAAATTGGATTTCTCCATGCAGATGGTGCGGTAGCATTCGCGGCAATACTCGTAGCCGACATGGCGCGCCTGCCAGAGGATGGAATCTTTGAGAATCTGCATGGGAATCCGCGCACCCTCCACCTGTCCGGGCGGAACCAGATACTCGAGGCGCACGCGCCGCCCGCCGGGGGTCGTGACTTCATCGGCGAGGACGTCCCACGTGCCGGCGGCGGCGATAAACAGATACGGCGGCATCGGGATGGGATTGACGTAGGTGATGCGCTGCCGCTGCGGCTCGCCCGGGATGCGCACGGGCACGCCCGAGGGATTCGCGGTGCGGTCCACATCGCCATTGCTGATGAGGTGGGTATAGCGTGCATCCCCCTCCAGCGTGGTCCGCCAGGTGCATTTGGCGGTGCAATCATCCAGAATGGGCATGATGCGCTGAAAACCCCACTGCTGACACTGCGAAATGAACTGCGGCGGAGCCCCCGCCGGTGTCGTGTCGCAGTAGATTCCCTCCAGCAGGGACTCGCTCGGGCGACTTACGGCGGAAAGGCGTATGCGCAAGCGCCCGCCCGCCGCAACGCAATGCGGCAGCGCAAGCGTCAACCGGTTCGCCTCTTTGTCGTACAGGGTCGAAAGCGGTTCCTCGCCGCCGTCTTCGCCGAGGAAGAATGCGGGGCCGACCTGCAATGCGGCGGCATCGAGCGTCAGGCTGTCCCCCGGCTCCCGCATTTCCAGCAACAGAGTTTCCTCGCCCTCTACGCGATCCTCAAAAAAGCGGAGCAGCAAATCCACATACAGAAGCTGGGCGGGTGGCCGATGGCAATCAGCGCGCAAATAACGGTACGGCATAATGTTCCTCATAAACGGTTTTCCCAACCGTACCATATCCCGCCCCGCCCGACCACCGACGGCGACGACGCATCGCGTGCGTCTGAGCCCGTTCGTTTCGCTGCAGAAGAATGGTCATGCTGTCGGGCGTTCCTCTCCGTCCTGTGAACCCGATTCCCCGTTTTGCCGCCATGAAACGCACCATCCGCCGACGCCTCTGCTGCCTTCTCCCTGCGCTCATGACCGCTGGTGCCATCGCCGCCACGCCGCCCGCCGCCGAGAGCGGGATTGCGCGCGATTTCGAGTGGTGCTCCGTCTCGGCACCCGCATCGTTACCCCCGGAAGCACGCTGTACCTCACCATCACGCTCCACGGGGATGTCGACCCGGAAAACCAGCAGCTTGCCTGCCACCTGCACTGGCTGCGTCCCAACGGCACATGGGGCGGATTTCTCTCCTGGGCACCGGGGCAGAAGGCCGTTCCGGGCAAACCGCTCCGGTTCCGCCACCGTCCCAACGTCAAACCGGAATCGATGGGCGCCATTCAGCCGATTGTGTTTCTCTCTCCCGACGGCGATTTCAAGCAGCGCACACGCACCCTCAACCTTCCGGCCATCCCTATCGGCGACCCGGAAAAATACGGGAGAGCCGTTGCGCAACGGCTCTCTCGTCTGCGCCCGGAGACCGCCACGCTCCGCAAGAGTTCTCTGCGCATCCTGCCGACGGAAGGCCCCATCACGAAAGGCGAGCCCTTCACGGTCCGCGTCGAATCCCGCCTCGATCCGTCCGACACCTGGGGTGAAGGCACGAAACTGGAACTGACGCCGCTCGGTCCGTGGGACGACAATCCCGATGGCACCTACACAACGAAGCGCCAGCGCCCCGGGCGGCGGCAGCGGACGCCACACGCTCTACCGGCCGCCGGCACGCAATGGCGGGCTCCCGTCCGGACAGCTGGCGAAGGACTCCTCCGTCTACGAGCTCGCCGTGAAGCGCGAGGGCGACATCACCGCTTACGAGCTGCGCATCCCGTGGTCTGAGACGGGCGGGCTCACCCCTGCCGTCGGCACCCGTGCCGGACTCTCCCTCCAGCTGTTCGATGCCGACAACAACGGTCTGGCGCCCTCCGTCATGACCTGGGGCGGCGGTCTCCTTCCCGAATGGGCGCCCTCCGCCTTCGGGCTCCTCACCCTCATCGACTGAGTTCCGTGCGCCGCGCAGGCGCCGTGAAAGCGGCACCTGCGCTCCCGGCGTTGCGGGCTCAGGGCTGCGAACGTGCGGCGGAGCGGTACAGGCGGTACAGGCAGACCGTCAGCAGCCCGGTCAGCAGCAGACTCACCAGCGGGAAAAGCAGGATGGTCGACACCTTGATCAGCCCGCCGAACAGGAGCGGCATCAGGGATGACCCGATGTAGAAGAAGACCATCTGTGCGCTGATGACAGCCGCGGCATTCTGATGACCGAACGTGAGCGGTGCCAGGTGCATGATGGTGGGATAAATCGGCGCGCACCCCACCCCGAACAGCACAATCGCCAGCGCCGCGGGCAGGACGCCGTGCTGCGGCATGCACAGCAGAAGCGCCACCCCGGCGAGCATCAGCGCCGTGCCGAGGCGCAGCATCCGCACGTCACCCAGCCGGTTGGCGATAAGGCCGCTGCCGAAGCGTCCGAACGTAATGCTCAGGAAAAACAAAGCCGCCAGTTTCGCCGCCAGCGCCGCGTCCAGGCCCTTGCCGACCACCAGAAAGCTGCACGTCCAGATCCCGAAGAGCGCCTCCACGCCGCAGTAGCACACGCACATGGTCAGCGCATACCGGGCACCGCGCAGCCGCAACACATCGCATACGCCGCGCGCTCCTTCGCCCGCTACATCCTCCGGCTCTGCCGGTGCCGCCTGTGGTTCCGGCGGCTGGGGCGGGTGATTCCAGCTCTTGAGTCTGGCGAACAGAAGCGCCGCCAGTGCCAGCTGGAGGCAGGCAACCGTCCGGTACCCGCCCTGCCAACCGGCGCCGCACATCAGACTCCAGGCCAGCAGATACGGCCCAATGGTGGCACCGAGCCCCCAGAACCCGTGCACCCAGTTCTGGTGCCGCGAGGAATAATGAACGGCCAGAAAGTGATTGATGGCGGAATCCACCGCACCGGCACCCAGACCGAGCGGCACCGCAAAGGCGCAAATGCCCCAAACCGAAGTGCTCAGCGACATCCCCAGCAGGGATGCGCCCGTAATCAGTGTGCAGAGCGCCGTCAGCATGCCCGTACCGACATGTCGCAAGACGCGCGCCGTCTGCGCCGCGGAAATCACCGTGCCGCCCGAGATGATGATGTAAATCAGTCCCTCTGCGGCAAGCGGTGCCCCTAAATCCTCGTGAAGAATCGGCCAGGCCGCCCCCAACAGCGGATCCGGCAGACCCAGCCCGATAAACGCCAGATACAGAATCAGCAACAGGAACATCGCGTTTTCAGTCCCGTAAAAATCTTCTTCTCCCGCCCGCGGAACCAGCTGCCCGTCATACTCTGCAACCGCTTCGCGCAGCGAATTGCGCACCATGCTAGCGAAATCGTCTGCCCGCCTCAACCGCCTCGCGCGGGCGCGTTCCGCTTCTTTTGCCAAGGCGCACAAAAAACGGCGCAACCTTGACGGAAACAGGCGTTCTGTGGGATGATTCGGACGTATTGTAAACCCGACAAACCCTTTCAGGAGTGCTTATGGCAGACGAATCTCAAAAAACGACGGAAACGGCCGCGGAGAAACCGATTCCTCCCGCCATCCGCAACCAGCATATCAAGGCCCTTGGAACGCTGGAACGCAACCCCGACCTCGCAATCGAAATGCTGCTGCGCTGCGTCGGTCAATGCCCTTGGTTTGACAATGCCCGCCGCGATCTGCATCGCGCCTCCATCGCCCGTTATCTCGAAAAGCATGGCGGCAAAGTGCCCACCAACCCGCTGGCCGGCGCGCTCTCCCTTCTCCCCAAGATGAAGGTGCAGGGGCTTCTCAAGAAGGGACAGGCCGATGAGGCCCTGCAGACCTGCGAAGTGCTGCTCAAGGACGATCCGCTCAACATTAATCTCGTCAAACTCTTCGCCGAAACCGCCATCGCCGCCAAGCGAACCGCCGCCGGGCTCATGGCCATGGAATCGGTTCGCGACCGCCTTCCGCCCAAAGATGCCAATTCGTGGCTCGTCCTCGGCAAGCTGTATCACGAGACGCATGACTACAAGAAGGCGCGCGACTGCTTTGAGCGCGTCCACCGCCTCAAGCCCACGGATTCCGAAGTCGCCAAGCTGCTCAAGGACTCCGAAGCGCTCGCGACGCTCAACTCCGGCTGGGAACAGGCGCACGAAAAGGGCGACTACCGCGTCGGCCTCGCCGACAAGGAGCAGGCCGCCAAACTCGAGGCCGCCAACAAGTCCGTCAAAACCGAGGCGGACGCCGCCACGCTCATCAAGGAAACGCTCGATAAGATTCAGCGCGAGCCCAAGAACGTCAACTACTACCTCGCGCTCGTGGGGCTCTATCTGCAGCAGAAGCAGTATGCCGAAGCCCTCGGCACCATCGATCAGGCGCGGCAGATCGTCGGGCAGGATCCCGAACTGGACAACCGCTATGCGGCCGTCAAGCAGGATATGTTGCGCGCTGAAATCGCGGAGCTGCAGGCGTCCGGCGATGCGGAAGGCGCCGCCAACAAGGAAAACGAGCTCAACCAGTACATTTTCGACGATATCTGCGAGCGCGTCCAGCGTTACCCGAACGACCAGCATCTGCGCTTCCTGCTCGGCGAGCAGTACTGCAAGTACGGCTACAACGATGAGGCCATTCAGCAGTTCCAGATTTCGCAGCGCGCCCCGAAGGACCGCGTCCAGTCGCTCTACCTGATGGCAATCTGTTTCCGCAACAAGTCGATGAACGACATGGCGGTGGAACAGCTTCGCACCGCGCTCGAGCTGCTGCCCTCCATGGATACGCAGAAGATGGACATCTACTATCTGCTCGGCGAACTCTGCGAGGCGGACGGCCAGCTCGAAGAGGCTTCCAAGTACTTCAAGGAAATCTACCGCGCCGATGTCACCTACAAAGACATCGCCGACCGCGTGCAGCGGATTTACGCGGCGCAGAAGGAAGCTTCCAAGTAAGGACCGGTTTTCGATGAATTGCCGCATTGCCCGCCGCCTCCTTCCGGCCGCCGCTCTTTCGGCGCTGCTCTGCTGCGCCGGTTGCTACACCGACAGCACCGGGCGCACGGTCTTCGGGCGCCGCCCGACGGGACCCACTCCCGAGCAACTGCGCGAGGCGCGCATCCGCGCGCTCGAGAGCCAGCTCTCCCAACTGCAGTCCGAGCTCGACGGCGTCGGCACCTCCGTCAACACCATGGCCCTGAAAAGCGACCAGCTTACGCGCGTCTCGGACGCCCGCGGCGCCGATACCATCGCGCTGCGGCGCGATCTGGAAGCGATGCAGGAGCGCCTCACCGCCCTCGAGCAGAGCGTCAAGCAGGTGCCCTCCGCCATGCAGAGTGCGCTCACCAAAGAGCATCAGGCCATCGTCGCCGAGGTCAACAAGGCGCTTTCGGAGTCCGACGCGCGCATCAACCGCCAGCTCAAGGAGATTTCGCGCAAGGCGAGCGCACCGCGCACCGCTACGGCTTCCTCCGGCCGCTTCTACGAGCATACGGTGGAGTCCGGGCAGACGCTTTCGGAAATTGCGCGCGCCTACGGCGTTTCGCAGTCCGTCATCGCCCGCGAGAACAACATCTCCGATCCGGCGAAAATCCGCGTCGGCCAGATTCTGCTCATCCCGGCACCGTAACGCACCGCCCTCCCCTCCCTTTCTTTTCGTTCCGTTCCATTTTGTTTCTGCATCATGACGATTCACAATACCCTTTCTCTGGCTGGTAAAACGGTTGCCGTCACCGGTGGCGGCGGTGTTCTCTGCGGCACGCTTTCCAAGGCGCTCGCCGCAGTCGGTGCCCGCGTGGCCGTGCTCGATTTGCGTCAGGAGGCCGCCGATGCGGTCGCCAAGGACATCCTCGCCGAAGGCCATACCGCCAAGGGCTACGCCTGCAATGTGCTCGACCGCGCTTCGCTCGAAGCCGCGCGCGATGCCATCGTCGCCGATTTCGGTCCCATCGATGTGCTGCTCAACGGCGCCGGCGGCAACCACCCCAAAGGCACCACTTCCAATGAGACGCTCTCCGCCGCCGATCTGGTGAATGACAATCCGGAACTCAAGACGTTCTACGACCTCGATCCGGATGGCGTCTCCTTCGTCTTCAATCTCAACTTCCTCGGCACGCTCCTGCCCACGCAGGCTTTCACGCGCGACATGGTGCAAAAGGGCTCCGGCTCCATCCTGAACGTCTCTTCGATGAACGCATTCCGTCCGCTCACGAAGATTCCCGCCTACTCCGCCGCCAAGGCCGCCGTCTCCAACTTCACGCAATGGCTCGCGGTTCACTTTGCGCCCGCCGGCATCCGCGTCAATGCCATCGCACCCGGGTTCTTCCTCACGAACCAGAACCGCGCCCTGCTCACCAACCCCGACGGCTCCCTGACGCCGCGCTCCGAGAAGATTCTCGCCCACACGCCCATGCGCCGTTTCGGCGAACCCGAGGACCTGATCGGCACCACCCTCTGGCTCCTCGATGACCAGGCGTCCGCTTTCGTGACGGGCGTCGTCGTGCCTATCGACGGCGGCTTTGCCGCGTACTCCGGGGTCTGATCCGCCCGACAGCCCCGCCGCTCCCTCCCACCCTTTTGTTGCTCTGTTTTTGAATTTCCGCCGACGGAGGCGTCGGCTTTGTCATGATTGATATCAAGCTCATTCGCGAAACGCCCGACGTCATTCGCGACGGTCTGCGCAAACGCGAGGCCGACCCCACCCTCGTCGATCAGATTCTCGAAATCGACGTCAAGCGCCGCGAGAAAATTGCGGCGGTTGACACCCTGAAAAACGAGCGCAACGTCACCTCCAAGCAAATCGGCGTCCTCCGCAAGGAAGGCAAGGACACCACCGAAATTCAGGCCGCCATGCGCTCGCTGGGCGACCGCATTGCGGAGCTCGACAAGGAGGCCGCCGCGCTCGACGAGCAGCAGCGCGCCATCCTGCTTTCGCTCCCGAACATGCCCGCGCCCGGCGTCGTCGCCGGCGGCAAGGAGGCCAATGCGGTGATGTTCGTCGCCGGGGACGGCAAGCCGCCCGTCTTTGATTTCGAGCCGCAGAACCACGTCGATCTCTGCACGAAACTCGGCCTCATCGACTACGAGCGCGGCGTCCGCATGGGCGGCAACGGCTTCTGGCTCTACCGCGGCTTCGGTGCGCGCCTCGAATGGGCGCTTCTCAACTACTTCATTCAGGAGCATCTCAAGGACGGTTTCGAGTTCATCCTGCCGCCCCACCTGCTCACCTACGAATGCGGCCTGACCGCCGGGCAGTTCCCGAAATTCGAGGAGGATGTGTACCGCCTTCAGGAGGAAAACTTCCGCTTCCTGCTGCCGACCGCGGAGACGGCGCTCGTCAACCTGTACCGCGGCGAAATTCTCGATGAAAAGGATTTGCCCAAAAAGATGTTCGCCTACACGCCGTGCTACCGGCGCGAGGCCGGCACCTACCGCGCATCCGAGCGCGGCATGATTCGCGGGCACCAGTTCAACAAGGTCGAGATGTTCGCGTACACGACGCCCGAGCAGAGCGAGGAAATGCACCAGCTGCTCATCCGCAAGGCGTGCCGCCTCGTGGAAGGACTCGGGCTCCACTACCGCCTGTCCAAGCTGGCGGCCGGCGACTGCTCCGCCTCCATGGCCACCACGTGGGACGTCGAGCTTTGGATTCCGTCCATGAACGAGTACAAGGAATGCTCGTCCGTCTCCAACGCGATGGATTACCAGGCGCGCCGCGGCAACATGCGCTTCCGCCGCACCGGCGAGAAGAAGACCGAGTTCATGCACACGCTCAACGGCTCCGGTCTGGCCACTTCCCGCCTCATCCCCGCCATCGTCGAGCAGTTCCAGCGCGCCGATGGCTCCATCGGCATTCCCGAGGTGCTGCAGCCCTTCCTGGGCGGCGTCACCGAAATCCGCCCGTAATCCCCCGCCATGCGCAGCGCCTCCGTCACCCGCAATACGCGCGAAACCCGCATCAGCCTGTCCGTCGAACTCGACGGCACGGGCAAGGCTGAGATTCAGACGGGCATCGGTTTTCTCGACCACATGCTCGAGCTTCTCGCGCGCCACGCGCTCATCGACCTGCGCGTGACGCTCGAGGGCGATACCCGCGTCGACTACCACCACAGCGTGGAAGACCTCGGGCTTGCCCTCGGTACGGCGTTCAACGAGGCGCTCGGCGACCGGCGCGGCATCCGCCGCTACGGATTTTTCCTGCTCCCGATGGATGAATCGCTCTGCGAATGCGCCATCGACTTCGGCGGGCGTCCGTTTCTGCGGTTTTCGACATCCTGCACGAACACCTTTGTTCGGGATTTCGATGTCCGGCTCTTCGAGGAGTTCTTCCGCGCCCTCTCCGTCAATGCGCGCATGAACATCCACCTGAACCACACCGGCGGCAACGAAGCGCATCACGCCGCCGAGAGCATGTTCAAGGCCTTTGCCCGCGCGGTGCGGGTCGCCGTCGAGCCCGATTCGCGCGAAACCGGCATTCCCAGTTCCAAGGGAACCATCTGATTCATTCTTTCTCGTCTGCCGCGCAAGCCCCGGTTCGCGCGGCTTTTTTGTCTCCTCCGCCCCTCACCCCCTGCTCCCTGCTCCGCCATGCCTGCTCCTGCCCTGCTCGTCGCCCAATCGGGCGGCCCCTCCATGGTCATCAATCAATCCCTCGTGGGCGCCGTCCTCGAAGCCCGTGCCGCCACGGACCGGATTGGCGCCGTTCTCGGTGCCCGCCACGGCATCGACGGCATTTTCAAACGCGATTTCATCGATTTGCGCGCCCCCTCCGATGAGCAACTTGAGCAGGTTGCCGCCACCCCCTCCTCCGCACTGGGTTCCTGCCGCCACAAGCCGACCCCCGAAGAATGCGCCGAACTGCTCAACATCCTCCAGGAACAGCATGTCGGCTACTTCTTCTACATCGGCGGAAACGACTCCGCCGACACCGCCCGCATCCTCGCCGAACAGGCGCAGGCGCGCGGCGTACCCCTGCGCGTCGGACACATTCCCAAGACCATCGACTGCGATCTGCTCGGCAATGACCACACCCCCGGCTATGGCTCCGCAGCCCGCTTCGTCGCCTGTGCGTTCCGCGGCGACGACCTCGACAACCGTGCGCTCGGCGGTGTCAAAATCAACGTCGTCATGGGGCGCGACGCCGGTTTCCTGACCGCCGCCTCCGCGCTGGCGCGGCAGCGTCCCGATGATGGTCCCCACCTGATTTACGTGCCGGAACGCCCCTTCTCCCCGGACCGCTTCTGCGCGGAGGTCTCCGACGCGCTCGCGCGCTTCGGGCGCTGCGTCATTGCCGTCTCCGAGGGCATCCGCACGGAAGACGGGCAGCCGGTTGCCGCCCTGTTTGCAACCGAGCGCGATTCGCATGGCAATCTGCAACTCTCCGGCACCGGTTCCCTCGGCGATTATCTCGCGAAACTCGTGCGCGAAAAGACGGGCGTGAAGCGCGTCCGGGCCGACACCTTCGGCTACCTCCAGCGCTCCTTCCCCGGCATTGCCTCACCCACCGATTCCGCCGAAGCGCGTGCCGTCGGGCGCGAAGCCGTGCGCTATGCACTGTCGACGCCGGCAGACACCCCTGCCGCCACCATCCTCATCCGCCGCAAAGACACGGCCGATTACGCCGTCGAATTCGTCCCGGCGCCCGTCCAAACCGTTGCGAAAAACACCCGCTCGCTGCCGGATGCCTTCCTCGATCCCGCACGCCCGGATGTCACCGATGCCTTCGTGCGCTTTGCCGCCCCGCTCGTGGGCCCCCTTCCGCCCGCCGCTCTCCTCTGACCCTCCTTCGGAGGCAAATCGGCGCGCAGTGCCTGCGCACCAGCCGCCTCACCAGTGCCACACCCATGCCAGCACACAGAGCCAGCGCACAAGCTGTCCTGTTCGTCCTGTTCGTCCTGTCCATCCTGTTCGTCCTGTCTGCGCTGGCTTTGCCTCCCTCGGAGTGGGCGGTCGACGCATGAGCCGGTGGCTTTGAAGCGGGCGGTTTAACGCCGCCCGCATCTCAGGTGGCAGTTTGCCACCCGCCCCGCCTTGCAGATACGGCTAATGGGAGGACGGGCGAAGAGAGAATTCCAGAGAACGGAAGGCGAGACCGGAGCGCTCGCTGGCAGCCAGATAGGGGAACTGGAACTGGAGAACGACGCCATACACGCAGGTGGCACGGTCATCGATGCCATAGGCGCGGATATCCACACAAGCCGTCTCCCAAGTCTCCGGATCATTGTCGGCACGGTAGGCGGGCTGACCGCTCCGGACCCAGGTTGGCACCTGAAAACCGGTGAGAAACCAGCGGTTGTTCCGGTCGCGACAGAGCAGCGCCAGCTGCGGTGTTGCATTCTCGTGGTAGTTCCCGTGCGGATCCGGCGTTTTGTTTACCTGAAAATAGAGTTTGTCGAAACGACGGTCCTTCATGGATACGGCGGGAAATTCGAGGGTGCCGCCGCTGAACCCTGCGGCCCGCTCATCTACGGTGAACGAGGCCACGCCCTGCCGCAACGCCGCCCGGATGCCCGTCCGCCCGATGACCCGGGTTCCCTCGCCCAGCTCCACGGCGACCCGTGTCGCATCGGGACGCTCCGCCGTAATGGCCGCCACGAGCGGAATCTGATCTCCGCACGCGGAAACAATATCGATGCTGGCGAGGCGCTTTTCCGGCCAGGGATTGCGCCAGCGCCAGACGTACAGCCCCTGATTCCGCGCATTTGCCCAGCCGCGATGGCAGTCACATTCCGTCATTTCTTCGGTCACGGAAACATACCCCCAGTCCCAGACCTCGCGAAAAGCGCGTACGGGGACCTCCAGAGATGTACCGTCGCCATAGCGCATGATGTACGTCATCGCGGGATCCGTACGCCCCAACGTCCCCCAGGCGATGGCATGCAGGAAGTAGAGGTTCGCAACCTGCGCATCGACGCGGATGCCTTCGACGCGCTCCGGATACGGCATTTCGCCTTCCGGGGCGGGACGCAACCGGCGCGAAGCCATCACGAGGCAGTCGCGATACCCGTTCTGATCGTAGCGGATGAAATCCATGCGCACGCCATTGCAGTCCGTGAGGCCCCAGGGCGTATCCGTGAGGCACTGCTGGGCACCCTGATCGGTCCAGCCGTCGCGACCGTCCCCGGCGACCTTGTCGACAAACCGGCGATTGACGAACGGGCGCAAATCCAGCGGCCAGGTGTTGTCGGGATTGACATCGAAAGCCGGGCGGGCGGCGATGCGTTTGGCGCGCTCCTCTGCGAGCAGGGAGCGCCCCTCCTCGAGCGCCTGTGCGGCGGTGCGTTTGGGCAGCCACCGGATCCCCTCCCCTTTCGGATACCGCGCCTCGAGCGCATCAGGGGCACCGCCCACCACGGCAACGCATTCGCCGGGACGGAGCGTGAGCACGAAGGAGCCGTCGGCATCAGGCAAAAGCGGTTCGCGCCAGGCGATGAGATCGCGCTGCCGCGGATCCGCCGCGTCGGCCGGGGCGGCAGGCGCCGGCGCATTCCAGACGCGCACCAGACAGGGTACGGGCCGCATCGGGCGGAAACGGATGACGCGGGAGCCTTGCGACCGGGCCGTGATCAGATAGGCATCGAGCGCACCGCGCCGCGCCGGGTGGATTTCGATATCGGAAAGCGGGCCGCCCTCCAGCGCATCGTCGACTGCACAAACCGGGCGCGCCCCGGCGAGCTCCAGCAAACGCCCGACGGAGGCGGAGGGCATCTTCGCATTGGCGAACCAGACGACCCCCTTGCCGAAACGCTTGCGGGCGAGCAGCGTGACGCCTTCGCGCGCGGCAAGCGTCTCCCACGAAGCATCCACCACCGTATCCCGATAGATGCTCATCGTCAGCGAAACGCCTTCGACTTCGACGGTTTCCGACTCGCTTTCGCGCTCGGCCCCCGTCTGCAACCCGGGAAAAGCGTCCGGCGCAGGCTCGCCATACTCATCCAGCCCCATCGTTTCGCCCTGCAGCACCAGCGTACCGCCCGCTTCCACCCAGCGGCGCACCGTTTGCGCCGTGCCGGGATACACCGCATCGACACCGGCAGCCACCAGCACGTCGTAGCGCGAAAGCCGCTCC
Source organism: uncultured Verrucomicrobiota bacterium (assembly GCA_949295265.1). GTDB lineage: Bacteria > Verrucomicrobiota > Kiritimatiellia > RFP12 > UBA3636 > JAEDLN01. The sequence continues at coordinate 10,438 of CASFKR010000028.1, read as the reverse complement.
AGCGTATTGGTCAGCTGATCCTCGAAAATGACGTCCGGCAGGAGTTGCGCAAAATCCGCTCCGGCAATCGCCTGATCGAACAGCCGGTACCCGAAACGGCCGGCGCACTGGGCAAGGCGCTCCGTCGGACTCGAAAAGAGCACCGCCACCTTCCGGGGTACGCCGCGGTCGCGCGGCGTAAAGAATTCATTGACGTCGAGAATATCGCGCTTGGCCATGCGGATACCCAGCAGCGCATCGGTGTGCACCCGATACGGATTCATGAAATTGTAGGCGCTGGGTTTGAGCGCGTGTTTGAGCGTTTCCTCCGGCCACATCTGCCAGACCTCGCGTCCCTTGTGGGGCCCCTCGGTCAGCGTCACTTTATGGACGCGGCGCCAGTCGCCCGGACGGCGCGACCATTTGAACATGTAGGAGGCGTTGAACCCGCGCTGATACTGGTCGAGAAACGCATTGCGGATGGAGTTGGTGGAAACGCCGACGTACATTTCGCTGTCGACAATCGGCTTGCCGTCGGCCATGGCGCGGAGCATATGCGCCTCCATGATGCCGCGCCCGCCGGTGGGCGAGCAGATGACCTTCTGATCGCGGTTTGCCCGGAACAGGTCGAGCCCGCGCGTCCGGATGGTACAGGGCTGGAAGCAGGTGCGCGCCTCCGGGTCAATCGCCTGAATGGCGCGTGCGCCTTCGCTCAGCAGCGAGGCGAAGTTTCCTTCGTTGAACTTCGTGTATTCCACGCGTTCGCGGACGGAGCCGGGCTCCGGAACGTCGTCGCCGAACTTGCGCCGCATGGCTTCGGCAAAGCGCGCCTTGCCGTACTCGCTTTCGTCGAAAACGGCAGGCTCGTTCATGAGCTCATAGCACCAGGGGCGGAACCGCACCGGCTCCTCCTGCGTCGAGCCCGGCCGCTTCGCCGTCATCGTGAGGCAGTCCCGCGCCCCTTCCGTCCACATGTTGAGCCAGATGGCGCGCCCATGCGGTTCCACAATGGAATACGGGACCCAATGGTGATGCCCCACGGTCCACGCCTCGCGCGGCATGCGTCCGGGCTCCCCGGTCTTGTGTCCGTCCTCCGGATCGCCCGGAGCCGCCGGATTGAGCGGATTGTCCTCCGGACGGAGCGAGCCGTGCGACCACTCTGAAGCCGTGAAATCCACGTAAATGGGGAGTCCGTTGGTCAGGCAGGGGGCCAATGCGGCATTGTCGCGCGGCGCATCCCTGAACCACGGGCGGTACAGGCGATTCATCCAGGAAAGCGGGGCTTCGAGTCCGCCGCCATCCAGCCCGATCCGCTGCATCGCCTCGTAATCGGGCATCTGGACGTAGAGCCAGCGTAGCGCGTCCACGTAGCCGGGTGTATCCTCCCGGCATTCCAGCTCCGTCAGACCATACCAGATGACGGACGGCAGATAGCGCGGGCTGCCATCGGCGGTAAATGAGCCGTCCGGCGCCACCGCGAAAGAACCTGCGCGCGGAAAAAGCTCCGCCTCCGGGAGCCGTGCAAAGGGCGTGAAGGGGTCGAACCCGAGCCCTTTCGGGTCCAGCGGGACCTCCTGCGCGGCGGCACCGGTCAGCGTTGCACACGCCAGAAATACAGGGAAGAGAAACTTGTTCATTTTGCGTCAGTATAACGGATGAATGACAGGGAACCAAAGGGGAAATTCAGATGCCGGGGATGAGCCGGGAAAAGCGCACCCCGCCGGATGGCGGCAGGGTGCGTGCAACAGCGGCGTGCGGTCTGCAGACTGCAATTATTGAACCGTAATGATGGTGGCGGTGAGACCGCGCGTCACAACCAGGCCGTACGTACCGTCATCCTGCATGACGTTGTACGCGACCTTGAAGCCCTCCGTCACGGACGAGAAAGCGCCCGTTGTCTCCGCGTTGGTCTTCAGAATCGTCCACTGCGTACCGGCGGCCGGGAATCCGCAGGGCTCGAGCACCAGCGCACCCGCAAGCGCCACGGAAAGATACGTACCGTCAACGGTCGTCGCCGTTGCATCCACCAGCGAGCAGCTGCCGTCGGCATGGACGCCCGCCTCCAGCGTCGCTCCTTCGAGGAACTGCACACCTTGCAGACGCTCGTTGACATAGGTCAGCGAGAAGGTGCCGCGGCGCACACCCTTTTCCCGGACGGAGCCGGGCGCCAGCACACCGCCATCGCCGATGATCAGGTTAAAGCGATAGTCATGGTTCGCCACAGCGGCAGCCTGCCCGTCCGTCCAGTTGCCCAACCACATGGTGTTGTACACCTTTTCGAACGCAAGCGTACCGGTGCCGCCAAGGCCGGCCAGGCGCACCCATTGCCAGCTGCTTGCGAGATTCATCTTGCTTCCGGGACAAATCTCGAGGAAAAGCCCCGGCGCATTCGTCACGGCAAGTGCGTAGTAGCCCGGAACAAGAACCGTTCCCCGGAAGGTCTCGAAACCGTTCGCGCTTGCCCAGCCGTCCATGACGGCGCACGAAAGCATCGTTTTGCGCACATCCGTATCTGCGGGTGTTTCGATTTCCGCCGTAAAGCGCACATCGGCATTGTTAATGCCGTCGCACAGCAAAAAGGGCTCGGGCGTATAGACGGTTCCATTGCTGACTGTCGGTGCGCTCTGCCACCGGACGGTGCGCATCGCACCGCTGAGCACCGTCAGCGTGAAACCGTTGAGGTCAATCGGGCCGTCGTACGCCACGGCGTTCACGGTGACATCCGCTTCCAGTGTGGCGCCCTCCGGGCCGATATAGACGTTGTCCAGTTCCGTGGCGTTCGAAAACGCCGTCTTCATCGTATTGGTGGGAATTTCCCGCACCACTCCGTCACGGTCGAGCGTCAGGAGCCCCCAGCCGTTCGCATACAGCCCCGCAGCGCTGTCGCTCCCCGCAAGGCGGATGGCGAACTGGGGTGCGACGGGGATGCGCGGGCCGGGGTTCGAGAGGCTCTGCGTGCCGCCGATCAGGCGGATGCCCGACGTATCCTTGAAGCGCACGCCGCCCGGCAGCACCTCTGCCACGCCCATGCCACCGGCATCTTCAAACCGTTCGAAGGTGTAGGCGTACGAGGCAACCGGCGCACCAAGGTGGTTGCGCCCCTGGCTCAGACGGAGCGTGCCGAACACGCCCGTGGTCCCCGTCAGGTACACAAGACCGCCATGGACCAGTTGCAAATCCGTCTCCGCGTCGAAGGTGGACGGCAGGCGGAGCACGGCGTCATTGACCACGGAGAGCGTCTCGAGGCGTTCCAGCTCCGTAAAGGGTTGCGAGACGGAGACCGCATCGAAGGTCAGCGTCCCCCGGGCGCCGGTTGCGTCCGCCGGTGCGGCGGAGGCCGAATTCACCGTAAGCGTCCGCACCGCATTCGGCGCAGCACTCCGGAATGCATAGCTGCTTCCGTCCGTTTCAATGATGAGCGCATTCACAGACGCTGCCGCCGTGAGCGTGATTTCCGCCGTCTGCCCCGCCGGAAAATACGCCGTATCCGACGCCGTGGGCACGGCGCCCTCCGCCCAGCAGGCGGCATCGCTCCATTGACCGCTGGCCGCGCGCCAGGTGCAGGTGGCACCTTGCATACCGCCCGCCGTACCTGCCAGCGCCATCAGGATGGCAACCCATCTGCAAACAACCGGGGCCGGACCCCGTCCGTCAGTTTTCTTTTTCATCTCCATGTTCTGTTTCAGGATTCAAAAATCATCGGCATTTCGCCTGACGTTGCCTGAGGAAGAAGAGCGGAGCGCTCAGCCCCGTCAGTCCTCCAGCCAGATTTGCGGCTTCCGGTCTGTTTCCGATTCCACAAAGACTTTTTCCTGACCCTTGAAGGCGCGGAAAACGCCCGCCGGGAGTCCGTCTGCATTGACCAGATTCCAGCCCAGATTCAGGTCATACCACGCATAGCGCAACGCACAGGCTTCCGTGATGCCGGGTGCCGTCACTTCCACCGTGTTGCCGCGGATCTGCGCGTCCGCATACCGGAAGCAGTAGCCTTCCACGGTTTTGGCTTTGGCGGGGTCGGTGCTGTTGGGGCCCGGCTGAGCGGGACCCGCCAGTTCAAAGCCCTTGACGGGGAGACCGTCCGAGGTTTTGAGCGCTGCCGCATTGCGATAATGGATGATGGCTTTGGGACCTTTCCATTCAACGGAAACGGGGACGGGTCCTGCGGGCGTCAGCTTTCGCCCGTAGACCGATGCGAGCGCCTGCCGCGCCCAGCGGTCACCGACTTCCTCTTTGCGCACGGGGTGGATATCCTCTTCGCCCAGGTCAACGAGCGAAACGCCGAAACATCCGGGCACCGTTTCCGCCAGCGCATTGAGCTGGTAGCGCATGTCGGCACTGACCGACCACGTCGGGCGCGCGGTTTCCCCCTGCGCAATGCGCTCCACCGAATTGGGCTTCGAATCCAGCTTGTGCGGCGCAATTTCCGTCACAATGACCGGCAGCGTCTTCTCCGGACAGGTGAAGTTTGCCCGCCAGCCGCTCACCAGCGCGTTGAACAGGTTCGCGTACCGGCCGTTGCCCAGATCGGAGCACCCCTGGTACCAGATGGCTCCGCGGATTGCCATGGGGTACAGCGGCTGCACCAGACCGTTGTGCATGGAAGTCGCAGTAAACATGTTGACGGCGCGCGCGTCCACCGGAGCAACATCGACGTAGGGCCGCGGCGCACGCTGCGCCACCGCCGCCCGCCAGGCGGTCAGTTCCATCTGGCGTTTGCCGCCGTCCAGTTTGAGCACCGGCGCACTGTGCATACCGCCCTCGCGCCCCGTTTTCTCATCACGTCCCCAGACCTTCAGGCGGATGGCAATGACGTTTTTGCCGGGGCGGCACTTGTCTTCCGGAAAACCGTAACCGTGCCACGGATTGCCCGAACCGCCGATCGCATGCCCGTTGACGTAGACCATATCGCTGCCATAGCAGTCCCGCACCATGTAGCTCATGGCGTACTTGCGCAGATCTTCCGCCTGGAGCTCGATGACCGTCCGGAGCCACACTTCGCCCGAGAAATTCTCCGGAAACGGCGCATGCTGAAACCCGGTTCCGGGGAGCGTCACCGCCGCCCAGTGCGAATCATCAAAATCGACATCGAACAGCGAAGGTTTTCCGGGATCGCGTCCCGGACTGTTCGGCAGTTCGTTCGCCCCCGGATTGAAAATGGTGTTCCATTCGCGGATGGCCTTTTCGTAGCCTTCAACGCCCCCGTTGGCGATAAATTGAGCGCGCCGGCCGTACCAGTAATTTCCGATGCCGCGGGCATAGCCGTCCGCATGCGCCCGGCAAAAATCCGCATCAATCCAGCCGTCGATTTTCGTTGCGCCCCAACTGGCATTGATGAGCCCCACGGGGACGTCCAACGAATGCTGGAGTTTATCCCCGAACCAGTACAGCGCAGCACTGAAATTGCGGACCGAATCCGGGTCCGCCGGATTGCTGACACGCCAGCGGACCCCCTCGGCGGCGTCCATGCGCGGAAAACCCGCATTCGCATTTCCCGGCACATTCATCTGAAGCGTCCGGATGAGGCGGTTCGATGCCGTTGCGACAAATGCACGGCCGCCGACAGGCTCGCGCCCATATCCGTTGAAGGTGTATGCCATGTTGGACTGACCGCACCCGAACCAGACTTCGCCGAACAGCACATCCCGCACCCGGAGCGTCTGCCCGCCGCAGACCGCCGTCAGCTCATGGGGAGACGCACTCGCCTTCTGCGGCGGCAGGCGCACGAGCCAGCGCCCCTCCGCATCAACCGTTGCCGAGCCGACTTCGCGCCCGTCAAGCGCCACACGAACCTGCTGCCCCGGTTCGCCGAAACCCCAGACCGGTGCGGCAACATCCCGTTGCAGCACCGCGTAATCGGACAGCACCGTGGCAAATTTGAACGTTGCCGCACCGCCCACCTGCACCAGCAGCCACAGCGCAATCACACTCCGCAGCCGTGCCGCATGCCGCAGCCGTGCCGCATGCCGCAGCCGTGCCGCACCGCCCGGCTGCACCGGCAGCAACAGCGCAATCACACCCCGCAGCCGTGCCGCATGCCGCAGCCGTGCCACACCCCTGCCACCCGTCAGTTGGTGTTTTTCCGGCATGGGACGGGCTGCCGTCCGCCCCGGTCGTATGAATTGTTTCATGTCTCTACCTGTTTTGCGTGCGAAACCCGTTCCATCCCTCATTTTCTCGCCGTCAGACGCACTTGCGCCGCATGAATCGTTTCATCCTGCGGAGTGTCTGCCCTTTCGGGGGGGCGTCATGATTCGTGATGGTTCCGGATTGAGATTCCTGATGTTGTCGTTTTCGGAAATGGTTTCAGTTGCAGGGAGCGTCCATCTGTTTTGCCGCCCCCGGAAAGCGGATTTACCCGTTCAGTTGCGCCAGTGTCGTCTTCCCCGCCTCTGGGGCATACCAGCCGGAATCCAGAAGGACAGAGCCCGGGCGCTTGCCGTCCTCCGCCAGCATCAATGCCATTTTGGCAGCCTGCGCCCCCATCTGCATCCGGTCAAAATCAACCCGTGCAATATCGCCGAAGCACCACCATTGGAGCCGGAAATTGTCACACGAGCAGAGCGACAGCGTCCGCCCCGGCCGGACGCCCAGGCGGCAGAAATCCACGTAGGCGCGTTGCGCCATATCAAAGGCAATGGTCAGAACGCCCGCGCCATTGAGTTCCCCGGCGGCAGCCTTCGAAAGCATGTCCGAATAGGTCATCCGCTGACAGGAAAGCCCCAGCCGCCGACAGGTTTCCTGAATGCCTTTGCGCCGGAGAGCAAAACTGAAGTGAACGCCCTTCTCGTGCAGCGATGCGCAGGGAATGATGATGGAACGGATACCCGCTTCCGCCATCTTTTCAACGGCGAGCCGGCCTGCCGCCTCTTCATCTCTGCGCACACAGCAGGTCTTTTTCCAGACCCGGCTGTCACACCAGATGGTGCGCTGGAGACGCCGGTCCATCCACGCCTCATCCTCCGGAGAGAACTGTCCCACGGCAATGGCCACATCCATCATGCGTTCACGGAAAAGGACGCTGGCAGGTGCCTGGCCGTCGGGATCCAGAACATCATGCAACCGCGCCAGCACAAGCACATAACCGCTGTTCTGCAGTTCGTTGTTGATGCCCATGATCGTTTCATACGAATTGGGACTGGCGAGCTGGTCGCGCTCGCTTTGATTGGGAATGATGACACCAATCTGGAGCGTACGCTTGCACCGGAGCGCCCGGGCTGCACCATCCGGGACATAGCCGAGCCGGTTGGCCGCCGAAAGAACCTTTTCCATGGACGCCGGACTCACCGCCGTTGTGGACGAACGGCCCCCGCGGAGCGCCGCACATGCGGCTCCGCAAGAGACGCCCGCCTCCCGCGCAACATCCCGCAAGGTAATCTTCTTCTGTTTTCCGCCCATGGACAAATTCATTGGTTGCGTGGGATGAATCGTTTCATTCCACATGGCGCCATGATAGAAAACAAACAGGAAGCCTGTCAACCCGTTTCACAGAATTTTCTTTCTTTTCCTTGATTTTCCGTTTCAGCACTGCCTTTTCAGTTATCCACACCCGTCGGTTTCCGTCGTTCGACCATGCTTGCATCCGGGGTCAGCTCCCCCATGCTGAATCCCGCTCCCGTCTCGCTGTCGCATCTGCTCAGGTACATTTCCCGGCATTCAGCCGCCTGAGTGAGCCGGCGCACCAGCCGCCTCACCGGTGCCACACCCATGCCAGCGCAGCCAGTCGCCTCACCAGTGCCACGCCCATGCCAGCGCACAAAGCCTGCGCACCAGCCGCCTCACCAGTGCCACGCCCATGCCAGCGCACAAACCGCCTCACCGGTGCCACACCCATGCCAGCGCGCAAGCTGTCCTGTCCGTCCTGTTCGTCCTGTTCGTCCTGTTCGTCCTGTTCGTCCTGTTCGTCCTGTCTGCGCTGGCTTTGCCGCCCTCGGAGTGGGCGGCCGACGCATGAGCCGGTGCCAAAAGGCCGGTCGGTTAACGCCGACCGGCAAAAAGGCGGCACCGCCGCCCGGCCGACGCATGAGCCGGTGCCAAAAGGCCGGTCGGTTAACGCCGACCGGCAAAAAGGCGGCACCGCCGCCCGGCCGACGCATGAGCCGCTGCCCAAAGGCCGGTCGGTTAACGCCGACCGGCAAAAAGGCGGCACCGCCGCCCGGCCGACGCATGAGCCGGTGACTTTGAAGCGGGCGGTTTAACGCCGCCCGCATCTCAGGTGGCAGTTTGCCACCCGCCCCGCCCGTTGCGGAAAAGTGGAAGGATAATCCGCTGAAATCACACAAGATATGCTTGCAATAAAGGCCGGAAAATGGTTGAATTTTGTGCATTCATCTCCGGTCTTCGAATGCGTTTTTGTTACGTACAGACCGGATTTTGCTGTTTTTGACTCTTTTTCTTTCCCATGCGCTGGTCACAATCCCTGATCGCGACGCTTCGCGAAGATCCCCAGGAAGCTGAAATCATTTCGCACAAGCTGCTCGTCCGCGGCGGCTTTCTCATCAAACTCTCCGGCGGGCTCTACTCGTTTTCCCCGCTCGGTGTGCGCGTGCTGCACAAAGTCGAAGCCATCGTGCGCGAGGAAATGGACCGTGCGGGCGCCAATGAGGTGCTCTTTACGGCGTTGCAGCCCATCGAACTCTGGGAGAAATCCGGCCGTGCCGGGCTCATGGGCAAATCCATGTTCACGCTCAAGGACCGTAGCGACCGCACCATGGTCCTCGGGCCCACGCACGAAGAAGTCGCGACCGACTACGTGACGCGCCTCGTCAATTCGTACCGGCAGCTGCCCTGCATCATTTATCAGATTCAGACGAAGTTCCGCGACGAAATCCGGCCGCGCTTCGGTCTGATCCGCGCGAAGGAATTCATCATGAAGGACGCCTACTCCTTCGATGTGGATTCCGAAGCCGCCAACGCTTCGTATCAGCGCATGTACGATGCGTATCTGCGCATCTTCAAGCGGTGCGGCCTCGACGCCCACCCCGTGGAAGCCGATACCGGCGCCATCGGCGGCAATCACTCGCACGAATTCATGGTTCTCTCCGAATCCGGTGAGGACGGCATTCTGCACTGCCCCTCGTGCGGCTATTCCGCCAATCAGGAACGCGCGGAACGCACGCCGGAGCCCTGCCCCTACACGACCGCCGCCGCCACGCCCCGTGAAAAGGTGGCCACCCCCGGCGCGCATACCGTCGAGGAAGCGGCCGCCGCCCTCGGCGTTCCGCCCGACCAGATCGTCAAATCCCTCGTCGTCCTCGCGGACGGTAAGCCCGTGATGATTCTCGTGCGCGGCACGCGCGATGTGTGCGACTGCAAGGTGCGCCGCATTCTGGGCTTCTCCGAAGTGGAAATGGCCGATCCGGAAACGACCGAAAAGGCGGCGGGGCCCTTCGGCTCCATCGGCCCCATCGGCGTCTCCATTCCGGTTTATGCCGACATCGGGCTCAAAGATGCCCGCGACGTCTGCGTCGGCGCCAACGAAGACGGCTATCACGTCCGCCACGTCAATCTCGTGGATGACCCCGAGATTCACATTGCCGGCTGGGGCGATTTCATCACCGTCGAAGCGGGCGACCGCTGCCCGCACTGCGGCAAAGAGCTCACGCTCGAGCGCGGCACGGAGGTCGGTCACGTCTTCAAATTCGGCTTCAAGTACACGGAAGCCTTCCATTCCGTCTTCCTGGACGCCAACAAGCAGTCGCGCCTCCTGTACGGCGGATGCTACGGCATCGGCGTCTCCCGCACCGTGCAGGCCATCGCCCAGCTCAACAACGACAAGGACGGGCTCATCTGGCCCGCATCCGTCTCGCCGTTCCAGGCGACGCTGCTGGTGCTCGACCTCAAGGATGAAACCTGCGTGAAGACCGCCGCCGAACTCGAGAAGGCGCTGGAAGCCGCCGGCATTGATGTGCTCGTGGATGACCGCGATGAACGCCCCGGCATCAAATTCAAGGATGCCGACCTGATCGGCTGCACGGTCCGCCTCGTTGTCAGCTGCCGTTCCCTGCAGAAGGGCGGCATCGAAGTGCGCGCCCGCCGCACGGGCGAAACGCGCCTCGTGCCGGCGGATGCCGCGCTCGACACCGTTCGCGAATTCCTCCGGTAAGCACATCGGCGGGAGGGGCAGCCCGACCGCTCCCGCCCTTCGCCCCTTTCCTTTTGTTCCCATTGTTTCCTTCTGTTTCCCGTACCATGAACAAGTCGACCCCGCGTGCTTTCACGAAACGTGAAATCGTTCTCGCTCTCTCCCGTGAATACAACCTTTCTCAGGCCATGGCTCTGAGCATCGTCGAGCGCGTCTTCCGCGAGATCGGCACCGCCATTGCCGAGGGACGGCATTGCGAGTTTCGCGACTTTGGTTCGTTCACCGTCTCGATCCGTAAACCGCGCGTTGGCCGCAATCCGCATCAACCGGAATCCACCTTCCAAATTCCCGTCCGCCGCGGCGTGAAGTTCCGTCCGG